>CAJWUE010000064.1:0-8066 GCA_913047775.1 uncultured Rhodobiaceae bacterium
CATCTGAAAATCTTATTATTGTAAGAGCCTTAACCGCTGCAGGAGCAGACGTGAGTTTTGTTAACATCGATTCCGACAAAGGACATGATGCTTTTCTTCTAGAAGAACCGCAGTTTGACAAAACTTTAGACGGTTTCTTAAACTCTGTGTATTCATCTTTAGGTTGAGATATGAGCAATTATAGAAAAGATTTAAGTTCAATAGTTTCTCTAGTTAGTCAAGGAAGCAGAGTGCTTGATGTTGGTTGTGGAGATGGAATTCTTCTAGAATATTTAAAAAAAGATAAAAAAGTAATAGGTCAAGGTTTAGAAATTAGACAAGACCGGGTTAATAAATGTGTGGCAAAAGGGTTATCGGTTATCCAAGGAGATGCAGCCAAAGATCTTAGTTTATACCCAAACAAATCTTTTGATTGTGTAATTTTGAGTCAAACAATACAAGCAACTGGCAAACCTAAGGAAGTTTTGTCCGAATTGATGAGAATAGGAAAAGAGACAATAGTTTCTTTACCAAATTTTGGTTTCTGGGAAGTTAGATTAAATTTATTTTTAACAGGAAAGATGCCTATTACAAAACGTTTAAATGAGAACTGGTATGAAACGCAAAATATTCATTTATGCACTATTACTGACTTTGTAAATTTATGCGATGAATTAAAAATTAATATAAAAAAAACCATTACATTTAACTCAAAAACAATAAAAACCTTTAAAGAAAAACCGAGAGAAATAGAAAACTTCATTGCAGAAGAAGCAGTTTTTTTATTAACCAGCTAATTTTGAATTTTTTTAAGATAATTAGGAACTAATTGGGAAACAAGAATTCCAAAAAGAATGAATGAGGCCCCAAAAAAGGATCTTAAATTTAAAAACTCGGCTAATATTAGCCATCCAAAAAATGCCGCAAAAACTGCCTCCATGCTCATGACTATTGCAGCTTGGCTCGGAGGTGAAAAACGTTGCCCTATCATTTGCAAAACAAAAGCAATACATACCGAACCAACAGAACAATATAAAAGCGTCACTAACGATAAATGGTCATTTAAATTAGGTAGAACAATAAAGCTTCCCCCTTCGTAAAAGATACCTACCAGACCCAAAATAATTCCTGCTGAAAAAAATTGACAAACAGCTAAGATAATTATCGGAAATCTCTTCACACTCTCTGCTAGTAATTGAACATGGCATGCCCAAAAGAAGGCACCTAATATAACCCACAGATCACCCACATTAATGTTATCTAATTTAAATTCTCCTACTGGTATTCCCAAAAAAATGGATCCTATTAAACACAATACAACTCCTATCCAAACTGACCAATGAGGAAACAAACCAATAAATATACCAATAAAAGGAACCATAGGAACGTATAAGCTAGTAAAGAATCCTGCATTTGTTGCAGTTGTAAAAACAATTCCCAGTTGTTGAAAGAAAGCGGCAAAACCCAGGAAAAACCCCAGTGAGACTCCAAAAAGTAAGAATTCTCTTTTATTATCAACGGAATTTTGAAAGCTTGGTATTAGAAGAGATAAAAAAGCTGCACCGATTATAAATCTAAAAGAAGTAAATTGAAAAGGTGACCAATAATCCATAGCAATTTTTTGGGGTACAAAAGTTGAGCCCCAAACCAGCGAAGCGATTAGTAAAATTAAAGTTCCTTTAGTGCTGGATGAAAAATTCTTTAACAAAATTTGATTACTTTTGATCTTTTGCCGTTAGAACTTGTTTTCCATTATACATACCACTCTTAAGATCAATATGATGTGGTCTATGAAGTTCACCTGAATCTTTATTTTCTACATAAGTCGGTGCTTTACTCTTATGTCCTAGCCTTCTTTTGCCTCTTCTTGAAGGACTGACTTTTCTTTTAGGGACAGCCATTAGTGACTCCAATAATAATTAAACTTCGTGGTTTATAGATCTATAATTTATCTTAGACAAGGAAAAGATTAATTTATTGTCAAACACTCATAGCATAAATAATAGATCGATCTGGGATCATCAAGAATACTTAAATTGTTAAAAAAATTATTGAAATAATAATTTATGTTCAACTTCTTGAATTTAAATTCTGAATTATTATTAATTTTTATGAAATTCTCAAAGAATGAAAGATATTCCAAAAAAGGACTTCTTTTTTGTTCAAATTCCTTGACTATGTAATTTTCTAAATTTGCAAGATTTGCAGCGGTTTCTTCGGCATCTTTCAGAGATCCAATTTCATCAATCAAACCAAACCTTTTGGCGTCTTTCCCAACCCAAATTCTTCCTTGCCCTAGACTTTCGACTTCTTCTTTTGAGAGATTTCTTTCTTCGGAGACCAAATGTATAAAATTATCATAAAGACCATGAATTGTTGATTCATAAAGAGATATCATTTGTTCATTGGGCTTTGACAGAAATATCGGATTCTCAAAAGAACCAGAAACGGGTGAAAAAGACACTCCATCTTCTTTTAAGCCAATTTTTTTAATTGCCTCTTCAGCATTAAATAAAATCGCGGCAACTCCAATTGAACCAGTAATTGTCGTTTCTTCGGCAAAAATATGATCTGAGGAAACGGAAATCCAATAACCACCTGATGCGGCAACTCCTCCCATTGATACTACAATAGGAATGCCTTCATTTTTAGCTTCTTTAAGCTGTTCCCGAATAAGTTCTGAAGCAAAAGCACTACCTCCGGGTGAACTAACTCTTAGCACTATTGCTTTAACATCCTGTTTAACAGCATCCCTAATGAGTGCAGAAATAGTTTCCCCACTAGCTACTCCGTTAGACTCAAAACCATCAACTATGGGCCCAGAAACAATTATTTTAGCTATAACGCTGGCATCTTTAATTTCAGTTTCCTTAATATCATAATTTCTGTAATCGATGAAATTCCACCCTTCTTGATCACCAGGAAACTGGCCATTTAGATAATTTTCCAACTCTTTTCTATTCATTAATTCATCTACAAATCCTTTTTTTAAAGCAAACTCTGCCCAATTGCCTGCATTGTTGACAAGAATTGTATCCATATTCATAATTACATTTTTTACATACCCTTCTTTAAATCCTCTATTAGCTTCAATAGCATCGGAAATTTCTTCCCATATAAAATTGTTTAGTTCAGTTCTTTGTATCTTGTCTTCTTCGCTCATTTCGGAAAGTGTAAAATTTTCAAGTGCGGATTTGTAATTTCCGTAAGATAGTTGAATAACTTCAATGCCAAGATTTTTCATTAATTCCTTCATATATATACGTTTTGATGAATAACCTTCTAAAAATAATCCACCTTGAGTATGAGTAATTATCTTATTTGCTAAAGAAGCGATTAAATAAGAAGACTGAGAATAAAAATCGGAATAAGCGATGAATACTTTATCGCTTTCCTTAAAATCTAAAATTGCTTCATTTAAAGATAAAAGGTCCGCGGGATATCCTCCCAAAAAATTACTAAAATTAATAACCAAACCCTTTATTCTACTATCGTTTTTAGCCTTGCTTATGACATCTTCAATTTCGCTTTTTTGAAGTTGATTAATTTGCCGTTGGTTAAAAAGTATGTCGTTTAAATCATTTATATTTTCAGACCTCTCAACCAGATATCCATCTAGAGAAATATACAACGCCGAATCTTTAGGTTCATCTTTCTGATAACCAGCTATGCTTACATAAATAAACGATATAATGACTAACAAAAAAATAAGGCTAAAAAGAATTCTTGGAAGAAGAAGTAAAAGTGAAAGCCCTCGTCCCAATAGCTTAAATATTTTTATACTTGAATTTTTTATGTGTTTAAACATAACAATTTCTAACTTTGCTGATTACCATAATCATTAGTACGATTATCTCCTTGAAGGCAATAGAAATAAATCAAAGTTGATATTCCAATTAAAGAAAATAATAATAATGTTGGTGATATAAGCGGAAAAAATATTGAAAAATTAAGTAATATCCACCATCCAGATTTATTTGTATCGTGCAATCTTCTTATAGAAACAGCCACCTCCGGAATCAACAAGATGGTGCCGAGAACAAAATTTAAACCAAAAAAGGTTACACTTTCTAAATAGTAAAAAGAAAAAAAAATTAAAATCCTGAATAACTGCCAGTGCCAATATTCCGAACGGGATGATCTCCCTTCAAAGTCAAAATACCTTAACCAACAGTTATATACTGAAGATAGGACGTCATCAAAAAAAGACATTACTGACATTGCTTAAATAGAAAATCTTTCACCCAGATATACTTTCCTTACGTCTTTGTTGCCAACGATTTCTTCAGGAGTTCCTTCAATTAAGACTGAGCCTTCATGGATTAGAACTGCTCTATCAACCAACGTTAATGTCTCCCTCACATTGTGATCAGTTATTAAGACACCAACACCTCTATCTTTAAGTTGGGCAACAAGCTCTCTTATTTCTCCCACAGCAATGGGATCAATTCCCGTAAAGGGTTCATCAAGCAAAATATATTTGGGTCTCGAAGCTAAGCATCTCGCTATTTCTACTCTCCTCCTCTCTCCTCCTGATAAGGCTAAGGATGGTGTTTTTCTTAAATGGTTAATTTCAAATTCATTAAGTAACTTATCGATATCACTTTCTATAATTTGGTCATCAGCCTCATTAATTTCTAATATTGCACGAATGTTATCCTCAACATTCAAACCCCTGAAAATCGAAGCTTCTTGAGGAAGATATCCAATACCATTGTTAGAACGTTTATAGATGGGTAATTCAGTAATATCTTCACCATCTAATATTATTCTTCCCGCATCAGGCTTAATTAGTCCAATAATTGCATAAAATAAGGTCGTTTTACCCGAACCATTAGGCCCAAGTAAGCCTAATGCTTCACCACAAAAAAGCTCGAAATCTACTTCTCGAACTATAGGTCTTCCAGCATAAGCTTTGCTTACTTTTTTTACGACTAGACTCTCTTCATTAGAAGATATCAAAGTTGGTTTATTAGAAAGATTATCTGAAGAATCTTTGTTCATAAAAACTATTCCTCTTTAAAAATACCTTTAATCCTACTGTCAGTGTTTCTATCATCCGCTATTTCGGCTTTACCCGTAACCAAATCTAAGATTAATTTATTACCCTTAATGATTGAAAAGCCATTATCAATATTTACATCACCTTCAATAACTACAGTCTGCTCCAATACACTATAATACGCATTTTTTCCAGTCACAGAAAGATTATTTCCATTTTCTATTCTTACGCCCCCTAAAACCTTCAGATTCTTTAATGCTGGTAAAACCCCTTCTTCATTGAGATTAAATTCAACTTTTTCAGCCTTTAAGCTCATTGGTCCCTGAACAATATTAATTTTTCCCGATAAACTTCCTTTATTTGATGATCTATCAAGATGCATCTTTTCAGCAGATATATTCAGAGGAGAATCTATACTTGTTGAAAAACTGATATTTTCTTGAGCAATACTTTTTGTTCCAATTAAAACTACTATGACAAAAAAAAATTTATATATACGATTTAGATATATATTTATCCTCCATTAACGCTTTTAGATGGAATTGATATGAAAACCCCGGAGGATAAAAAGATCTTATCTCCCTTATCTTCAACTTCCATTTTACCTGCTTCAAAAAAAAGATCACCTTTTTGACCCTTAACTTTCCCTTCAAATAAAGAAATCGAAGTGCTTAAATTAACATTTATGGTGTTGGCAGTAATTTCATAACCTTCAAAACTTTCACATTTTATTTGGTCATAAAAAATCGCAGAGTTGTCAGATGCTAAAAACTTAGCAAAATTTGAATTTAATTTTAACAAAATATTATTACCTCTAGAAAATTCCAGATATACTTTCTCTAACTCTATATCTTTTAACTCTGGCCCTAGAGGACTGGCTTTGTTCGCGGTAATTTTAAAGATCTCTCCTGAAGCAGTTCTTCCCTGCAAAAACGGTTTTACTACCCCCGCTCCAGTTTCGTTAGATAATAAAAACTGATAATTACTTGATCCATTAAATATATTTTTAAAATCTGCATATTGAAAAACTAATAAAAAAAGAAATAAGAAAATTAAAGATGGAAGCAATATCTTTAGACGTTTAATTAAGTGTCTTGCTTTTTGATTTTGCTCTTTGAGAGAAGTCATAATTAATGTTCAAATATGTCTATATCCGGCCAACCATTTAAATCTAAATAAGCCCTAGTCTTAATAAAATTAAAGCAATCTTGTGCTAAGTTAAATCTGTCTAATTTCTTTAATTTTTCTTCTAATTGTCCTTTTAATTCGTGTAGGTACAAAACATCTGAGGCAGCATATTCCAGTTGTTCTTTCGAAAGCTCTTCAACACTCCAATCTGAAGTTTGTTCTTTTTTTGAAAGATCAATATTTAATAATTCCTTACATAGGTCTTTTAGACCATGTTTGTCAGTATAAGTTCTCGTTAATTTAGAGGCTATTTTGGTACAAAATATTGGCTGACAATTAACATTAAGATAATGCCTTAAGACAGTTACATCAAAGCGAGCAAAATGAAAAATTTTTAAACATTTATTATCTAAAAATATTCGTTTTAGATTTGGAGCATTGTAATCCTCTCTATCCAACTGCACGAGATGAGCGGTACCGTCACCCGATGACAACTGAACCAAACACAAAGGATCTCTTTCTGGTTTTAGACCCAAAGTTTCAGTATCAACCGCTACACTATTGCCAAAAGACACATCATCCGGCAAATCATACTTATGTAAAGCTACCTTCATTAGAGTTTTTCAATATTCTTTTAAAAAAATTAGTTAAAAACAGTATTTAACTTTATATTCTATACATGATCATTACGAAAAGAAATATGAGTAATTTTAATTTGTTGGGAAAACATAACATAGGATAGGAATGACTACTCTATACCACTATCCTTTGTGTCCTTTCAGTAGAAAGGTAAGATTATTACTTAGGGAACGTAATATTGATCCTGATCTTATAGTGGAAGCTTACTGGCAAAGAAGAAAGGAATTTCTAAAGACTAACCCCTCTGGTGAAGTTCCGGTCTTGATTATGAAAGAAGAAAAGATTTGCGGTCATTATGCAATTACAGAATATTTGGAAGAGAATCATGAATCCTTACTACCTAAAGATAATATAGCTAGAAATGAAATTAGAAGAATTGTTGATTGGTTTGATAATAAGTTTCATTACGAGGTAGGTAAGATAATTCTTGATGAAAGAGTTCAAAGAAGGTTTCTGAAGGTTAGTAAAGGGGGAGGATTGCCTAGGTTAGAAAGGATTAGAATTGCCATACACAATTTAAATTATCATATGGACTACATTAATACATTAATAGCTGAACGGTTTTGGCTTACAGATGACCAAATAAGTTTAGCTGACCTAACTGCTTCGGCGCATATTTCATGTCTAGATTATCTTGGCGATATTCCTTGGAAAAAATACCCCGCTGTCAAAGATTGGTATACAAGAATTAAGTGTAGGCCAAGTTTTCGATCACTGCTGATGGACCAAGTTATGAGTATTCCGCCTAGAGGTAAGTATGCAACCCTCGACTTTTGACAAACAAGAATCTGAAAATATTCAAAAAGAATTAATAGTTGAGTCGCAGAAATTAGGCTTTGACACTATTGGTTTCACTTCTCCAGCTTCTGATATCAAAATTGAAAAAGATTTAAACCAATTTCTTAAAAAGAATTATCATGGGGAAATGCAATGGCTAGAAAAAAATAGCTATAAAAGATCTTCGCCAATAAGATTATGGCCAGAAGTTAAAAGTATAATAACTTTAGGTGTTAATTATGGGCCAAATTATGATCCTCTCAGGCTTCTAGAAAATCCTAAAATTGGAAATATTTCTGTTTACGCCCAAGGAGAAGATTATCATAAGATTATTAAAAAAAATCTAAAGAAATTAGGAACTTGGATTATTAATAAAACAGATTGTCAAATTAAAGTTTTTGTCGATACCGCCCCGGTAATGGAAAAAAATATTTCTCAAGAATCAGGAATCGGATGGCAAGGTAAACACACAAATCTAGTAAGTAGAGAATTTGGTTCTTGGCTATTTTTAGGAGAAATTTTTACAAATATAGAATTCTTA
>CAJWUE010000065.1:0-7980 GCA_913047775.1 uncultured Rhodobiaceae bacterium
GGGTAGCCAATTCTGTAATGGTACCTATAAGTCTTTCGGATAAAGGGTCATCGGAGTTAGCGGAGAAATGGCTACCACAGATAGCTAAAGGCGAAATTAGTGCATGCATTGCAATCAATGAAGTCATTGGTGCAAGAGAAGACTCTGGCCTAAAAATTTCCAAGGGAAAGATTTCAGGAACGAGTATTTTTGCTTTGGATGGAGAACATGATCCCAGAATAATTGTAACTGCAATAGACAATAATCTTTATCTTGTTGATGCAAAGGAAGAGGATATAGAAATTTCTGAAATACCGACCATTGATAGCACCCGACCAGTTTCAGAGGTCATTTTTAATTCTTGTAAAGCAGATGAAATTTCTGGTGGAAAAGAAATTATTGATAAAGTTATAGATTCGGGAAGAGTTATCTTGGCTGCAGATATGTTGGGTACAAGTGATAGCATGCTTAAGAAAGCTGTAGAATATTCTCTTGAGAGAAAGCAATTCAATAGGGTCATAGGATCCTTTCAGGCGGTCAAACATATGTGTGCCGAGATGGCAGCGGAACTCGAGCCCTGTCGTTCACTTGTTTGGTACTCTGCTTATGCTCAGGATTCTATACCTGAAGAGTCGCGGCTTGCGGCTTGTCATGCTAAAGCTCATCTTTCAGAGGTATCCCATAATATTGCTAGGATTGCTACGCAGGTACATGGGGGAATGGGTTTTACAGATCTTTTGGGTTTGCATTATTGGTTTAAAAGGATTGGTTTAGCCCGTCAGATACTTGGCGGTCCGGAAAGGGTTAGGAAAGAAGCTGCAGAAATACAGGGTTTTGGTGTTTTGATATGAGGAATACAATATGAAAAAAATTATCTCTCTCGTTCTCGTAATTGTTATTATCGGGGCTACTTTGTTTTTAACGGCTGTGTATCAGGGATGGTTTGGTCGTGCCAGACACGTTGAAGAATTACAAGGAGGGCCTCTACCCGAGAATATTATTGCACAAAGAGCGCTCTCTCAAAAAAAAGCTGCTAATCTTCTGAGTGGAGACGATTCAAAACAGATACTTTTTGGAGATTTGCACGTTCATACTACATTCTCCACTGATGCTTTTTGGTGGTCTTTACCAATACTTGGAGGCGAAGGAGTACATCCCATGGCTGATGCCTGTGATTATGCTCGATATTGTTCTTCCATCGATTTTTGGGCTATTACGGATCATGCGGAGGCTTCCACTCCACGGAAGTGGACAGAAACAAAAGATTTTATTCGTCAATGTTCTAAGGTCAACGGTGAGGAAAGTAATGACGTTATACCTTTTATAGGATTTGAATGGACACAGGTTGGATCACTCCCGGAAGATCACTATGGCCATAAGAATGTTATTTTTAAAGATCTTGAGGATGATAAACTAGCCAAGAGACCAATAGGATCGGGTGGTGTAGCCACGAATTCTCTTCGACTTAACTCCAATGCTCTTATGCCTAAAGTAGTTGGAATATTAGATATCAAAAAATTTACTCACTATTCCGATTTTCAGTATTTTGTAAATGAGATAAGAGGCATCCCTTTTTGTGATGAAAACTCTCCTTCAAATGAGTTGGAGGAAGGTTGTTACGAATTCGCTAACACACCTGGAGATCTCGTGCGGAAACTTGAAGAACAATTCTTAGATCCTCTGATAATTCCTCACGGATCCACCTGGGGTTATTACACGCCTCCAACAACCTCATGGGACAAACAGTTATCACCAAAGATGCGTCCTGATAAAATGAAAATTATCGAAGTTATGTCGGGACACGGGAATTCGGAAGAGTATCGCTCTTATAGACAGGTTATAGGAGATATTAATAACCCCGTCTGTCCAGAAGCAACTTCCGAGTTTCTTCCCTCGTGCTGGCAAGCAGGTGAAATAATAAGAAAGAGATGCCTTACGGATGGAGAAACCGATGCGGAATGTGAAAAAAGAGCAGTAACGGCAAGAGAAATCCACGCCAGTCTTGGTATTGCCGGGCATATTGCGGTTTCAGGAGAAAACGCTGAGGATTGGCTTGATTCAAACCAATGTCGGGATTGTTTTTTGCCATCTTTTAACCACATCCCTACCACATCGGTACAGTACGGATTGGCTATCACTAATTTTGAAAACCAACTACCCACCAATTTTAAATGGGGTTTTATAGCGGCTTCCGACAATCATAGGGCTAAACCGGGAACCGGATATAAACCCATCGACCGATTAACAACAACAGAAGCAGCGGGTGGAATAAATAAATTTTGGCGTAATACAACGAATCCGGACCCTGGACCTGTCAAGTCCAGCATTGATGAAATCACTTATGAGGATATATTAAAAGGAGGATTGGGCTTTGCTTTAACAGAACTTGAAAGGCAACAGGCATTTTGGACACAAGGAGGGTTGGCTGCTGTTCATGTTAAAGATAGATCTCGCGATGGAATTTGGGATTCCTTAAACAGAAAGGAGATCTATGGAACTTCTGGCCCAAGAATTCTTTTGTGGTTTGATGAAATTTCTAACGGTGCTATCAATCCGATGGGCTCCGAGCTATCTTTAAATAACAATCCTCGATTTGTGGTTAGAGTTGTTGGAGCCTTTAAACAGAAACCGGGTTGTCCCGAGTTCACGAGTAATGGATTATCGAGTGAGAGAATTGAAAAACTATGTTCTGGAGAATGTTATAATCCTTCTTCAGAAAGGTTAAAGATTACGAGAGTAGAAATTATAAAGATTACTCCTCAGATAAATTCCTCTGAGGTAATCGATGACTTAATTTTGGATCCATGGTTGTCTTTGCCATGCGAGGACAATGAGAATGGATGTACGGTAGAATTTGAAGATAACGAATTTATAGAAAATGATCGTGAAGCGTTATATTATGTGCGAGCTATTCAAGAGCCGACCGATACCATAAACGGATCCGCTCCGCGTTGTACATATGATAAAGAAGGAAATTGTATCGAGGTTAATCCATGTTGGGGTGATTATAGAGTCGATAAGGATGACCTTTGTCTTTCTAAAGAAGAACACCGTGCATGGTCATCACCTATTTTTGTTTCACAAAATTAGACTAACACTATGAGAAAGACATTCCTTTTACTTTCAGGTTTATTAATAGGTATCGTTTTTATTTTTTTTGGTGTTCTTCCTGACTCCAAAAAAAACTCTGCTAATAAGGGCGTGGTGGTAATTGTAAACGATCATCCTATTTACCAATCGGATTTGGACCTTGCTCTAGAAGCACTAATGATGAACAAAAGAAATCAAATCACGGATGAAGAAAAGATAATTGTTTTAGAAAGGTTGATTGATGAACAGCTTTTGTTGCAAAGGGGATTAGAACTTGATCTTCCTCAAACCGAAGGAATGGTACGGAAAACCATAGTTTCTGAGATGTTAGATAAGATTATCGTTGAAGGTATAGTTTCCGAAGTAAACGATGAAAAACTTGTTGATTTTTATTCCAAAAACATCGAATTTTTCTCTAGACCTTCAGAAGTTCATATAAAAAGACTCTTCATTGAGTACGGTACAGAAGAAGAGGATGAACAGCGTTTAGATGAGGTAAGAGGTTTACTTATAGCGGGTGAAGAATTTGATGTTGTAAAAGAGAAACTCGGCGATCCCATTATTCCAGTGATACCGAATGTCTTATTACCCATAAAAAAATTAAAAGATTATTTAGAACCAGCCCTCGTTGAATTAATAGAAACTTTGCAACCCGGGCAAATTACAACTGAAATTGAATCGACAACGGGATACAGTTTTATTTATATGTTGAGTTCAATAGCAGGAGAAGGAATTCCATTTAATGATGTTAAAGAGCAAGTTAAAACTGAATATTTACGAAGGAATGACGAAGAATCTGTTGATCAGTATATGGTGTGGCTTAAAAAAAGAGCCAAGATTAAATACTTTGAATGAGATATAAAAAATGATCCGGAAACTTTTACTTATATCTTTTATAGCCTTTCTCTCGTTTGAGACTCATGCTCATCAAATCAGCAGGTCTTTCTCAAAATGGGAGATTGAAGAAAATATAGCAAAAGCTGTTTTTACTGTGCCTGCACGCCAAGTCACTCTCTTGCCGGTTTTGGAGGGTTATTCACCCAACCTTCAAGACCAGCTGACAACTCACCTGAAAAATTATTTAAAGATTTCTGTTTCTGGACAGCCTTGTCAGATTTTAAAAGGACCTGAGACACAACTCATCGATAATGGTTATGTACAATCAAAGATAGAATTTACCTGTACTGAAGGTGGAGAAAAACTTTCAATTTACAACGGAACCTTTTTTCCAGTTTCGGCAGGCCATATTCATTTTGCACGTATACTTCTCGACAATAATGATTGGCAAGAACACATTTTTACTTCCTCACGTCAGGAGGTAAGTTTTTCTCTATCATCAGGGGAGAGTGAAAGAAGTGACCTCACAATTTTTGTTGATTATATATCCCTAGGTTTTGAGCATATCCTTGCCGGCTATGATCATTTGGCTTTTTTAGCAACAATTTTGTTGATTACTTTCAGAGCAAGACAACTCTTATTGGCTATCACCGGATTTACTATTGGCCATTCCGTTACATTGGCCTTAGCGAGCCTTGGTTTTGTACAGCCATCGGGACCCGCAGTTGAAGCTTTAATAGGATATACCATACTGCTGGTTGCTTTTGAGGCGTTGATAATTGATGAAACGAACAAGAAACGCTTTGTCTGGCTTGGTACGTTATTATTATTAATTTTGGCTATTTCCGCTCTTATTTTCGGAGGAACGCTCAATATCCTAACATGGATAGGGTTGTTATTATTTACCTTATGCTACGGGTTTTTGCTAGAAGGCAGGGATGAGGCTCAAAGGGCGATGCCTGTTATCACAATAATTTTTGGGCTTATTCATGGATTTGGATTTGCTGGTGTTTTACTGGAGCTTGGATTACCTACGGATGGTTTGGTTCTTGGTCTTTTAGGTTTCAATATCGGAGTGGAACTGGGGCAGATTTTATCTGTATTTCTTGCCGTTTTAATACTTTATGTGTTAGGGAAGACGAGTTTCAGAAAGTACCACAATTTAGCTTATGATATCTCTGGAGCACTATTGATTGCTCTCGGGACTTTCTGGTTTGTTGGAAGAGCTTTAATACTTTAGTTTTGGGTAAAAGAATATGAAGGCAAAAAAAATCATACTTCAGTTTATATGTCCTGATATACCTGGTGTGTTGGCATCGGCTACCCAGTTTTTGTTTAACAGAGGTGCCTTCATGACAGAAGCGTCTTCTTTCAGCGACCCTGACACGAAAAAATTCTTTAGCCGCATTGCTTTTGAAAAGGAAGACTCCTCAGATTTCAACTTGGATATCTTAGAAGCAGAATTTCAAAAAGAACTAAATAAATTTAAAATAGAAGGACGTTTTTATGATGCGGAAAAACCTTGCAAAACTATCATAGCTGTCAGTGAAGAGGGCCATTGCCTGAATGATCTGATTCACCGTTGGAAAATAGAGTCTCTTCCCATAGACATCCAAGCAGTCATATCCAATCATGAGGTATCAAAAGACCTCGTCGAATGGAATAAAATCCCTTTTCACTATTTACCGGTAACTTCCGACACAAAACAAGATCAAGAAAAGATGTTTAAGAACGTATATCTTGAGACGGGATCCGAATTAATCATCCTTGCTCGTTACATGCAAATATTATCGTTGGAATTTATCAAAGACATTGAGGGTCAATGCATCAATATTCATCATTCCTTTTTACCTGGTTTTAAGGGTGCAAAACCTTACCATCAGGCGCATGAAAGAGGAGTGAAAATCATTGGTGCCACCGCGCATTATGTTACCGAAGGACTGGATGAGGGACCCATAATCGAACAGGATATATTGCGTGTTGATCACAACGCATCTCCTAAAAGTATGCAAGAAAGCGGTTATGATATTGAATCAACTGTTCTTTTGAGAGCAGTGCGTATGCATTCAGAAAGACGTGTATTATTGAATGGTTTAAAAACCATTGTCTTTTAAGGTAAGAATTAACAGCTCCATTGTAGATATGTTTATTATTTAAATGTTATTTACTTTTGTTAGCTTATAGTTTTAATTCAAACAATCACATCAATTACTGAGGAGCAAGAAATGAATAGCAGTCAGACCAATGTTGTCGATAAAGATAAAGAAATAAATCATCTTCCTATTTTAGAGAGAGTGGAAGTTCTTCGTGACATAATAGTAAAAGGTGGGGATGAAGCTCAAAAAATTCGCCGAGTTCCAGATGTTACAATAAAAACTTTAGTTGACGCAGGGTTTTTTCGTTTTGCTTTACCAGAAGAGTTGGGTGGAGAGAACGCTTCAATTTGTGAGACAATAGAGATCATAGAAGCCATATCGGCAATTGATGGTTCTGTTGGTTGGAATGTCATGTTAGGTTCCGAGATTAATGCCATGGCTGCGGGTGGGATGGATCCTAAGTTGGCAAAGGAAGTTTATCTGGATAATCCGAATGTTATAATGTGCGGAGGAGGAGGACCTGGAAGCCTTCCCACAAAAGCTATAAAACAGGATGATGGAAGTTATCGGGTTTGGGGTCAGACGACTTTTATTAGCGGCTGTCATAACGCGGAATGGTGCTTCATGATGGCACCTATCGTTGAGAACGACGAACCCAAACTAGATGACAACGGAATACCAATTATGAAAATGTGGTTTTTAAACAGAAGCGAATGGGAAATCTTGGACACATGGGATGTAGCTGGTTTAAGAGGTTCAGGTAGCCATGATGTCGTAGCAGATGGCGCTCTTGTTCCGGAACGTTTCGCTTCGGTTGATCTGATTACTGTTCCGGCTTTATATCCTAACCCTACTTATCGTGTACCTGTAGCGCTTCGTCTTGCTTATAACAAAGCAGCAGTCGCAATTGGTGTTGCAAGAGGAGCTATAGATACATTTATAGACATTGCCCAAAATAAGATTCCGATGCTTTCAACCACAACCACTCGTGAAAGACCTATTGCTCAATACCGTGTAGGGGAAGCCGAAGCTAAACTTAGATCGGCACGGGCTTTCTTAATGGAGTCTATGAGGTCCGTAGAGGATGAGCTGAATGACGGACTAGAAAAACCATCTCCACATGCAACGCATCTTGGGAGATTGGCATGCACCTATGCTGCGAATGCTTCAATGGAAGTTGTTGATAAAATTCATAATGCTGCAGGAACAAGTGGTATGCGCATGGTTAGTCCTTTGGAAAGGAAATTGAGAGATGCTCATGGCTGTGCCACTCATCGTTGGGTTGCCCATCCGTTGTATCAGGAGCTAGGAAAAATTTTCTTAGGCGTTGAAACTTCACCGGAATTCACGGGTGAAGACTAATCAAACATAAAATCGGTTGATGAAGGCCTTTATTGTTTTCTGATATTTTTCTTAACTATTCCGGTTTCTATACCATCGAGGGATTGGGTGTTTTTCTCTTCCCAGTATTTTTTTATCCCATCTTCACCTGCTGCATCATTCCACTTCTCTAAAGTGCTCCTTTCCCCTTTAAAATCGTAATAAGGAACAGCATAGCCGCAGGATGTTTGCACTAAAGAGACGGAAAGGTCAAACACCTGACGGGATCCGGGAGATTTAGGAAAATGATTGATCACTGTTTCCCATTCGGGATCAAGTCGATGAATAGCTCTTGCTGTTCCATAGACGCGAAGGATAAGAGGATTTTTCTCAAAGGAGGTAAACATAAGAGTCATTCTAGGGTTTTCCTGAGTATGCGCCGCTGTTTCGTTACCGCTACCCGTCAAATTTACCCATAAAACCTTATTCTTATTTACGATCTTTAAACTTTCCAATCCTTTCGGAGAAACATTAATATTGCCCTCGGCTGCAGCGGTTCCAACGAAAAAGATCTTTTGTGCATCGATAAATCTTTGATGTTGTTCTGTTAGATGATCATATTTTTCAGCCATATTCTTTTTGTCCTTATCTCAACATT
>CAJWUE010000066.1:0-7968 GCA_913047775.1 uncultured Rhodobiaceae bacterium
AATCAATCCTGATAACGAAGCAGGACGATTAACTTTAATAACAAGATATGGCGCTAATAATGTAGCTAGTCATCTTCCAAAACTTATTCAAGCGGTAAAATCTGAAGGAAAAAATGTTGTTTGGTCCTGCGACCCTATGCATGGTAATACGGTAAAAGCTTCAAATGGCTACAAAACAAGGGTTCTAGATAAGATTCTTACCGAAGTTAAAGAATTTATTGATATTCACCAAGCCGAAGGAACACATGCAGGTGGAGTACATATTGAAATGACAGGACAAAACGTTACGGAATGTTTAGGTGGAACTCAAGAAATATTTGAAGAAGATCTTTCCGACAGGTACCATACTCATTGTGATCCTAGATTGAATGCTAATCAAGCATTGGATTTGGCCTTTTTAATATCTGAACGTCTCAAAGAAATTCGAACTTAATATTTACTAATTATTCTCTAAAATATTAACGACCACTCTTCCCCTTACTTTTCCTGCAAGTATTTCTTGAGCCAAGTTTGGTATATCCTCTAATGACGCATCAATAATCATCTCTTCAAGTTTTGCCGTATCAAGATCATTACTCAATCGTTCCCAAGCTCTTTCCCGTTTATCCATAGGCGCCATAACTGAATCTATTCCTATTAGGGCAACTCCACGTAAAATAAACGGCATTACTGTTCCTGGAAGATCCATTCCTTGAGCTAAACCACAAGCTGATACTGCTCCACCATATTTAATTTGAGCTAGGGTATTAACCAGTGTTTGGCTTCCTACCGAATCAACAGCACCAGCCCAAATCTCCTTACCCAAAGGTCGTGAAGGTTCGGAAAGCTCAGATCTATCTATAACCGAAGCCGCTCCTAAACTAGTCAAATATTCCGTCTCATTTAGACGACCAGTCGATGCTACTACCTGAAATCCTAATGTTGAAAGAATAGAAACAGCGACAGAGCCAACTCCTCCAGATGCTCCGGTTACAAGAATTTCTCCATCCTCTGGTTTTATCCCCCAATCCTCGAGGCCTAAAATACATAACATTGCTGTATAACCCGCTGTTCCGATAGCCATAGCCTGCTTATTAGAAATGTTATCAGGAAGTTTTAATAAGTGATCTGATTTTACTCTTGCCCTCTCAGAATATCCTCCAAAATGATTTTCGGATAAACCATAACCGTTTAGAACAACTCTATCTCCCTGAGAAAACTTTTCATCCTCCGAAGCTTTCACTATGCCACTAAAATCAATCCCCGCTATCATTGGAAAACTCCTCACTACCCCGGGAGCGCCAGTCAAAGCCAATCCGTCTTTATAGTTCAAAGAAGAATGAGTAACATCGACTAAAACATTTCCTTCCATTAACTCATCTTCTGAAATTTTAACGAAATTTACACTTTGTTCATCTTCTTTTTTATCTATCATTAGAGCTTGAAATTTATCTGTCATAGTTTTCTCCCTGGATTACCTCTCGAAACTCATAGGTTTCCCTATAGGGTCAATAATTTTTCCTTCATTCATGACAAGATGTCCTCTTATAATGGTCATTACTGGCCACCCTTTAATAGACATACCCTCATAAGGAGTCCAGCCACATTTGCTTGCAATCCAATCATTGGTAATCTTTTTTTTCATAGATAAATCGATAACCGTAAAATCAGCATCACAACCTATCTCTATTCTCCCTTTATTTTTGATACCAAAAAGAACAGAAGGATTGTAACTTGTCAGTTCTATAAACCTCTCAAGGGAAAGCTTTCCCTTCGCTACATGGTTCAACATTACTGGAACAAGCGTTTGTACTCCAGGCATACCGGATGGTGAGAGTGGATAATTTTTATTTTTTTCTTCTTTAGTGTGGGGAGCATGATCCGAACCTATAATATCGGCAATACCTTCATTTATCGCTTCCCATAATCTGTCTTGATGTTTTTTTGATCTTATAGGTGGATTCATTTGAGCATAACTACCAAGACGATCATAACAATCAGGAGAATGCAATGTTAAATGCTGGGGAGTAATTTCAACAGATACGTTTTTCTTATGCTCCGACAAAAAATTGATCTCTTCCTCTGTTGTTACATGTAAAACATGAACTTTTTTATTATATTTTTCTGCTATCGAAACAAGTTTTTGAGTTGCAATTAGTGAAGATAACTTATCTCGCCAAATTTCATGTGTATGTACTTTGCCTTCTTCTTGAAATTTTTCCCTTTCCAAAAGTCTTGACTGATCTTCACAATGAAAAGATGCACGATAATTAATCTTAGAGACAATCTTATCTAAGTCTTCTTCTTTTGCGACAAGAAGTGAACCCGTGCTTGCTCCCATAAATACCTTAACACCGCAGCAACCATTTATTTTTTCATAAGAAGGAAGATTGTCTGCATTATCTTCGGTTCCTCCTGCATAAAAAGCATAATCACAAAAGGCTCTATTTGAAGCCCTATTAAATTTATCCATCAAAGCGTCTTCATCGGTAGTTGAAGGATCGGTATTTGGCATCTCGAAAACACCTGTTATTCCTCCGAGGATTGCACTTTTTGTTCCCGTGTATAAATCTTCCTTATGTTCTAATCCAGGTTCTCTAAAATGCACCTGTGTATCTATAACGCCTGGAATGAGACATAATCCCTTTAAATCAATATTTTCTTTTGCCTCAGATTCTTTTAAATCCCCAATTTCAACAATTTTCTCGTCTTTAACGGCTATATCACCATTAAATCTCTTTGTGTGAGTGACAATCTGCGCATCCTTGAAGATAATATCAAATGACATTGTAACGCTTACCTTTATTAATTATATTAATCTTATTGTACCTTAAAAAAGTTAAAATCCTTATGGAAAATAAGATTATACATTTAAAAGACCGGTCTGTTATCTCTATTCAAGGAGAAGATTCTGAAGAATTTTTAAAGTCGATTGTAACTTGTAACTTAGATCTTCAGGACCAGAACTCTCTTTCTGGTGCTCTATTAAGTCCACAAGGTAAGCTTATAAATAATTTTATAGTCTTTAAAAAGGATCATAAATTCTTAATTGATATCCATAAAAGCTCTACAGAAGAGTTTCTAAAAAAATTGTCCATATATAAATTGAAATCGAAAGTTCTAATTGAAGAAGAAAATGAGTTGTCAGTTTTTGTGAGCTTGGAAAAACCTTATAAAGATTTTCAACCAGACCCTAGAAGTAAAGAATTAGGATGGAGAGGAGTAGGTAAAATCAAAAACATTTCTTCAGAAGAAATGAAAAAATACGAAAAGAAAAGACTATCACTCGGTATTGTCGAAGAGGGAAAAGATATCAAATCAGGAGAATATTTTCCTATAGAAATGAACTTAGATTACTGCAATTCTATTGATTTTTATAAGGGCTGTTTTGTTGGTCAAGAAGTTACTTCAAGAATGCAACGTAGAGGGAAAGTAAAGAAGAGAGTTTTTCCTTTTAGGACAGAAAATACATTAACTAGCCAAGATGATATAATTTTTATAGAAAAAAAAGTGGGAACTGTTATCAAAACCATTGATGATATTGGTATTGCTCTAGTAAGAATTGAAGTTATAGAAGACTTAATTTCTCAATCAGAAAAAATAATTATTGGAAATAATCCCTGTAAAATGGAATTTTTTTATCCGCAAGGTTACTTATAAATGAGTAACCCTAGAGAAGGTTACTGCAGTTGGTCCAATTCAAGTAAGAAATATCAAATCTATCATGATAACGAATGGGGGCTTTCTGAGTATAACGATAAAAAATTGTGGGAAATGTTTGTGCTTGAAGGATTTCAAGCAGGTCTAAGCTGGATAACAATCCTTAATAAGAGGGAGAATTTTAGAGAAGCCTTTGATAACTTTGACCCTAAAAAAATATCTAATTATGGCTTAATAGACATCGAAAGACTTTTAAAAAATAAAGGAATTGTTAGAAGTAGAATAAAGATTAATGCAACAATCAACAATTCAAAATTATATAATCAAATTTTCTCCAAAAATGGTAGTTTCTCGGACTTTCTTTGGTATTTTGTTGATGGAAAACCTATCATAAATCATGTTAAAAGTTTATCGGATATACAAAGTCAGACTGAACTTTCAATTATGATTTCAAAAGAATTTAAGAGATTAGGTTTTAAATTTTGTGGTCCAACAATCATGTATGCATTTATGCAAGCGGTTGGAATTGTTAATGATCACATCACCACCTGTCCGCGTTATTTCGAGTGCCAAAAAGGTTAACATAAAAGAATTTTCTGTTAGTATTTTTTTAAGGGAGATTAATCTTGAGAAACATAGCAATAAGTGGAACAGGAGTGTTTACACCAGAAGAATCTATAACCAACGCCGAACTCGTTAAATCATATAATGAGTACGCAAAAAAATTTAACGAAATAAATAAAGATAAAATTGATGCAAATGAAATAGATTTCCTTGAATCTTCTAATGAAGAATTCATTTTTAATGCATCGGGAATTGAAAAAAGATATGTGGTTAATAAATCAGGAATATTAGACCCAGACATCATGCATCCAATAATTAGAAAAAGAACTAATGATGAACCATCCATACTGGCTGAAATGTCAATAAAAGCTTCAAGAATAGCAATGAAGGAAGCAAATAAAACTCCTAATGATATCGACGCGGTAATTACCGCATGTTCTAATCTTGAAAGGGCCTACCCAGCAATAGCAATTGAAGTTCAAAATTTACTTGGAATTAATGGTTTTGCATTTGATATGAATGTTGCCTGTTCGTCTGCAACTTTTGGGATACAAGCCGCAGCTGACATGATTAAATCTGGGAGTGCAGATTGTATTTTAGTGGTTGATCCAGAGATATGTTCTGGACACCTGGATTTTAAAGATAGGGATTGTCATTTTATTTTTGGAGATGTTTGTACGGCAGTCATTCTTGAAAAACAAGCAAATAACCTATCAAAAAATGCTTTTGAAATCATATCTACTAAATGTGTTACTCAGTTTTCAAATAACATAAGAAATAATTTCGGTTTTCTTAATTCGGCAAAAGATACGAAGCC
Source organism: uncultured Rhodobiaceae bacterium (assembly GCA_913047775.1). GTDB lineage: Bacteria > Pseudomonadota > Alphaproteobacteria > MED-G09 > MED-G09. The sequence continues at coordinate 5,021 of CAJWUE010000066.1, forward strand.
AATAGACAGAGACCTTTTGTTTGTCCAGGAAGGAAGAAAAGTTTTTAAAGAGGTTGTTCCATTGGTTAGTCAACTAATTCTTAAACACATAGAAGATGAAGATATTGAAGTAGAAGAAATCAGAAGATTATGGCTTCATCAAGCAAACAAAAGTATGAATGATCTTATAGGGAAGAAAGTATTAGGAAGGCAACCTGATATTAAAGAACAACCTAATATATTAAAAGATTACGCGAATACGTCCTCTGCAGGTTCAATAATCGCATTTTCGCAATTTAATTCCGACTTGGAATCTGGTGATATTGGAGTTTTATGCTCATTCGGTGCGGGTTACTCAGCAGGTAGTATAATCCTGAAAAAAAACTGAAGTTGGAAGTATTTTTTGTATAATTAGAGGATTAATTTTTTTATCGTGGCAGATATGGATAAAGAGTTAAACAGGGATTTTACAAGTAAGACTGCTAATCAGGTCTTAGAAGAAATGAATATCAGTTGGTCGTCAGACCTTGGGAACTCATCTCGGCATCTCTATGAGAAAGTATCGAGAGTCGTTCCTGAAATTGAGTGGCCATTCTTCGCTCCATATATAGAAGCTATAAATATACTTAAGAAGGAAATGAAGGCGGCAATTCTTGCCCATAATTATCAAACCCCTGAAATATTCCATTGCATTAGTGATGTAAGAGGAGACTCATTACAATTAGCTAAAGAAGCTTCTAAAGTTGAAAGCGAAATTATTTTACAATGTGGTGTTCATTTTATGGCTGAAACATCAAAATTACTAAATATGAACAAAATGGTTTTAATTCCTAGCCTTCGAGCTGGTTGTTCTCTTGCCTCCTCAATTACAGGTAAAGATGTGAGACAGTTAAAAGAAGACAATCCCGGTATACCAGTTGTAACCTACTTGAATACCTCTGCAGAGGTTAAGGCTGAATCGGACATCTGTTGCACATCCTCAAATGCCGTTGATATAGTCAATTCCTTTGATTCAGAAAAAGTAATTTTTATTCCAGATGAATATTTAGCTTTAAACGTAGCCAAAGAAACCAAAAAAGAGATTATTCTTTGGAAAGGAAGATGCGAGGTGCATGAAGAATTCACTCCAGAGGAAATTCGTGAATTTAGAATAAATGAACCGGGCGTTCAGGTAATTGCTCATCCGGAATGCTCTCCAAGCGTAATAGCGGAGTCAGATTATTCTGGTTCAACTTCCGCTATGATAAATTGGGTTAGAAAAAATCAGCCCGAGAAGGTTTTGATGGTCACAGAATGCTCTATGAGCGATAATGTTTCTATAGAAAACCCCAATGTAGACTTCGTTAGGCCATGTAATTTGTGCCCTCACATGAAACAAATTACTTTAGAAAATATCTTAGAGTCTCTTTGGAATAAGCAATATGAGATAAATATAGATAAAGACACAGCTGAAAGGGCCCTACAATCCGTTAATAATATGATAAAACTATGAGTTTCGAATTACCGGACAAAGTATTAACTGAAAGGATAGTAGAAGAAGCTCTCAAAGAAGATATCGGTATCATAGGTGATGTTACTAGCAATTTAATTTTGGATGATTCCAATAGATCGGAATTCGACATTAAATCAAGACAAGAAGGTATAATTTCTGGTCTTTATTTAGTGGAAACAGTATTTCGTCTAGTAGACAAAAAAATTGCTTTTAAAAAATTCAAAGATGAAGGCGATGAAGTTGAGATTGGTGATATTTTAGCAAGAATTCAAGGCAATTCAATATCGATACTAACTGCTGAAAGAACTGCCCTTAATTTTTTATCTCATATGTCAGGAATAGCAAGCGCAACCTCCTTAATGGCAAAGAAAATAAAAAATACCAATACAAAAATCATGTGTACTCGTAAAACAACTCCGAACCTTAGGGTTTTTGAGAAATTTGCAGTTCTTTCTGGTGGTGGAAAAAACCATCGTTTTGGTCTTTTCGATGGAATTCTTATTAAAGATAATCATATAGCCTTGTCAGGATCAATTAAAGAAGCAATTAAAAAAGCAAAAAATAGCTCTGATAAGTCTCTAAAAATTGAGGTGGAGGTAGATAACATCGATCAATTTCAAGAAGCACTTGAGAATAATCCTGACATAATTTTGCTAGATAATTTTAGTACATCTGAACTAAAAAAAGCGGTTGAGATCAACAATGATAAAGTTCTGTTAGAAGCTTCAGGAAGTGTTAATATTGAAAATGTCTTGGACATCGCTATGACCGGAGTGGATTTTATTTCTTCTGGCTGGCTAACACATTCTTCCCCTTCTCTCGATTTTGGTCTAGATTTGAAGCAATGAACAATAACTGGAAATAACATGGATAAAAAATCAATATTTATAACTGGTGCCGCCAGCGGCATGGGTAAAGAAACGGTCAAGTTGTTTAAAAAAGAAGGTTGGTTTGTAGGTTGTTACGATATCAATGAAGAAAATTTAGAAAAACTTTCTGATGAACTTGGAGATAATGAAATTGTTTATAAAAATCTGGATGTGACTAACAAGGATGATTTCGAAAAATGTGTATCAAATTTCTCATCGTGTACCGATGGAAAGCTGGATATCCTGTTTAATAATGCCGGCATTGCAGAAGGAGGATTTTTTGAAGAACAACCCTACAAAAATCATCTAAAGGTTATCGATATAAATCTAATAGGTGTGATTAACGGTATTTATTCGGCCATTAACCTCCTAAAAAATACACCAAACTCTTTATGCCTCAATACCGCTTCCTCGACAGCAGTTATAGGCCTGCCTATGACGTCGGTATATTCAGCTTCGAAACACGCTGTTAAAGGGCTAACGGAATCACTTTCGGCTGAATTTTCACGTTTTGACACAAGAGTTTCTGATATTTTGCCCGGAGTTATTGATACACCTCTTATTGGAGAAGAAATAAGAATAAACTTACCCAAGGAAGGAATGTGGAG
>CAJWUE010000067.1:0-7942 GCA_913047775.1 uncultured Rhodobiaceae bacterium
TACACCAAATAACCTACAATTATTTGATATTATTAACTATTATTAGGCCATGAAAATCACTAATGGGACAGGTGTAATGGGACAGGTTTGTCTTGGTAAATTAATTAAAAATCAATACTAGTTAAAATCAAAAGAGTTTCACTATGTAATTATTTATTTTATTCAGCAAGGAAATCCTTTGCTCTCTTGTAGGGTTATAATTTTTTGATAGATAAGGTGAAACAATTTTACGGTCAAAATAAAAACTTCCTGAAGTAATAGACTCTTCTGTTAGTAAAAGCCAAATGATTGTGTCTGCTCCTTCTTTCGTGTTACGAAGTCTATTTCTCATTAATCTGAAGAACATTGGAAGGGCTTCTTCTAGTCCATAAGTAGCAACCCATCCTGGGTGCATACTAAAGACTTTTACATTCTTCCATATTTCTTGTCTTGAAAGCTCTTCAACAAGTGTCACCTGAGCCCTTTTAACATTGGAATATGTTGAAACTTTTTCATATTTTTGATTGTGAAACAACGAATCTAAATCAAGTTTTTTTAGGTAAATCCCACCTGAACTCACCCAAATAATTCTAGCATGTCGATTTATTTTTCCACATTTTTTCAACATATCAATCAAGTAATAATGACCAATTAATTGTGAAGCACATTGATGCTCAACACTAAAATCATTTAGAACTAAACTATCTGGCATACTTCCAGCGTTTAATACAATATAATCAAAACAATTACTTTTATTACAAAAGTCTTTTAGCTGATGCCAGTTTGCCATATCTAAGGAATTAAAATTCAAATTTGAATTGTTTCCCTTGAATGACTTACCTTTTTGTTCGTTACGTCCCGTCACAAAAACTTTTGAACCTAAGCGTGAAAGCTCTTGTGCAACCTCTCCGCCAATTCCTGAAGTTCCTCCCGTGACCAAGGATATTTTACCTGTTAAAACTTTTTGAGATAGGTCTTCATTAAACTTAGATTTATGTCGATTAAAACCCGTCTTATCAAATGAAAAGACAATGGTCTTATCCAAAATAAATTCCCAATATTTTTCTTCATAAAATAACCACATACTTAATGGAAAGAAAATTGTCCATAAAGCAAAAACAAATATTAAATAAAAAGTATCACTGTCTTGTGAAATGCTGAGTGCTCCTAACTTGTAGGCACTCCAATAGGCTAGGGAGCCTCCAATTCCACCTAGAATAGCAAGAAAAAGTAGGGGTAATTCTTTGAGCTTATTAAAGACGTCACCATAATAAGAAATAAAAACTATCCATAATGAAAGGAATCCATAACTATAAGATTCACTCGAAATAAGCTTTATCCAAATTAGGGATGAGTCATGTATGTATCCGAATGTAGTGAAAAAAAGTGCGACAAAAAAAAACGACCAATAGAAATTGCAGGTCTGTATATAAGGAAGTTGGCTCCCACTAAAAATATGGACCATGAAATAAGAAGAATTTCATTTATAGAAGCCCCAAACAAAACTATAGCTAGCCAGAAAAATTGCAAAAAAACTACTTTTAAAATTAACATAAATTCTCCTGAGGCAAGGCCATCTTTTTCTGAATGTAACTGTAGATTATCTTTATAAATGGAATTTTTAAAAGAATCTCTTCACCAACATCCCAGTAGTCTCTATGGTATACAATTCTATTTTCCTTATTGTACTTCAGATGAGAGCTACCATGGATCTTATGTCCTCTCCCTTTAAATTCTAAATAAAAATCCCATGTCAAAAAGGCACCCTCGCTATTTTCAATTGAATCGAGAATAACAAAATGTGCATTTCCCAAATTCTCAAACATGTGGGCAAATACTTTCATTAACTTGTCTCTTCCGTTAAACTCATTGAATGGGTCTTTAAAAAATACATTTTCATCATAAAATAAGTCTATTTCATCCAAGGACCCTTCTTTTAGATTTTCATACCATTTTGTAAGTTCTTTTATGTTATTCAACTTCTCCCTTTCTTGTTCATCACAATTGTAACTTCTCCAAGATCAAAGCCCCACTTATTCATGTAAGATCTTGCTAGAAGAGTATTCTTATCTAAGAGGTACATCCAATCTTCAAAATTGACCTTATAGTTAGTATCTCCGACAGGAAGATCTAAGTCATATTCAAAGTAAAACGCGTTGCCTGCAGTTTCACCACTAGCTATTCCCACCACATCATCGGCACGACCTTCATATTTTGATGCTCCAATTTCCTTTAGTTCCCAAACTCTTGAGCTGTTAGTACCATCAGAATAGACGAATTTTTCATCTAATATAGCCTTATTCCCCTTCCAGTATGCTTTAATATCTACTTTAAACCTTTTGATAACTCGCCCTGAGCGATCTTGTACAATTCCTAGCGCATATATTTCTCCATTGAAAAACTCTCTCAAATTTATCTTTGGTAACTCATCGCTGTAAGATTTAATGCTGTGATCTGCGCATGATGATAAAAATAATAGAAATATAATGTAAAATATTCTCATAATATTCTCCCAATGAGTTTACTTCTCAAATTAGAATAACTATTTTTTCTCCCACTAAAATATCCAAAAAATATAGTTTTCACTGTTACTTCAACAGGTATACAGCTATCAAGGATTCTGTCTTCATCCTTAACGTTTGGAAATGCATGGAACAGTCTCAAAACTTAACTAAGTAATTATTGACCAAAGGTTACCCAGGGATAATCCAAAATATGAACTGTAGAAATCCCTTCCTGGTTTTTAAACCAATCAGCCATCCTTTTTAGTTTCTGAACACTCTACATTATCCCAGAAAGCGGAATTGATTTTGGGCATTGTAAACAGCATTCTAACAATGACGGTGAAGGGGAAGCTCTCAGTCTCACCTACGGCCAACACGTATTGGCCACTGTTAGTTTCGTTGTAAACACGGATGTAGTAAGTGCCCTTCTTGTAGAATCTATTGGATTTGAATTTCTCTCCTATCTCTGGTCCAATCCAGTACCATTTATCACCATGTTTTTCATACCAGGGCCACCAGTTAAAGTTTTCACCCTCTTTACGTTCTATCAGTCCGAAATCGGCATCAAGGACTTCGAAGGAAAACTTTTTTGAAATTGGGCAATCATCGATCTTAGGTACTGTGATGCCTGCGTAAAATTCGAATCTCGAATCACTTTCGATGCGGTAGTAATGTGGTTCCCCCTTGAGTTCGGAGTAGATTGCCTTGGAGATTTCGGGCTCCTCAATAATGTAGGGGGCTTTAGCGGTGTGCATACTCTCATTGTTCAAAACTGGTTGATGCGCATTAACAGACCATGCCGCTAGCATTACAGTAAAACTCAAAAAAAAGCGAATTAGAGATTTTTTATACAAAAGAATGTTCATTTACTTGGTTTTATTTTATATGAATCCAACAAATAATACTTTCTCTTCGAAAATTCGTTACCGTTGCATTCATGGTTTGTTTTGTTTCTTCTTCCTTCAGAGATAGTATCCGTGGGATGCAAATTTTAAGACCTGAAGGGCAATGATAATTAAGACAATCCAGTATAAGGTTTTATATGAATGCTCTTACAGAGGAATGACCAAAATGTTCTTAAAAAGGATAGGGTTTAGACTTTTTATTTATTATGGAAACTGTCCGAAAGGCCATTCCACTCACCACATCCACAACGCGAGTAATTTTGTTCTATCTTCAAAGCCATTGACATAACCAAAACCAAACAATAATAATGAAATTATAATTTTAAAACAAAAACCTATCTTCTTATTTCGTAAAATTAAATTGAAAGACACTAATTTTACTGGCCTCAAAACCACCCTGGCAGTACTTTAAGTAAAATCTCCATGTCCTAATGAATTTATCGTCAAAACCTAAAACCTTTACTTTATCTATTACACGAGAGAAATTTTCTTCCCACCTCTTTAAAGTGAGTCCATAATCACGACCAAACTCAAGATTCCCAATATACTTAAAACCCTGCTTAACTGCGGTTGATTTAAAAATCTCTGGTGAAGGAAGCATCCCTCCAGGGAAAATATACTGTTGTATAAAGTCACTGCATTTACGATATGAATTATAATCATTATTATTTATTGTAATACTCTGAACAATCATTTTCCCTCCAGGTTTTAAAATAGAATGTAGAATTTTAAAATACGTTTTCCAGTATTCTTTTCCTAATGCTTCAAACATTTCGATTGAGACAATATGGCTATATTCTCCTGTTATTTCTCGATAGTCTTGAAGCCTGACTTCTGCCATTCCTTCATATTGTGAGAGCCTTTTCTTTGCAAACTCATATTGTTCTTTTGAGATTGTCACACCTGTAACTTTAACGCCTTTCCTGGCAGCATACTCCATGAAACCGCCCCAACCACATCCAACTTCAAGTATATGATCTTTGTCTTTAAGTTTTAGCTTTTTCAGTATTTTTTCGTACTTATTTTCTTGGGCTAATGATAGCCCTTCATCATCACACTTAAAAATTGCACTGGAGTACGTCATAGAACGGTCCAGCCACAATTGAAAAAAGTCATTCCCAATATCATAGTGGGCAAATACATTCTTCTGGCTTCCTTTCTTAGAATTTCTATTCAGAATATGCTTAATCCTGTAGAAAACAATTTTTAGAAAAGAACCTTTTATCACTCTTTCCAACTCTTTATAGTTTTCTACTCCAAGTTGAATAAGTTTATTGATATTTTCACAATCCCAATAACCAGAAACATACGATTCACCTAACCCGATATCACCTTTCAAAAAGAGTTCTTCGCAAAATCTCCAGTCATTAATACGGATTGTAACTTCCTCTCCTTCTTTAATACCAGAATATTTCAGATACTTTCCCTCCGGAGTAATAATTGTTATAACTCCTTTTTTAATGTTAGATATCATTTCTAGAAAAAGGATACCCCATTTAGGTATATCCTCACATGTATCTATTGATCTTTTATTCATTCTTGTCATAAGTTAAATCCTGACTTAATTTTATAGGCTTAGGAAAATATTTATTTTTCTTGAAAAATAATTTTATTGCTTGATAGTGAATTAAAATTATTATGAGTGCCGTGTAAAAAGGATGCTGGATAAAGGTCTTTAATAAATTTATATCATTCCAGGGAGTCTCTATACCTTTTATGCTTGTACAAAGCTGAAGTGTTTTATCAAAATAGTAATTTATTTTAACTGCATTATTTTTTGTGAAATCAAATTTATATTCTCCTTTAATATCGTAAAATGGTGAGACATGAAATTCTTTTGGAAGAGTGCATATATTTTCTTCTGCGTCCTGCTTAATGACATAGTTATGAGATTCACCAAATGTGTTATTAACTTCACAAATAATTGCAACCAATCTGTCTTCATCGTAACAGTACCAAAAGCACACTGGATTAAAAACGTAGCCAACAATTCTTGGGAATGTCTGCAAAACAACATTCCCTGAAAAATTATTTATGCCTGATTTGCGGAGAGTATCATTTGCCCATACTTCTAGTGATGAACCATCTCTATAACCATGGTCTTTTTCATAAAATGAAAACAGGTTAAACTTATTTACACTAAAAAGCAGAGACTCCAGTTCTTGCAGGTTCTCAAGAGAGAATTTAATATAAAAGCCTGAATAGGTAAATTTATTTACTTGAGGCAAAAATCTTTTATGAAAAATTTTTGCTCTAAATAGTGACTTCATAAAACCCTCAAAAACACTTCATTCGTTCCATCATCTTCCAGCAATTTATTTATAACTGTTTTTGAGCTTAGTATTCCATCTTCATGAAACCCATATCTCAACCATGCTCCGGAGAAATATACCCTCTGTCTTCCTTGAATATTTCTTATATCTCTCTGTGCCAATATAGAATCTGTAGAAAAAAGCGGGTGTTGATAATTAATTTCTTTGAAAATCTTATTCTTATCAATTTTGCTGACTGGATTGAGGGTTACAATTACTGATTTTTCAAGTGGCAGAGGTTGTAACTTATTTATTAGATAACTTACTGATACTGAGTCATTTCCACATTTAGATTCTGTTGAAAGATAATTCCAGGCTGCCCATGCAATTTTTTTTCTTGGAAGGACACTTTCATCAAAGTGCAATACTGCTTTATTTTTTTGATATTTAAACTTTGAGAGAAGATCTTTAGTTAAAAAATCTATGTTTTTAAATATCTCCAGAGTTTGCGGTGGATGAGAACACATCAAACAATAGTCAAAATACTCTATCCTTTTCTCTGTAATCAGCTTTAACTTATTGTCTTCAGAAATAACTTCTAAAACGGGCTCATTTAAAAACTTTTTATCTATTCGGGAAAGGGCCTTTTCTATGTAAGTCCTACAGCCATTTAAAACAGTTTTCCATTGTGGCCTTCTAAAGATCTGTAGCAACCCGTGATTCAAGCAAAATTTTAAAAATGTATATGCAGGAAACTTTAGCATTTCGTCTGTAGGTGAAGACCAGATGCATCCTCCCATTGGTAGAAGGTACCAATTTTTAAAATCCTCCGAATATTTTTTCTTTATTAACATTTCATCAAGCGTTAACTCTGGCTTTCCTTCATACTCTAAAAGATATTTTTTCGATTCCTTATTAAATCGAAGCACTTCTTTTAGGAATCTATAAAACCGAATGCTAAACAAATTCTTAGCTTGTGCAAATACCGTTAAAATATTTGTACCAGCCCATATAATGTTATCAATTCTTCTCACTACACTAAAACTCATCTCGCTTAGGTGGGTTTCAATCTTCAACTCATTAAAAAAATCTATTAAGTTTGGATATGTCCTATCATTATGAACAAGAAAACCTGTATCAACGGGAATTCTTTGTCCCTCAAAGTCTACATCTATAGTATTAGTGTGCCCTCCGAAGTAACTCGCGGATTCAAAGAGGTAAACATCATATCCCAGCTTATTTAAATAATAGGCAGCTGATGTTCCAGAAATTCCTGAGCCGATAACTGCCACTTTTTTCATTTCAAACTTTATTTTAATTCTATAAGCATTTTATCGAAGTCTTCAAAACTTTTGACGACCTTCACATTTTCTATGTTCTTAAATTCTGGAAAATCAACTTCACTGCCACCACCAAGTATAACTTTTACTTTATTTTTCAAATATTTATCCATTGATTCAAGGTATGAAACAATATTATTTTCGTAATTCCATTGAGCTGATGAAATAACCCCCATCACAATGGTTTTACATTTAAGAGCATTAACAGCTTCGCTCAAACACTCTGCAGGATGGGAAGCACCAAGGTAATTAGTTGAAACCCGATTCGCATTACAAATAATTTCTGCGATCAAAATAGGGAGTTCATGTAAGTTCCCTTCAGGAGTCGCTAAAGCAAATCGGTCAGTGTTTGGCCCTTCATTAGCCAGATTAATTTGGCCAAGCTGATCTCTAACGATTGTAGATATAATATGTTCTTGTGTGACCGAATACAGTCCTTTTAAAGCCAACTTCTCGATCTCATGCATTACAGGTAAAACAATTTTAAAAATAAATTCTTTTACGCCTATACTCAAGCGAAGGTGCTGCATCCCAGAGGCAACCAGGTCAATATTAAAATTTGCCAAATGCTGAAGTAATTTCTTTGTTTCAACAGAAGTAAACATCTTGTCTGATTCAGAATCTTCACCTTTGTTCACAACCAGTAATGAACGAAGATCTTGCAATGAATGTCTCGCTAAACTTGAAATAGTGTGACCTTGTTCTATCAATGCAACAATGAGCTTTGCTTTGGCCAGATCAACTTCACTGTATAGTCTTTGCCCTCCTTTAGAACGCTCTGGCGTAAAGACCTGATATCTCTTTTCCCACGTCCTGATTGTGTGGGGCTTGACACCGCAAGCAGTTGAAATTACGTTTATACCAAATTCTTTTTTCATACTATCCTAAAAGTTTCATACCGGTTACTGTTTAGATATTGTAAAGAGCAATTCTACTGGTTAGTAGTACCCAATGTATATCAC
>CAJWUE010000068.1:0-7896 GCA_913047775.1 uncultured Rhodobiaceae bacterium
GGTTGTCCTGCCCTTTCCCAAAGTTTATAACTTCCAACATTTGGAATCTCATCTAGATGGCCGGCATATAACCAACTTTTCTTCCAAAGATTCTCTTTCTCGAGTTCATAAAATCCAGGATCAGTATATCTTTTTCCAGGCAAGTCAGGAAGTTTTGGAAATCCCTCAGGAGGAGAAGTCCTATTTCTTTCATACTCAATGAGTTCTTTTATTTGATCAATTTGTTCTTGTTCCACAATTTCACCATAAATTATATTGAATGTAATATATTTTTATCCTGTAATACAAGAGTTTAGATACATTTTTTAAGATATGAGGTTTTTTATGAAGTTTGAAACAATTAAATACAAAAAAGAAGAAGGGATAGCATTAATAACCCTTAATCGGCCAGAACGAATGAACGCATGGACACCTTTAATGTCCGAAGAACAGGCTGAAGCCATTAATGATGCAAACGAAGATGCAAATATCGGTTCAATAGTGATTACCGGTGCCGGAAAAGGTTTTTGTGCTGGAGCAGACATTGAAGAAACTTTCAAAACACGTATCGATGGTAAAGATCCTGGAAAAGATACTCATTCGGGACAAGGGGGAATGCCAAAACACATAAATTGGGTTGATTTGATGAGAAAATCAAAACCAATTATTGCTGCCGTAAACGGCGCCGCAGTAGGCATAGGGATCACGATGATATTACCTTGTGATATAATTATAGCTTCTGAAAAAGCAAAATTTGGAATGTTTTTTATACGGATGGGTCTCGTTCCGGAATTAGCAAGCAGTCATTTTCTAGTGCAAAGAATGGGATTTGGTAAAGCCAGTGAATTATGTCTCTCAGGCAGACTAGTAAATGCGGAAGAGGCTGAATCGACTGGTTTAATTGACTTTCTTTTTAATGAAGAAGTTATGCTTGAGGAGGCTATCAAAAAAGCAAAATTAATAGCTGAAAATCCCGGTCCTCAGTTAAGAATGGTCAAAGAGCTTCTCACAAAGAATGGGAGCGAAACAGATTTGACCAAAGCACAAGAAAGAGAAAGCGCACTTCTAAGAGAATGCTGGAAAACCCCTGAACATAAAGAAGCGGTAAAGAATTTTTTGAAAGGCAAAGGTTAAGGTCTTAATATTTTGAATCACTCATGATGTACAAAACTATTAAATATGAGAAGATAGATAAAGTGGCATTAATAACACTGAATAGGCCAGAAAGACTGAACGCTTGGACTCCCTTAATGTCATCGGAGCAGGTATCAGCACTAACTCATGCAAATGAAGATTCAAATATAGGTTCAATAGTGATGACAGGTTCTGGAAAAGGGTTTTGTGCTGGAGCAGACATGGAAGAAGTTCTTAGTATTAACTATGACGATGCTCGCATACCTGATGAGACTGATTGGGTTGACCTTATTAGATCTTCTAAACCAATTATAGCCGCAGTCAATGGTTCTGCTATAGGTGTAGGAGTTACTATGATCCTGCCTTTCGATACAATTATTGCTTCAGAAAAATCAAAATTTGGCATGTTTTTTATAAAAATCGGTCTCGTTCCAGAATTGGCTAGCAGTCATTATCTAGTGCAAAGAATGGGATTTGGTAAAGCCAGTGAATTTTGTCTTTCCGGTCGATTAATGGATGCCGAAGAAGCCTTTAAAATTGGGTTAATAGATTTTTTATATAACGAAGAAGACATGCTTGACGAGGCTATCAAAAAAGCAAAATTAATAGCTGAAAATCCCGGCCCTCAGTTAAGAATGGTCAAAGAGCTTCTCACAAAGAATGGGAGTGAAACAGATTTGACCAAAGCACAAGAAAGAGAAAGCGCACTTCTAAGAGAATGCTGGAAAACCCCTGAGCATAAAGAAGCAGTAAAGAATTTTTTGAAAGGTAAAGGTTAAACTATACAACCTTGCCATTTTTTACATCAGTATAATTGTTATCTTTATAGGCTATTGAACCATTAATTATGACATATTCATAACCATGCGAATATCTCATATATCTGCTAGCCTCACCCGGAAAATCATTGACAAATTCTTGACCTGAAATACCTATTTTTTCTATATCAAACAAAACCAGATCCGCTGCCTTGCCTTTTTGAATTACCCCTCTGTCATTTATGCCCCAATCATCAGCCAACTCCTTTGTCATACGGTTAATAGCTTTCTCAAGACTTATTTTACCAGTCTTTCTAACATAATATTCTAGCAAATGAGTGGTATCCCCACTCCCACAGAATTGGGTTATGTGAGCCCCAGCATCAGAGGCTCCAAAATGACATAGTTCGCTTGTTATAATATGTGAAACCGCATCCTTGTCAGCATTGAGAACGTCAACCAATTGAAATTCAGTTCTTAAATCATCAGCTAATGCAATATCCAGAATAATTTGACCTAAATCCTTACCTTCCTCCTGAGCAATTTCCATTAAATATTTACCTTTGTATTTTTGATTATCTTCGCTATAAATTTCTCCAATTTTCAACATTGGAAGTGCTGCACTTATTCCTTCTGCTGTTCTGGTTTCCTCCACCAAAATCTTTTGCTTTTCCGGATCCGAAAACAACCCTTTTCTTTTTGAGGAAGGCTCATCCATAATAGATTTCCAAGAAGGCATTCCGTACAAAAGCATACTGGTTTCAGATAGCCGCATATTTAAATCGAAACATCTTGGCATGGACTGACCAAAAACTTTGGCACCTCTTTCTCTCTCTTCTTTAATGGCATTCATTAATTGGTCTGCCATCGGAGAGTCTGGGGTTGATAGAACAGGTTGAAAGCTGCACATGATTCCGGTTTCTAAACTGATGTCACCCAACTCTTTAACGTTTTTTAATTGTTCCTCCATTTCTATAAAGTAAGGCACAACTTGCCATACCCCTCTTCCTGTTTTTGTGGCCGCTCTTGCCAATTCAATTTTTTCTTTCCTGCAAGAGAAACGACTTGGAACTGGATTCATATTTTCGTCAATATCGACATAAGAAGAGGAAACACCTAGAGCACCTTTTTCCATGGCTTCCTCAACGATTACACACATTTCTTTTATCTCATCATCAGTTGCCTCTCTTTTCTGACTGTCTTCGCCCATAACATATAAGCGCACAGCCGAATGTCCTATCAGAGCGCCAACATTAATTCCTAAATTCGGTTTTATATGATCCAAATATTCTCCAAAGGTTTCCCAAGAAAAAGGTACCGCCGCATCAAATGTAGGTTTTTTGATATCTTCTATAACCTGAAACATTGAAATAATCTTATCAGATCCACCATTCTTAATTGGCGCCAAAGATAGAGAACAATTCCCTGTCACCACAGTAGTGACACCGTGCTCAATTGAAGGAGTGGCATAACCATCCCAACATAATTGTGGGTCAAAATGTGTATGGATATCAATGAAACCTGGACTTAGGGTTAAACCTTTAGCATCAATTTCTTGACCGATTTCACCATTAAGTTTGCCAATATCCTCTATAATACCATCTTTAACTAAAACATCCCCTTCAAAAGGCTTCTCGCCGGTTCCGTCGACAATATTCGCATTACGAATAATTAAGGAATTTTCTGTCACTGTTTACCCCCCAAAAGAATTAAATTTATTGTTTCTTAGTTATATTTTCTTGTCTAGAATTTTATTTTATAAAAAGGAAGAACAGGAAAATGTATCATTCGGAAAAACCTATAATTCAAATAGCATACGCTGTAGAAAACGTACATAACGCTGCAAAATACTGGTCAAGAAGATTTAACATTGGTCCATTTTATGTCAACGAACATATTAAGTTAGAAAATACCATAATTAAGGGACAATTCGGTACATTTGATCATTCCTCAGCTTATGGCTGGAAAGAAAATCTTATGATTGAATTAATATGTGATCACTGTGCAGATATATCGCCCACCCCTGAAAGAAATGCTTCAGGCGGTGTACATCATATTGCTTGGATAGCGAATGATTTTGAAAAAGAAAGAAAAGAGCTACTCTCCCAAGGCTGTGAAGAAGTATTAATTGCTAATGTAGGACATCGGAAGGGAATGAGATTTTCTTGGTTTGACCCCGGAGAAGATATAGGACATCTTTTTGAAATATATGAAAATAGTAAATCTTTAACAGATTTTTATTCATTTCTACATAAAGCTTCGTTAAACTGGGACGGTAAGAAACCAGTAAGGAACGTTTCAGAAATAACTTAGGAGAAAAATATGACTTTAGTAACTGTATTAAGTGCAAGTGGAAGACCAGGCTTAGCTCAAGTAAGACAGCTCATAAAAGCTGGATATGATGTGAGGGCAACAACAAGGGATCCATCAAGATTAAAACAATTTGATAATATTGAAATCATTAGAGCTGATTATAATGATCCTGACTCGATTTATGAAGCATGTCTGGGAGCAGATACAGTTTTTTATACTCGACCATCTTTTGAGGAGTCACATAAAGCTCTGGATTTTGCTGCAACAGTAGGTAGTTCGGCTAAGAGAGCCAATGTAAGACGTCTTATTTATAACACCTGCTGTTGGGGCCCACCCGATGAACTCGGAGAAGTCGGGCAAGCAGGGTATGATGGTGTTAAGCTGATGATAAATACACTTATGCAAGGTGGAGTACAAACAACAACATTTCAGCCAGTTCTTTTCATGGATAATCTACTTACAGATTGGGCTAGAAAAGATATTAAGAAAAATGATATATATACCTACCCTCACAACCCTAATTTAGAAGCTAGCTGGATTTGTCTAGATGATGTTGCAAAGTTTATGATTGCAGCCATAGATCGAGATGATCTCATAGGAAGAAGAATCAATATCGGTGGACCAGAAGTTTTTACCCCACCTAGAGTAGCAGACCTATTATCCGGTCATTTTGGCAGGCCCATACTTTATAAAGAATTGGGATTAGAAGACTTTTCCAATAGACTTTACGATATTTTCTTTGCCGATACAGATGAAGATCAAAGAGGAGGTCGTTCAGAAAATCGACAAGCATTTATAGATAGCATGTCAGATTTTTATAGTTTTAATAACATCTCTGAACATAGACCTTTCAAAGTTGATATGGAGCCTGTCTTGAAAGAAATACCTATAAGATTAACTCCCTTCAGCGAATGGATAAGTCAACAAGATTGGAATGAAGAGCTCGATACTACCGCAGGCTAAGAAAAACTTCTATTGATTTCGTTGATAGCTCGTGTTCCTGGGGATAATTCTTTCTGTGTTAACGAATTAAAGGGCTTGATAGAGGTTTGAAGGCTATCATGAATATCCTTTTCATTCTGATCTAAATATAAAAGACCCGTAACTATCTCACCTTTATCACGCGAATCGGTAATCCTTGAAATAGCATTACGCCTGCTTGAGGGATCATAGCGCCTGCTAAGTTTATGCAATATCATCTTTGATCCATCATGTATTTCTACTTCCATTGAACTGCCTTCTTTATAATCAATTTTTATTTCTTGGTGCTCAGGCAAAATATCCAAAAAACCCAATGCTTCATTATGTTCTCTAAAATATTCGTAACTTTTAGTAGATGTTCCATGATTATTAAAAGTGACACACGGCGAAATAACATCAATAAAAGAAAAACCTTTATAACTCATCCCGGCTCTAATTAATGGAATCAGCTGATCCTTGTCCCCAGAAAAACTTCTTGCGACAAATCCTGCTCCCATTTGTATTGCGAGTGCAGCTAAATCAATTGATTCAAACTTATTTTCTTCACCTTTACGACCCTTAGATTCTATATCATTGGTAGCCGAAAACTGGCCTTTAGTTAGTCCGTAAGTTCCATTATTTTCGACTATGTAGACCATATTTAATCTTCTTCGGACGATGTGACAGAATTGCCCTAAACCTATCGATGCTGTATCTCCATCACCTGAAACTCCTAGATAAAATAAATCTCTATTTGCTAAATTGGCTCCCGTAGCAACGGACGGCATTCGTCCGTGAACAGAGTTAAACCCGTGCGATTTATTTAAGAAATATGTTGGTGTTTTCGATGAACAACCTATACCTGAAAGTTTCGCAAGCCTATGAGCAGGAATTGATAGTTGGAAGCATGCTTCTATTATTGCTGATGATATTGAATCATGGCCACATCCAGCACAAAGAGTTGACAAGGCTCCCTCATAATCTCTACGGGTCAGACCAAGGTTATTTTTGGGTAAATTTGGATGCCTAACTATTGGTTTTTTTATAAAACTCATTTTTAAACCTATGCTGCTGATTTGGTTTTTTTAATTAATCTTGATAGAGATTCATCTTCTTTAACTCTTCCAATAAATTCTTCAACTATAAAATCAGCTGTAACAGGATTCCCATCAAAATTTAATATGGATTGTAATTTACTAAAATCTTTTTCTAATTCTGTTGCAATCATTGCCCTCATCTGAGCATCCCTATTTTGTTCAAGAATGAAAACATATTTATGATCGTCAATAAAACGCTCTAATTTTCTGTCAAAAGGAAAGGAACGGATCCTTAACCTATCAAAAGAAAAACCTTTATCCTTTAAAACATCAACTGCCTCATCCACTGCTGGTGAAGTCGATCCAAAATAAATGATACCTAACTCAGTATTATTTTTTGATCCTCTTTTTATTGATCGTGGAAGGTAGCGGGAAGACTTATCAAACTTCTTTGCAATACGTGTTAAATTGTCAGCATTTATTCGTCCATCTTCTGTATATCCTGCAAAGGCATCATGGGAAGTGCCCCTAGTAAAAAAAGCTCCTTTGGATTCGTGAGTACCGGGTATAGTTCTGTAAGGAACTCCATCACCATCAATATCCAGGTATCTTCCCCACATCTCTAATTCGTCAAGTTCTTTTGCCTTTAAAACTTTTCCCCTATCATATTTATATTTTTCATCCCACTCTAAAGGGTCCACAATCCAATCATTCATACCCATATCTAAAT
Source organism: uncultured Rhodobiaceae bacterium (assembly GCA_913047775.1). Taxonomy (GTDB): domain Bacteria; phylum Pseudomonadota; class Alphaproteobacteria; order MED-G09; family MED-G09. Next base: position 6,912 of record CAJWUE010000068.1, read on the forward strand.
CACTCATCACTATTACAGGGGTTTGGAGTCTTTCGGAAATATCAAAAGCTCTTGCAGACATCTCAAAGCATTCTTTTGGATCTCCAGGAAATAATAAGATATGCTTGGTGTCCCCGTGAGAGGCAAATGCGGAGGATATTATGTCTGATTGCTGTGTTCGAGTAGGCATCCCTGTCGAAGGGCCACCTCTTTGGATATTAAATACAACAAGTGGTATTTCAGCAAAATAAGCTAAGCCTAAAAATTCTGACATCAATGATATCCCAGGTCCAGATGTGGTGGTAAATGCTCTAGCGCCATTCCAATTAGCACCGATTGCAATTCCTATAGCTGCTAATTCATCCTCAGCTTGGATTACGGCTCCCTTAATTTTTCCATCTGAGTCTGAACGAAATTTATTTAGATATTTTTGAAAAGCTTCTGCTAAAGATGTTGAGGGAGTTATTGGGTACCATGAAGCAACGGTAGCCCCTCCATAAATACAACCCAATCCAGCGGCTTCATTTCCTTGAATCATAATTTTTTTACTTTTTGGTCTCATAGTTTTCAATGATAAATTGAAATCGTCTTTCAAATCTTCTAGAGCATATTTTCTTCCAAGATTTAAGGCATGAATATTAGGTTCTATCAATTTAGGTTTTTTTTGAAACTCCTCTTTAATAAGACCTTTAATGATGCTTATATCCATTTTTAGTAATATGGATAATGCTCCAAGACACACAATATTTTTAAAAAGCTGCCTTTGCCTTGGATCATCATAATACTCAGCACAAATAGACGCCATTGGAATGCCAACAATATTAACATCCTTCCTCCCAAATTTCCTCGGCATAGTATTATCGTAAATTAGGTAACCGCCCGGTACCACATCTTTAATGTCTGATTGGTATGTTTGAGGGTTTAAAGCGACCAAGCAATCTATACCTTCCCTCCTGGCTATATAACCGTCTTTGTTTACCCTGATCTCATACCAGGTCGGAAGGCC
>CAJWUE010000069.1:0-7852 GCA_913047775.1 uncultured Rhodobiaceae bacterium
GATAATAACGGTATATCTCGTCGTATTTTTATTGTTGGAGGTGGTATGTTTGTTTTGTCAGCCACAGTATTAGGCCAACTTTGGAATTTGCAGGTCAGGCAGGGCGGAAAATATACACTACTATCCGATAAAAACCGTATTAGACTAACTCCTATTCAACCACAAAGAGGAAGGTTTCTAGATCGTAATGGTTTTCCTGTAGCTATAAATTCATCTAATTTTAAATTATCTTATTTTTCTGAGAATGGTAAAGACAGCTCTAAGGCTTTAGAAAAACTCTCTAAACACATAAATCTAAATTCTAAACACATCGATAAAATCAAAATAGATATAAAAAAAACAAAAAATGGAAACCCCATATTTGTAAAAGATAACTTAACCATTGAAGAAATAAATATCTTAGAAAAAATTAATGAAAAAGAAGGTTTTGTCATAAAAAATGTCAACAAGAGATCATATATCGAACAAGAAAAGTTTGCTCACATTATTGGTTATGTAAGAAAAAAGAGAGCCTCTGATCACATTAATTCAATGTCAATATCAGGTGTTACTGGTCTGGAATATAGATACGACAATATTTTACGAGGACAAATGGGTTTCGTAAAAACCGAAGTCAATGCGGTTGGTGATAGTGTTAAAATTTTAGACAAAAATGAGTCAATCTCTGGTCAAGATATTATCCTTACTATTGACAGAAATCTTCAAGAAAAAGTTTATACAATGATGAAGGGAAAGCCAGGAGCTGCTTGTGTTTTAGATATTAGGAATGGTGATATTATGGCTTTATGTTCTTCCCCAAGTTTTGATCCTAATGATTTTGTTAGTGGTTTTTCTGAGAAAGAATGGAGAATTCTAAACAATAATATCCATAAGCCTTTTTTAAATAAGGCAATCAATGGCGAATACCCGCCTGGATCAACATTTAAAATGATGGTGGCCTTAGCTGGCTTAGAATCTGGTCTTTTAGACCCAAAAAAGAAAATAATCTGTGAGGGTAAAACTGATTTTGGAGATAGGACTTTTCATTGTTGGAGAGACAAAGGTCATAAAGAAGTAGATTTAAGAAAAGCAATAAAAGTATCTTGCGATACTTATTTCTATAAGTTAGCCGCAAGACTTGGAATAGATAGAATTGCCTTGATGGCTTATCGTTTTGGTTTAGGAAAAAATTATAATCTAATTTCTGAGAGAGAAAGCAAGGGATTGATTCCTGATAGAAGGTGGAGAAAAAACAATCTCTATAATTCAAGATGGGGTATAGGAGATACTATAGTTGCTGGAATTGGTCAAGGATATGTGACGGCAACCCCCTTACAATTAGCTGTAATGATAGGCTCTATAGCAAATAAAGGGTTTAATATATCCCCTAATCTAATATCTTCTCCTGTTACCAAGAAGAATAATCACTCAAAACCATTAGGACTTAGTTTTTCTAACATCGACATGATAAGAAATTTTCTTGATATTGCTGTCAATGAAAGGGGTAGCAATGGTTATAAAAGTAGAATTAATGATCAAGATTGGTTGATGGGAGGAAAGACTGGCACTTCTCAGGTTAAAGAGATTTTAGAAGAAGAGAGGTTAGGAGAGGTTGTAACTTCAGATAAATGGGAATTCAGAGACCATGCTTTATTTGTTGGTTATGCGCCAACAAAAAAACCTAGATTTGCTGTATCTGTAATTCTTGAACATGGCGGTTCGGGAAGTCAAAACGCAGCTCCAGTAGGAAGGGACATTTTACTAGCTTGTAGGAATTTGAAAGATTCAGGTTACAGAATTTAACAAGGATTAATATTGAAAAGTAGATACAGAAATTCTCTTGTTTATGATAGAAGTCCGCATTGGAATTCCTTCAAAAGAATCAATTTTGCTATTCCAGCTTCTCTTTTTCTTCTAAGTTTGGCAGGGATTTTAATGCTTTACTCTGTTTCGGGTGGTGAAATTGGTGTTTTAGTCAAGAATCATCTGGTTAGAGTTTGTATTGGATTGTTAGTCTTTTTAGCATTTGCGTTCACAAGTATCAGGATCATTAGATATATTTCACCTGTTTTATATTTAATTATTCTTTTGTGCCTAGTATGGCTTTTTTTCTTTGAGACCAACACAGTCTCAAGATGGATAAACTTAGGATTCTCAAGCTTTCAACCAGCAGAAGTCCTAAAATTTATCCTAATCTTAACTTTGGCATCTTATTATAGTTTTTTAGGAGAAAGGCGATCAAAGGGTTTGTTTTCAGTAACTCTACCTTTAGTTTTAATAATTTTACCTGCTTTTCTAACGGTTAGACAACCAGACCTAGGAACGGCTTTGTTGTTGTTGTTGACTGGTATTTCTATTATTTTTTTTTCCGGTTTGCGTTTTAGGTGGATTGCTATTGTTGCGTTAAGTTTTGGTGCTTCTATTCCAATAATATTCGATAATCTTAAAGAGTATCAAAAGGAAAGGCTTATGGTTTTCTTAAATCCGGAAACAGACCCTTTTGGAGCAGGTTATCACATAATACAATCTAAGATTGCAATTGGTTCAGGGGGATTTACCGGAAAAGGCTTTATGATGGGTACTCAAAGCCAATTAAATTTTCTTCCAGAAAAACACAGTGATTTCATGTTATCTGTTCTACTTGAAGAGATGGGCTTTCTTGGGGGTCTTTTTGTTTTCTTTATCTTTCTTTATTTAATTTTGATCTCTATACACACTTCCTTAACATCGAGAAGCCGATTTAACTGTTTGGCTTGTGCAGGAATAGCAGTTTTAACATTTTTATATTTCTTTATTAATTCGGCTATGATTATGGGTATTATCCCTATAGTTGGGGTACCTCTACCTATGCTTTCTTATGGTGGTTCAGCTATAATTGCTTTTTGTGCTGCCATGGGTTTTGTTGTAAATGCAAGAATAAACCGAGATATTAAACTAGAGAGCTTTCTAGGAAACTAAAGTGTTGCATCCTGTTGACCAAATTATCGAAGAAAGATGTGAAAAATTAAGAAGAAACAAATTTCTTTGGAATATTATTAAAACTCCCATCTTCAAAGCATTAAATTACAAAGAAGCTAAAGAAATAACAGATATAATTTTTTCTAAAAATGGTTTCGATGCTTTTTCTTATTTAGTAGAAATTCTTGATACATGTATACGAGTCGAACATTTGGATTTTGTTCCCGATAAAGGCGCCGTTTTATTAGCAGGAAATCATCCTACAGGGTTGATAGATGGTATCGTTATGTTTCAGGTTTTAAAAGTGAAAAGACCCGATTATGCTCTTTACGCAAACTCAGATTTAATTAAATTAGCACCGAAATTTACGGATGTTATTATTCCCGTAGAATGGATCGAGAGTAAGCGAACCTCTGAAAAAAGTAGAAAAACACTAAAATTAACGAGAGAGGCCCTAAATAATGGCAGACCCTTATTATCATTCTCTTCAGGGAGATTAGCAAAAAGAATGGGTATTAAGTTAAGAGAAAGATCATGGATCACAACAGTTATTAAATTATCTTTGAAGTACAATGTTCCCGTTGTACCTTTTCATATTAGTGCTAGAAATTCATTTTTATATTATTTCCTTGATATTGTTAATGAAGAGCTCAAAAACGTCAGTCTTTTTCATGAAATGTTAAACAAGAAAAAAATGATATATAGGATTAAATTTGGCATGCCCATTCAACCAGAAAATTTTGTTGGTGATATTGTTTCCGAAACTAAATCGCTTCAAAACTATGTTGAATATGTATTGGGAGAACCACCTTCACTGCTAGAAAATTTTAAATGAACACTTTTTTTTAATTAAAAATCTGACATAGTATTAAAGAATCTTTGGAGCAGGTCTGTGCAGAAGTCTTTAAGAAAATATCTATTCTTAGTTTGTCTTATTAACTTTTTTGTTACTGGCCATGCCTTTTCACAAAATGATGATTGGACTTCATATGGTAAAGATCCAGGTGGGGGTCACTATTCTAGTGCTGATGAAATCACTCCAGAAAACGTTAAAAATCTAAGACAAGTATGGGTTCATCGGTCAGGAGATTACCACGAGGGAGGTAATTGGAGAGAAGGAGGACTGGGAAGTACTTTGCAAACATCTTTTGGGGTTACACCTATTCTTGTAGATGAAATCTTATTTTATTGTACTCCATATAACAGAGTCTTTGCTTTAAATTCTGAAACTGGAGAAGAAAAATGGGTTTTTGATCCAAAGATGGAAATAGAAGGAAAAGCCCTTTTGCATTGTAGAGGAGTTAGTAGTTGGAAGGATCAAACCAGATTTGAGAGTGAAGAATGTTCTCATAGAATAATAGCTATTACTATTGATGCAGAACTTTTTTCCATAGATGGAAAAAACGGAAAATTATGTAAAGATTTTGGAGATAATGGTCGGATAGATTTAAGGGTTGGAATGGGAGATCATGACCCATCCCACTATTGGAGCACATCCCCTCCAGCTATAATTAATGATAAAATAGTAATAGGCGGTGGAATTATTGACAATTTTCAAGCTGATGTCCCAGGCGGTGTTGTAAGAGCATATGATGTGAGGACTGGTGAATTATTATGGTATTGGGAGCCTATACCTCCTGGATGGGAACCAGTCTTAGATGAAAGTGACAACCAACTGTTTCAGAAAAGCACAACGAATGTTTGGTCTATAATTTCCGCAGACCCAGAACTAAATATGGTTTATCTTCCAACTGGAAATGTGACTCCTGATTATTACGGTGGTCAAAGAAATGGATTGGATTATTATTCCAGTTCAGTTGTAGCATTAAATGCCGATACAGGTGAGGTGGTTTGGTATTTTCAAACGGTGCATCATGATATATGGGATTATGATGTTCCATCTCAACCGACATTTTATGATATTGAAAAAGATGGACATACTATTAAGGCTCTAGCTCAAACTACGAAAACTGGTCTGGTCTTTTTATTAAATCGTGAAACTGGAGAGCCTATTTACCCCGTTGAAGAAAGAGAAGTTCCACAAGGTGCTGTTAAAGGGGATTATGTATCAAAAACACAACCATTTCCTACGAAACCATCGCCTCTATCGCTATCTTATTTTGATCCAGAAGAATCTCCTTGGGGTTTTACCTTCTGGGATAAAGGATATTGTAAAAAAGTCGCCAAAGAATTGCGTTCAGAAGGCCTGTACACACCTCCATCACTTCAAGGGAGTGTTCATTATCCAAGCGCTATTGGTGGAAATAATTGGGGCGGACCTGCAATTGATTACTCTAGAAATATTATGATTGTTAACACAATGAATTTGGCAAGTATCATCAAGATGATACCAAGAGAAGATTGTGACAAACCCCTTGAAGAATTGGCTGGTAATATTCTATCCAGACATACAGCTATTGAAACAAATACAGGAACACCATATTGCAATTTACGTTCGATGGGTTTTTTCTCTCCTTTGAATGTTCCATGTACAAAACCTCCTTGGGGAAAATTAACGGCAATAGATTTAAATTCAGGTGAACAGATATGGGATGTTCCATTGGGCACTTCAAAAGATCTTGCTCCATTTCCTTTCCATTGGATAAAGGGATCTCCGAATATGGGAGGACCCACGGTAACGGCGTCTGGAGTTACTTTTATAGCAGCTACAAGTGATTATTATTTAAGAGCTTTTAATACTTTAACAGGTGAGGAACTGGCGAAATTTAGACTTCCAACTGGCGGACATGCAACCCCGATGACATATAAAAACAAGGACGGAAAACAATTTGTTGTTATTGCAGCAGGAGGACATTGGACCCTTTCTCCTCCATCTGATCATGTTATTGCCTATGCGTTGCCTTAAGAAAAGGAGTTAAAATGATAAAAAATCTCATTTATTTAATTATTTTGAGTGTAATTTCATCTTATTCTTACGCTCAGGAAGATGATTGGCCAGCATATGGAAAGGATTCTGGAGGTGGACATTATTCTAAGGCTCGAGATATTACTACCAAAAATGTTAAGGATTTGGAAAAAGTTTGGGTGCATCGTTCAGGTGATTATCATAAAGGCAATAACTGGACTGAAGATGTAGCTCCTAATAGTAATCAACAAACATCATTACAAACAACACCAATTTTAGTTGATAAGACTCTATATTACTGCACTCCTTATAATAGAGTTTTTGCTCTAGATTCTGAAACAGGTAAAGAAAAATGGGTTTTCGATCCAAAGATTGAAATAGAAGGAAAGGGAATTTTGCATTGCAGAGGCGTTAGTAGTTGGATAGACAAAGAAAAGGTTGAAACAGATAATTGTTATCTCCGTATTATAGCCACTACGATCGACGCGGAACTTTTTGCTATTGATGGAAAATCCGGAAAATTATGTAAATATTTTGGTGATAATGGGCGAGTTGATTTGAGGTTGGGTCTTGGCGATCATAACCCAGCTTATTATTACATCAATTCACCGCCAGCTATCATAAATGACTTAATTATAACTGGTGGATCTATAGCTGATAATGTGAGTACTACTGTTCCCGGTGGTGTTGTCCGCGCTTATGATATTAGAACAGGTGAATTAGTTTGGTATTGGGATCCAATTCCTCCAGGACAAGAACCAGTACTTGATGATACAGGAAAGCAACTTTATCAAAGAGGAACAACTAATGTTTGGTCAATAATATCTGCTGATCCCGAGCTTAATTTAGTTTATCTCCCCACAGGTAATACAGCTGCCGATAATTATGGAGGGCATCGCAATGGCTTGGATTATTATTCCAGTTCTGTTGTAGCTTTAAATGCTGAAACAGGTGAAGTTGTTTGGCATTTTCAAACAGTACATCATGACATTTGGGATTATGATGTTCCATCACAGCCGACTTTTTATGATGTAGAAAAAGAAGGGAAGACGATTAAAGCTTTAGCCCAAACAACTAAAATGGGTTTAGTATTTTTATTAAATCGCGAGACCGGCGAACCTATTTTTCCTATTGAGGAGAGGCCTGTTCCACAAGGCGCTGTTAATGGAGATTTTGTGACTAAAACGCAGCCATTTCCAACTAAACCAGCTCCGCTTACACCAACATATTTAGATCCTGAAGATGCTTTTGGCTTTACTTTTTGGGATCGAGGGTATTGTAAAAAAGCTACTCAAGATTTGCGAAATGAAGGCCTTTATACACCACCATCACTTCAAGGAAGCGTGCATTATCCTAGTGCAATTGGGGGAGCAAATTGGGGTGGTCCAGCTATAGATCCTTCACGAAATATTCTTATAGCTAATACAATGAACTTATCGAGCACGATAGTAATGATACCTCGAGAAAAATGTGATGAGGTAGTTGATAACTCTAAAAAACAAACACCCCTTGGATATACTGCTAGGGCAATTGAGGTTTTGGCAAGGGATAGAGTCCAGGCAAGATTTTCAGGATTACAAGCAAATGAAGGAACGCCATATTGTACACTAAGAGCTTATGGATTTATGTCCCCTTTGGGAGTTCCATGTACTAAGCCGCCTTGGGGAAATTTAACAGCTATTGATTTAAATACAGGAGTACATCTATGGCAAATACCACTAGGAACCTCAAAAGATCTTGCGCCTTTTCCTTTTTGGTGGATTAAAGGAGCTCCAAATATAGGAGGTCCTACAGTTACAGCATCAGGTATTACTTTTATAGCTGCGACAAGTGATTATTATTTAAGGGCTTTTAATACCGAAACAGGAGAAGAATTGGCAAAATTTAGACTTCCAACTGGTGGTCACGCAACCCCGATGACATACAAAAACAAGAACGGCAAACAGTTTGTTGTAATTGCAGCTGGAGGTCATTGGGCCGTTGGTTCCCCTGCATCTGATCATATAATAGCTTACGCGCTTCCCGATTAGTGATAAGGTATTGGAATGG
>CAJWUE010000070.1:0-7596 GCA_913047775.1 uncultured Rhodobiaceae bacterium
ATTCTGTTGGGATTTTCCAATTGGAGAGTAGCGGTATGCAAGATGTTCTAAGAAGTATGAAGCCTGATTGTTTTGAGGACATTATTGCACTTGTAGCTCTTTATCGTCCTGGGCCTATGGATAATATTCCCAAGTTTATAGCATGCAAGAAAGGTGAAGAGGCTCCTGATTATATGGATCCAAGTTTGGAGCCAATTTTAAAAGAAACATATGGTGTAATAATATATCAGGAACAAGTAATGCAAACCGCTCAAATCTTATCAAATTATTCGCTTGGTGAAGCGGATATCTTAAGGAGAGCTATGGGTAAAAAAATAAAAGCCGAAATGGATGATCAAAAAGAAAGATTTATTAATGGAGCAATCAAGAATGGAATAGAAAAATCTAAGGCGTCATATATTTTTGATCAGGTCTCAGTATTTGCAGGCTACGGATTTAATAAGTCTCATGCAGCTGCTTACGCTTTAATCGCATATCAAACAGCTTATTTAAAAGCTTATTATCCAGAGCATTTTTTAACTGCTTCTATGACTTTAGATAAAGAGAATACTGATAAGCTTAGCATATTTGTTAATGATGCTAAAAGTTTGGGTATTAAGATATTACCACCAGATGTAAACACATCCAAGATGGAGTTTGATGTTGAGGGTAAAAATATAAGATACGGACTGGGAGCAATTAAAAATACCAGTCAGATTGATATGGTAAGGATTAACGAAGAATCGATAAAAAATGGCCATTATAAAAATCTTTATGACTTTGCTCAACGTTTAGACTCAACAATCTTATCAAAAAAAAATCTTGAATATTTATCTTATGCAGGAGCATTTGATAGTTTAGAAGATAATAGAAACAAGGTTTTTAATTCTATAAAAGTCCTATCTAATATTTCCAACGCCTCTGAAGAAATAAAGAAGAATAGTCAAGAAAATCTATTTGAAAAAGAATTCAAAACTTTTGATCATATTCCTCTTCCCAACTTAACTCCTTGGACAAATTCAGAGATATTAACAAAAGAATTTTCAGCAATAGGTTTTTATTTATCAGGTCACCCATTAGAAGAATATTCAGGCTTAATAAAAAGAAAAAAAGTAACTCCCTATAAAGAAATTATTAATGGATCTGATCATGTTTATAAAATTGTGGGAACAATTTCTTACGTTAAAGAAAGAAAATCTCAAAAAGGAAAAAATTTTGCGTTTGTTGGCCTAACAGATCCTAACAATCAATTTGAAATTACCGTTTTTTCAGAATTACTATTTAAAGTAAGGGATATTTTAGTCCCAGGAAATTCAATACTAGTGGAAATAGAAACACAAAGAAATTCAGATAATTTCAGATTATTGGCAAGTAAACTTTCCTTGCTTAACGAAACCCTTAAAAGTATAGATTCAGAAGAAAAATATGCATACTTGAGAGTTTATATTAATAAATCTGATGCGATTGTTTCTATTAAAGAAAATCTAATTCAAAAAGGTGACACAGAAATTTCAATATGTTTATTTCTTGACAATGATAACAATTTTGAAACCGAGCTTAGCTTAGGCAAGAATTTCTTGATAAATTCTTCAATAATTGAGTCAATTAAGAATATTGATGGTGTATCAAAAATAGAAGAAATATAACAATTTTTATTGAAGTTTTTATTTATTACCCTTATACCATTTTCATCACACACACGAACATGGCTTTTCCAGGTAGTCCGGTGCCCTTAGGTAAAGTTCGTGGAGGTAGAACCGGAGATGGAGGATGAATTGGCATTACCAGAATATTCTATAGAAGAATTTCTTGAAGTTGGAGCGCATTTTGGACATCAAACGCATAGATGGAATCCAAAAATGGAACAGTTTATTTTTGGAGAACGCAATAACATTCATATTTTAGACCTGTCGCAAACTATTCCTATGATGCATAATGCACTTTTAGCAGTTAGGGAGGTAATAAAGTCTGGAGGAAGAGTACTTTTTGTAGGAACAAAAAGACAAGCCTCAGAGGTTATTTCGGAGACAGCCTCTTCCTGTGCGCAATATTATGTAAACCATAGGTGGTTGGGGGGCACTCTAACTAATTGGAAGACTATCTCAAATACTATATCCAGGCTGAAATCAATTCAAGAAACCTTAGATAATATTGATTTAGCTGGTTTAACTAAAAAAGAATTACTCAAACTTACAAGAGAAAGAGATAAATTAGAAAGATCCATAGGCGGTATCAAGGATATGGGGGGACTACCTGATTTAATATTCGTTATTGATACAGTTAAAGAGGATATAGCGATTAAAGAGGCTATTAAACTAAAGATACCAATTGCAGCTATAATTGATTCAAATAGTAATCCAGAAGGAATAGATTATCCAGTTCCAGGGAATGATGATTCAGCAAAATGTATAAAACTTTATTGTGATTTAGTTGCTCGTGCGGCAATTGATGGTCTTTCTATCCAATCTGAAGAAAAGGTAAGTTCTAAAGAAGATGAAACAACAAATGTAAAAGTGAAAGAAAAACAGGATACTGAAGCACAAAAAGATAATGAAGAAATAAAAGTGGAGAAATCAAAAGACATCTCCAAGGATGGTCCTGGAGAAACAGAATTAGAAAAGAGCTCAAGAAACATATCCAAAAAAACTCTGACCCAAAAAAAAACCAATACCAAGGTCAAAAAAAATCCTAAAGAGAAAAACACAGAAAGTTAAAATGGAGATTTAAATATGTCCGAAATTACGGCCAACTTAGTGAAACAACTGAGAGAAAAAACTGGTGTAGGGATGATGGATTGTAAGACCGCTCTAAAAGAAAACAATGGAGACATAGAGGCATCTATTGATTGGTTAAGAACAAAAGGAATTGCAAAAGCTTCAAAAAAAGAAGGAAGAATTACCTCTGAAGGATTAATTTCTCTTATTCTTGACGAGGAATTTGCTGCAATAGTTGAAATTAATTCAGAGACAGATTTTGTTGCTAGAAACGAAGATTTTCAAAGGATCGTGAAAACACTCACAAAAATATCTCTTCTCAGTGAAGATTTAGAAGACATGAAATCAAAAAAGATTAAGGGCAAGGAATTAAGTGTTGAAGATTTTATTACGGAAGCAATAGCATCCATAGGAGAAAAAATTAACCTAAGAAGAATGAAAAAAATTAAAAATGAAAAAGGATTGATAGTTTCTTACGTTCACAATCAAGTTTGTGAAGGTATGGGCAAGATAGGTGTTTTAGTTAGTTTAGAGTCTGATTCTGATAGAGAAAAATTAAAAGATTTAGGAAAAAAAATAGCTATGCATGTTGCCGCAACTAATCCTATCTCCATTGATATAAATGAAATTCCAGAAGAAACTCTGGAAAGAGAAAAGAAAGTGTTATCAGAAGAGGCTAGATCCAGTGGAAAATCAGAAGATATAGTTGAAAAGATGACAGAGGGAAGATTAAGAAAATTTTATGAAGAAAATGTTTTATTGAAACAAACCTTTGTTATTGATGGTGAAAGTAAGATTGAATCTGTTCTGAATTCACTAGATTCTTCAGTGATAATAAAAGAATTTGTAAGGATGGAGCTAGGAGAGGGCCTAGTAAAAAGTGAAGAAGGTTTTTCCGAAGAAGTTAGTTCCTTGTTGTCTTAAGATTATTATTAATTAGGAATATATTGTTTAATTTTGTATTATCTTACGAAGAGTTTTTTATGGAATTGAGGAAATAATGACAAAAGATCGCTACAAGCGAATTCTTTTAAAGATTTCTGGTGAGTCTCTTATGGGGGAAAATCTATTCGGAATAGATGTAGGGACTGTAGATAGAGTAGCTAGAGAAGTCTCTCAAGTATTTAATTTAGGGGTTCAGGTCTGCCTTGTTATTGGAGCAGGTAATATCTTTAGAGGTCTTTCTGCTGCTGCCGAAGGCATGGATAGAGCAAGCGCAGATTATATGGGTATGCTTGGAACAGTAATGAACTCTTTAGCAATGCAAAATTCTTTAGAAAGAATTGATGTAGAAAGTCGAGTTCAATCTGCAATAACTATGACTGAGATTTGTGAGTCCTACTCTAGACGAAGAGCAATTAGGCATATGGAAAAAAATAGAGTTGTAATTTTTGCAGCTGGAACGGGAAATCCTTATTTTACCACTGATACTGCAGCAGCTTTACGTGCAAGCGAAATGTCTTGTGATGCAATTTTCAAAGGAACTCTCGTAAATGGCATTTATGATAAAGATCCAAAAAAATATGATGATGCTATAAAATTTGACAAAATTTCTTTTCATGAGGTTTTAACTAGAAATTTAAGAGTGATAGATTCCGCTGCAGTTTCATTAGCTAGAGAAAATGATATTCCTATAGTGGTTTTTTCAATTAATGAAGAAAATTCATTTGTGGATATAATGGAAGGGAAAGGAAATAGTTCAATAGTAACAAGTTAAAGGCTTTAAAATGAATGAATTAGACAGAGAAGATTTAAGAAGGAGAATGGATGGTTCTATGAATTCATTAAATAATGAATTTTCTGGGCTTAGAACGGGTAGAGCTTCAGCGAGTATGATAGATGGAATCTTAGTAAATGCTTATGGTCAAAAAATGCCAATTGATCAATTAGGTAGTATTTCAATACCTGAATCAAGAACTATATCCATTCAAGTTTGGGATAAGGGGTTAGTTATCGCAGTGGAGAAATCTATTCATGAGGCAGAATTGGGATTGAACCCTCAAGTAGATGGTGAGCTTATAAGGATACCCATACCTCAATTAAATGAAGAGAGAAGGACCGAGCTATCTAAGATCGCCGGAAAATATGCTGAACAATGCAAGGTCGCTATAAGAAATATCCGAAGAGATGGAATGGACTCAATAAAAAAAATGGTAAAGGAAAATAATCTAGGCAAAGATGAAGCGACAGATTTTTCTGAAGAGGTTCAAGAAATTACAGACGAGTATATAAAAAAAGTGGATGGGATATTAAATACTAAAGAGAATGAAATTCAACAAGTGTAGATAGTCTATGTCTGATTCAATTTTAAATGAAAATAATCAAAATAAAAAACCTTCGCATGTAGCTATAATTATGGATGGAAATGGTAGATGGGCAAAAATGAGAGGGCTTCCGAGGCACGAAGGGCATAAGCAAGGGTTAAAAACTTTAAGAAAATTATTAAGAGAAGTAAATGATTATGAAATTGACTACCTCACGCTATTTAGTTTTTCTATAGATAATTGGAAAAGGCCAAAATCTGAAACTGCAAAGTTAATGGATTTATTAAGAAAATTTATTTTAAATGATTTATCAGAGTTACATAAGAATAATGTAAGGGTTAGGGTAATAGGTAGCAGAAAGAATATTCCTAAGAGTATAATAAATTTAATAGATAGCGCTGAAGCTTTGACCATTAATAATAAAGGATTATATCTTCAAATTGCATTTAATTACAGCGGAAGAGATGAAATATTGAATGCCGTTAAAAATATAGGAAAATCTATATCAGGTGGCATAATAGATCCTATAAAAATTAACCAAGAAATTTTTGAAAGTTATTTATTTACTTCTGGAGTACCTGACCCAGATCTCGTTATTCGTTCAGGGTCTGAAAGAAGAATATCTAATTTTTTGTTGTGGCAATTATCATATGCGGAGGTCTATTTTGAAGAGTGCCTATGGCCAGACTTTGACAAGGGAAACCTTGATAATGCAATAAAAGATTTTATGGAAAGATCGAGAAGATACGGCAACGTTATTTCAGGGATTAATTAATGGTTTTATTTTCAGATCTCAAATTAAGAACAATTTCATCACTTATATTATTATTCATATCATTATCAGCCCTTATAATGGGCGGAATTTATTTTGATTTACTTATTACTTTAATTTCGATCATCTTATCTTTTGAATGGATGAGAATTATATCAAATAATTATTGGATTATTAGAGGAATAATATCATCTTTTGGACTAATTTTTATTTTAACTAATAATGGTGCCGATTCCATCCTTCTTATTTCTGCGGTAATAACAACTATATTAATATCTTCCTTCTCTAGATTATTTAGTGTTTCAGCTTTTTTATCATCAATAGGATTTATATATATATTATCTGCAATGTCTGTTCTGAAGTGGTTAATGGGATTTGAGAAGGGTTTAATTGGAATTATTATTATATTTTTAACAGTAATAATCTCAGAAATTAGTGGTTATATTTTTGGTAATATTATTGGAGGACCAAAATTATTTAAGAAAATATCACCAAATAAAACTTTGTCTGGTTTGTTAGGATCATTTTTTCTTGGTATATTGAGCTATTATTTATTTTCTCTTTTCTATTCTTCAAACTCTAATATTTTAATTTTTTCTATCGGTTTTTGTATAGTTTTGGTTTCAATACTTGGAGATTTAATTATTTCATCGCTAAAAAGAAGATCCAATATGAAAGACTCAGGTTTTATATTGCCCGGACATGGTGGTCTCTTTGATAGATTGGATGGACTTTTGGCGGTTTTGATTTTTTTCCCTTTTATTTCAGCGGTTTTCGGTCATATAGGTAATCCTATCAGTATAATCTTTGGTTAAAGTTATGAAAAGAACTTCGATATCAATCTTTGGAGCGACGGGCTCTGTCGGAAAGACGGCCCTTAAGATAATTCGTGAAAATAAAGATAAATTTAAAATCAACGTCTTGACTTCCAATACTAATGTTGGAGAATTAATAGATTTGGTAAAAGAATTTAATCCTTTTGCTGTAGCCATAGCGGATGAAAGTAAGATTGAAATTCTTAAAGAAGAGAGCGCCAGAAATGATTTAATTTATTTTTCAGGTCAAGAAGGAGTCATAGAATCTGCAAGTATAAATTCGGATATCACTATTGCAGCTATAGTGGGATTGGCTGGACTAAAGCCCATGCTCGAGTCAGTTAAGCATGGTGGCAAACTTTGCGTCGCCAACAAAGAGTCAATAGTTGCTGCAGGAGAGATAATATATAGAGAATGTAAAAAGTACGGCACAAGAATTATTCCTTTGGATAGTGAACACAATGCAATTTTTCAAATTTTAGAGGGCAATAAAGATTTAGAAATAAGAAAAATCTATTTAACTGCTTCTGGTGGGCCATTTTATAACTTCTCTGAGGATGATTTAAGAAAAGTCAAACCAGAAGACGCAATAAAGAATCCAAATTGGAGCATGGGAAGGAAAATATCTGTAGACTCCGCAACATTGATGAATAAAGGTCTTGAAATTATTGAGGCAAAACATTTGTTTAAAACCAATGAAGATCGGATAAAAGTCCTTATTCATCGACAATCTATAGCTCACGGGATAGTAGCCTTTAACAACAATGCATTAATAGGATCCTTTGGTAAGCCTGACATGATCTATCCTGTTAGACATGCGCTTTTTTGGCCTAAAGGTCAATTAGACCAACAGGAATCTATAGATATTAATATTTTAAATGATTTATCTTTCATTGAAATTGACGAAAATAATTTTATCTCGCTCAAACTGGCTAGGACATCTATTAAGGAAGGAAGTGTTTATCCAATTATTTTAAATGCTTCAAATGAAGTGGCAGTTAGAAGTTTTTTGGAAGAAAGGATAAGTTTTTTAGACATTTTGGTTGTAGTTC
>CAJWUE010000071.1:0-7419 GCA_913047775.1 uncultured Rhodobiaceae bacterium
ATAGTTTTTTTTATGTTTATAAATGCTTTTGCTAAGTGTAACGTAGGTTTTAATTTTGGCGAAAATGTTAAACAAGTTGAAAAAAAATTTGGTTTACCAATACCTTTATCACAATCATTATCAATGATTGAAGTCTCAACTGAAGAAGTTTGCCCAAGGGAAAAATTAGGATATTCAGTTGTAGAATTTTATTTTTTAAATGATGAGTTAGCAGCTTACAAGATTGTATTTGACCATTATGATGATACCCCTGAGGATGAAAAACTTCTTCTTTTTGAATATGTGAAAAAAAACTATGGAACTATAACTGATAATAAAAGACCCAAATATTGGAGGGGCTTTAAATCTTGGGATAAAAAAAATGAGATAATTGTATACAAAAAAATGGATTTTGACGGAATATTGGATGAGGTGCTCTACGTTAGTAACAAAAAATATCATGAACTATTTACAGTTTATGAATCTGGAGAGACAGAGAATAAAAATGAATAGTAGAAATTTCTTCAACTGGACAAAATATTTAATCGCCACCACTTTGATGCTATTATTATTTTCAATTGAAAATATTCTAGCAAAAGATCCTCCTCCTGGATCAGGGACGGGTGACGTTCCGGTAAATGTGTTATTTCTTCTGGATAATTCTTTAAGCATGAGAAATCAAATGGTAGCTGGAGATGGTATGTTTAACCCATATGATCTAGTCGAAACTGATAATGGAGATATTATTATTTCTCAAATGAGAAGAAGAGGTCTTACAAAAATTAATTATGGCACGGAACGAAGAGATACGTCTTTTGGAAATAATGGCTTTTTTAGAGGACTTCGTAGCGATGCTAACTGTGGTAATCAAAATTCTTCAATAAGAAATGCATTCAGCATGGGAATTGATAGGGTGGATACAGACGATACTAGTGACGATCTAATCTACGCAGCTGATTTTCGAAGCACGAGAAGGGGAAATGGAAAAATAGTCATACTGAATGTTGATGGAGAATGTCAAGATGTAATTTGGCCTGGTTTTAGAATTAGAAACATGACGATAAGAACTGTTCCGGATAATGGTCCAACCTATTTGTTTGCAGCCGGTCCTGGAAATATCTATTCAGCAAATTTAAGCGGCACCAATGGTATGCCGTCCACTGGAGCGGGCGCATGTTCTAGTGCTGGAACTAGAAATCTCATTACATCAGCTTTAGGCATTGCAGTTGATGGACAAAATGGAACTCCAAGTTTTCTTTATGCGGCAGTTAGTGGTCATATATATAGGTATCCTTTAGTTGCGACTGGTGATCGATTTTGCCCAGAAGAATGGGACATAAGGCATGATCATGACGGCTCAGTAACAAGTACAAATCGTCATCCTCCGGCCAGAATGATTGAATTAGATCCCGAAGATGACGGTATAATCTATATAACATCAAATACACATGAAGTTGCAAAATATGAAATGGCGGCAACGAATAATGGTTTAACAGAAGTTTGGAGACAAGGATCAAGAGGTAGAGGAAGTTCTGCAGATGATGGTACAAATGTTTTGCTTTGGAGTTCTAGAGCACTTTTTATAGGTGAGGGTGATGAAAATAAGGGCAATGGCAATCCTTTAGTTTATGTGGGTAGCAATAAGCCAAGTGTTCAAACATTTGATAAAGATCATGCCAGTGGACAATGGCAGAACGAGTTGGGCGGAAGTATGGGATCTCGAATGGACGGCGCAAAAGCAGCTATCACTGCCATAGTGGGTGAACCAACTTTAGCTTCTGGAGCCAATTTTGGTTACGGTCACTGGTCAGCAGGAATTCCAGGTATAATTGGAACAAGACAGGCTCATAGACAGCAGGGAGATCCTGACTACTATACTGGATGGGACAGAATTCATCCTGGAGTTTCGAATGGTGGAAATTCTCTTCCATGTTGGAGAGGGATTTGTATTCGAGTAGGAGTCGATCGACTTACCAATGCTGATATCCAAAGGGAAGTTGCCAGAACTCCTTTGATTTTTGGAACTGATGCAAGAGCCTTTTCTACCATGGCTTTAGATTATTATAGTGACACTATTACTCCAGTAGACTCTGGAATTCCATGCCAGCAAAATTATGTAGTTGTAATTGGAGATGGAGCGTGGAATGGACACGCTTATGCATTGGATAAAATAGAAGATTTAAGAACGATACACGAGGTTAAAACTCTTGTCGTTGCTTATGGTGGCGGCATAAATGCAAATGGATTGGCAAACTTCGCTGCAATGGCCCGGGCGGGTTCATGTGATGCACTAGGTGATGATGAATGTGAACCAACAATAATTGCTGATACGCCTAACTCTCTATTGACCCAACTGCAGACTAAAATAGAACAGATAGTTGCGAATAGGCTTTCTTTTACTGCCCCTTCAATAACCGCTACAATTGAAGAAGGCGGTTCACTCTATCAAGCTCAATTTGACTATACAAAAAATCAAGAATGGAAGGGAACAATCAATAGAAAAGAAATACAAGCAAATGGAGTGCTATGCGATTTTTTTGAAAATGCCGAAGGAACAATAGAATGCTCATGTGGTGAGGACAAATGTGATAATAACTGGAGTGCAGCTGAACAAACCTATGCTCAGCGGGAAAATAGAAGAATATGGACTCCCTTAGGATCATCTGGAGCAAATTATATTGGAGGTACAGCAGCTTGGAACAACTGGACGGCTGGACAAAATGAAACTGCGGATAATTCTGTAGCAATTGCAAACTTATTTGGACAATTAGGTCATGAGGTTGTAGATTTTCATAGAAGAACTAACGATGGTGCAGGTTCAACAATACAAAGATATTGCTATGACCTAACAACTAATACTTCAATACAAGATGGAACTGCGGATGACATTAACGGATTAATTAACTTTGTTAGAGGAAAAGACTATTTCAACTACGAACCTGATGCTGGAAATTGTGTTCTTGACAAATGGCGTAGTCACATCATAGGTGATATTTATCATTCTCAAATCGTTCAAGTTGGTCCTCCAAATGCCAACACAGCTTTTGTTGGACAAAACCAAGAAGCATTTTTTAGAGCTAGTAACAATTATGGAAATCACATCAGAGATTATGAAAAACGGCTTACTCTACTCTATGCCGGCGCAAACGATGGTATGCTCCATGCATTTATAGGATGTGCTGAAGATGATAGTGCTTGCACAGATGGCGGAGTAGAACAATGGGCTTTTATACCTCCTTTTATAGCAGCTAAATTACCAAGGATTGCTGATACCTCTTTAAACAAGGAAGGAGATGGAGGTGGATCAAATTCAATATTTGCTGTTGATGGATCACCAGTAGTGCACGATATGTATATCCCAAGTAAGCATGATTGCCCAACAGTAACTGCTGGTACTACTGATGAAAATATTGCAGCTTCTTTGGCATGCGCAAAGTGGAGAACAATTTTAGTAATCCCATATGGAAGAGGTGGGGCTGGATTTTCAGTTTTAGATGTTTCAGAAGCTGAAGGAAGGGGAAATCTTGGTCCAAAACATTTGTTTTCAATTTATAATGACACTGTACATAATAAAGTTTTGGTTGCAGATTACCTAGGAGACATAGATGAATATCCTTATCTAAATAGAAGTTATTCTTTGGACGGATCGTTAGAAGCAGAAAAAGCCAACTCAAACATAAGAAATGCTGCTGATGACACGGCAAGAAATAATCTTGCTGACTGCCAAACAGAAGCAACTTTGACAGCAGCCGGTCAAAATTTTATAGATGATGGTACTAATGGTTGTTATGAGGGCAACACCTGGACCTGGTCTTTAGAAACACATTCAAACCTATTATCAAATGCAGGAGAAGACGAAGACGTTCAAGTTTTTCTAGAGGGTGTACTATTATCCAAAGGATCATTTACGGTAACCGATGATGGCGCAACTCTAACTATAAAGTTTACAGACACATCGACTAAAAGATACAGAGCATGGGAGGTGGATGATCCTGACCTTACTACCCCAGAAACCTCTGCTACTTCTGTGGAAGTTTATATAGCTAACTCTGATAAACTTGGTGTGGGAGATGATGATGATTCATATTCGAGTTATGCCTTTCTGGGAGATACATGGTCGTCTCCAAGAATATTTAGAATGCCCAATCCTGATAACCGCAGTGAACCTAGTGAAGATAGATATGTCATGGTAATGGGAGGTGGAATGAGTATGAAAAGAGGTATTGGATCAAATCTTTTTGTTATAGATCTTGAAAACATAACAAATCCTGGAAAAATATTAAAAGTAATTGATATTCCAGACTCTGAAGAAAATACAATTACAAATTCTACGCCTGCTTCGCCAGTTCTTGTCACCCCAGATATGACGCCTGGAATTTCTTGGAGAGGAGGTCTGGTTTATATCAATGACTTAGAAGGTAAAGTTACAAAAATTAACCTAACTAGTATGACTATTGGTGATGATGATAGCGCAATTCAAGTATACGACAGCACACAGATTTTTGATGCTCAAGCAAATAAAGAAAATGCCAGATACATGTATCATTCCATGGATATTGCTATTGGAAGGGATACCAACAAAGTATGGTTATATATGGGAACAGGTGATTATGAAGATCCCAATAACACAGAAGATGGTATTGCTAACGTATTGCTTGGAATTAAAGATCCAATGAGAAACTGGAGATACAAAAACGTTACTACTACGGAAAATTTGGATGATTGTAAAAATATTCTAGGAGGTACAATTGATTGTCCGACTAGCACAGATGCAGGCTGGAAAATTGAGTTATCTAATAGTCAAAAAGTAACAGCAGAACCAACGGTATTTCAAGGAAACGTTTATTTTCCTATCTACCAACCGAATGTTGAAAATCCGTGTTCAGCAGGAGCCGCTTTTATTTGTAGCGCTGATGATGAATGTGGAACAAATTATTCACATAAGATCGGCGAAGGATCTGGAAATCCGGCAGAATTTTCTGAAAGCAGATGCCATTTCGCTGGTTTTGGTATTTTATCTGAAATAGTTGTATTTGCGGGTAAGCTATTTGCAAACATAGCTGGTTTATCTGAAGGTAAGTCAACACTGGTTGTCAAAGTGGCTGCACCAGGTGAGGCGGACTCTTATAGACGTTCTTGGAAAGAAAATTTTTAATTAAAAAAACATCATTCTTCTTAAAGAATCTGAAAATATAATAAAAATGATTGTTGCAGAAATTATATAAGGTCCAAAAGGAATTTCGGATGACATTTTTTTTGTTTTGTTCATTAATTGAGGTATTGCAAAAAATAAAGCAATAAAAGAAGATAAAAAAATAACATAAGGAAGACTAATCCAACCAAACCAAAAACCAATAACGGACATTAATTTTGCATCCCCTAACCCCATGCCTTCTCTTTTTCTAATCTGCTTATAAAAAAAAATAATAAACCAAATGATTAGATAACCAAGAATGCCGCCTATAAAAGAATTAACAAAATTTGGAAAAATAGATGTATTTAAATTTGGATCGAATGATTTGATAAATCCAATAATCATTAAGGGAAATGTTAATGAATCTGGAATAATAAAGTGCTTAAGATCAATAAAAAAAATAATGATAAAGAAAATAGCAAGGATCATTAATAATAATGTTGTTATAGTTAATCCAAAATTTAAATAAATAAGTAAAAAGGAAATAATTCCCAAAAACTCTACCGCCAGATATCTCGGACTAATTGATTTCTTGCACTTTCTGCATCTTCCTGACAAAAAAATAAAAGATAAAATTGGAATATTATCAAACCATTGAATTTTTTTTTTACAATTTGGACAAAAAGAACTTTGAATTATAATTTCTTTATTTTTGGGTAGTCGATATATACAGACATTTACAAAACTTCCCCAAATCGCTCCCAAAACAATAATGATTAGAAAATTCACTAACTAGATATTAATTTGTGAAGCAATATGAATAATTCCATCTATACAAAATTGCACAAACAACACTGCATCCTGGAGATGCAAATAAAAACCAGGTGATTGAATAATGATTTCCATTACTGTTATAATTACCAAAAAAACAGTAGAATGCCAATTATAAAAAATGTTTAGAATTATTAAAGAGCCGGAAAAACCTAAAAAAGAGGAACCCAAATTCAACGAAGATCTAGCTATTATTAGTCAGATGAACCAGGAATTTGCAATTTCTTTGGATCTTAATGAAACTTTAAAAACAGCACTCAAGGTAATTGTTAAAAGAATTAATGCTCAAGCTGCTAATATTTTTCTTATCGAAGAGAAAAAAAAAGTTCTACAATGCATAGAATCATTAGGACAAGATTATCTTGATGAGTATGAAATTCCCGTATCACAAGGAGTTATGGGAAAGGCAATTCAGCAAAAGAAATGTATACGAGTAGGCAATGTTAGAAAAGATGTGAGAGAAATTGCAGAATTTTATTTTGATTTAGATAACAAAACTAATTTTACAACAAATTCAGTTTTGTGTTCCCCTTTAATTGCTGCAAATGAATGCATTGGAGTTATTCAATGCTTAAATAAAAAAACAAATGATGGTTTATTTATTGAAGATGACAGAAAGTTACTTGAAAACTTATCTGCGCCAGCCGCTCTAGCCATTAGAAATGCAAAAATGGCCAAAGAATTAATAGAAAAAAATAGAATGCAAAAAGAAATAGAATTAGTTGGCGAAATTCAAAAAAGTTTACTTTCTGCAAATAAAAAACAACCTTTCCCCATTGCAGGTATTAATATCCCCGCAAAGGTTGTATCTGGAGACTTTTATAATTTTTCTAATCTTGGAAATGGAAAATATGGGTTTGCTGTAGCCGATGTATCAGGTAAAGGAATCAAATCTTCACTTTTGATGTCAAAAGCTTCAAGCTTATACCGTTGTTTGAGTAAAACCATGTTTTCAACTAAAGATCTATTAACGCTTTTGAATAATGAAATTTGCGAAACTTCATCTCGAGGCATGTTTGTCACTATGCTGATTGGAGTGTATGATTCTATGAAAAAAGAAATTCTTCTAAGTAATGCTGGCCACGAACCCCCATTAATTTCAGCTAGCGATGGATCATTTACAAATTTTACGGATTCGGGTCCACCTTTGGGAATACAGGAAAAAATAACTTACCAAGAAACTGTTCTAGCCTTTTCCTCAAGCTCAATGTACGTCTTTACCGATGGTATTACAGAAATTAAAGATTCATCAGGTAAAATGTTAGGTGCCGAAGGATTCAAATCCTACATTGCAAAACATCAAAAAGTCACTAACGATAAAAGGTTAAAAAATATTTTAGATGATATTATATCTTCTGGAAAAATTCAAAAGGACGACTTAACAATTCTAGTAGTAGATGAAAATAAGGAAGATACTAATTAATAAATTAATTCTCGATCGTAAAAGGCAACTAAACTAAATTGAACTTACTTGT
>CAJWUE010000072.1:0-7345 GCA_913047775.1 uncultured Rhodobiaceae bacterium
TATAATAGCTAAGACCTCGAACCACTGAGGGGTCAATGGCAATTTGATCTTCTTGATATCCTGAATTCTCTATTATTCCCGATATTGCATTTAATTCACTAACAGCATCAGAAAATTTTTGTGAACCACCAAATTTCATTTCAAGGTTCTCAAGCGCTTTTAAACGATTCAATTTTTTTGTATCATTGCCATTTTCAAGAAAAGATAGGATTGAAGAGATTTGATTTTTATCGAGACCAGCGCCCTCAGTATAATCACCAGACTCATCTTTCCTACCCTTACCTAGCAATAATTCCACAGCGGCAAGACCCAGTCGATCAAGTTTATCAACTGACCTCATAACTGACAGATATGTTTTCTCGGTATTATCTTCTGTTTGAATTTTATTTTGTTCCAGTAGCGCATCAAGAAGATTTCGGCTATTAAGACGGATAAGGTATTCACCTCTTTTTATACCTACATTTTCTAGCGAATCACAAAACATCATACACATCTCTGCATCGGATAAAGGATTCTCACTGCCAACAGTATCAGCATCTATCTGTAAAAACTGTCTGAATCTTCCAGGTCCTGATTTTTCGTTTCTAAACACAAATCCGGATTGATATCGCCTGTAAGGTTTTGGAAGACTATCAAAATTCTCTGCAACATATCGAGCTAAACCGGCAGTTAAATCGTAACGTAAAGATAACCAATTTCCATCATCATCTTCAAACGAAAAGACTCCTTCATTGGGTCTATCTTGATCGGGAAGAAAAGAACCAATCATCTCAGAATACTCTATCACGCTGGTTTCTAATGGTTCAAAACCATACCCCTGGTAAACCCTCTCAATTGATTCGGTAAGTTGTGTAATCGTAAGGTAATCCTTACCTGAGATATCCTCAAATCCTCTGGGTCTTTGAACTTTCATCTTTTTCTTTTTTCCAGAAGTCACAACTATACCTTTATAAGTAGATTCACTATTATAACATCATCAATTTTTCTATGTTATACTTTAACCCATCACTACGGCAAAAATATGAATAAAAATTTAATAGAAACACCTGAAGGTTTGGAGGTTTTGGGTCAACAGATTCCGGGAATGGAAAAGATATTAACGAAGAGATGTTTAGAATTAATCGCTGATCTGGAAAGGAATTTTGGAGAAAAAAGAAGAAATCTCTTAATAGCTAGAGAAGAAAAACAAAAGGAATACAATAAAGGCGTTTTACCTGATTTCCCATCAGAAACCCAATCAATAAGGGATGGTGACTGGAAAGTTGCCTCGATTCCCGAAGACCTTCAAGACAGGAAAGTAGAGATAACCGGTCCAGTAGATCGAAAAATGGTTATAAATGCTCTAAATTCTGGAGCTAAGACTTTTATGACCGATTTTGAAGACTCAATGTCACCCACATGGGAAAATGTTATTCAGGGTCAAATAAATCTTTTAGACCTGTGGAATGATGAAATAGATTTTGTTGATCCTAACACAGAAAAAGAATACAAATTGGGTGATAATCCTGCGGTGTTGATTGTTCGTCCAAGGGGCTGGCATCTTGAAGAGGCTCATATACAAGTAGACGGTAAAAGAATTTCGGCTGGAATATTTGATTACGCAACTTACTTGTTTCATAACCATCAAAAAATATCAGAAAAAGGAACAGGACCTTATTTTTATCTCCCTAAAATGGAAACATATTTAGAGGCAAAACTATGGAATGAAGTTTTTGAGCATTCTCAAAGATCTTTGAATATTCCAATAGGAACCTGCAAAGCAACGGTGTTAATTGAGACATTGCCCGCAGCCTTTCAAATGGATGAAATTCTTTTCGAGCTAAAAGATCATATTGTCGGACTAAACTGTGGTCGATGGGATTACATTTTTAGCTATATAAAAAGACTCGCATTAAATTCGAACTATATACTCCCCGATAGATCCCAGGTAGTGATGGGTGAGGCATTTTTAAGTGCATATTCCTTGCTTCTTATTAAGACTTGCCACAAAAGAGGGGCATTCGCTATGGGAGGTATGGCTGCACAAATTCCGGTTAAGAACGATGATCAAGCAAATGAACAAGCTTTTGAAAAAGTAAGAAACGACAAGGAAAGAGAAGCTAATAATGGTCATGATGGAACTTGGGTAGCTCATCCAGGTTTGGTTCCCGTAGCTTTGAAGGTCTTTGATAATAAGATTCCGGGTAACAATCAGTTAGATATGTCCTTGGATAATATTTCTATTACCCAACAAGACCTTTTAAAGGTACATGAAGGAGAAAGAACTGAAGAAGGAATAAGAGAATGCGTAAGAGTTGGTGTCCAGTATATTGCAGCCTGGTTAGGTGGTAGAGGTGCTGTTCCTCTTTACAACCTTATGGAGGATGCCGCTACAGCAGAAATTTCGCGAGCGCAAATATGGCAATGGCTTAAGCATTCTACTAATCTTGATGACGGGAGAACAGTAGATGAGATCCTATTCAAAGAAATTCTTGCAGATGAAACAAAAAAGTTGAAAGAGCTACTAGGAGAAGATTATTGGAACAACGGTAATTATGAAAAAGCTGTTGAAATATTTGAAAAAATGTCTATATCTCCTGAATGTGAAGAATTCTTAACCCTGCCTGCTTATGAAGAAATAATATCTATTTTTAATTAGGCTTTATTTTTTTGAAAGGATTGGATATGTCAAAAAGTTTCTATGATTTAATTCCTTCGGCATCCAAAGATAGATTCGATGGAATAGAAAGACCTTATTCAATTGAAGATGTAGAAAAATTGAGAGGATCAGTTCAGATAGAATATACCCTTGCAACAAAAGGAGCGAATCGTCTGTGGGAACTTCTCCATACGGAAGATCAGGTGTCTTCTTTAGGAGCTTTATCGGGTAACCAAGCCATGCAAATGGTTCGCGCAGGATTAAAAGCCATCTATCTTTCAGGTTGGCAAGTTGCTGCAGATAACAATACGGCAGGAGCCACATATCCTGATCAAAGTTTATATCCTGCAAACTCAGGGCCCGAGCTGGCTAAAAAAATCAACAGAACTTTACAAAGGGCAGATCAAATAGAGCACTCTGAAGGAGGAGCCAAGAGAGATTGGTTTGCACCTATAGTCGCTGATGCAGAAGCCGGTTTTGGTGGTCCGTTAAATTGCTTTGAAATTATGAAAGCCTACATTGAAGCGGGAGCCGCTGGAGTTCATTATGAAGATCAGCTTGCTTCCGAAAAAAAATGTGGTCATATGGGTGGTAAGGTTTTAATACCTACTAAACAACATATTAGGAATCTTAATTCCGCCAGGCTAGCTGCAGATGTATGTGGTGTTCCAACATTAATAGTTGCGAGAACAGACGCTGAGAGCGCAAAACTTATTACTTCAGATGCGGATGAAAGAGACCACGAATTCATCAATACAGATGATCGTACCCCAGAGGGATTTTATCGTATTAAAGAAGGTACAGGTCTTCAACACTGCATTAAAAGAGGAATCGCTTATGCTCCGCATGCCGATCTTTTATGGATGGAAACATCTATTCCAAGCCTTGAAGTGGCTAAAGAGTTTTCAGAAGCAGTTAAGAAAGAATTTCCTGATCAAATGTTAGCTTATAACTGTTCTCCGAGTTTCAATTGGGAGGCTAATATTGATAAGGATACCATTGCAGTATTCAGAGAAGAACTGGGGAAAATGGGATTCAAATATCAATTTGTGACACTTGCTGGGTTCCATCAATTAAATCATGGAATGTTTGAGTTGGCCTCAGGGTATAGAGATCGCGGAATGGCTGCATATTCAGAGCTTCAACAATCTGAGTTTGCATCGGAAAAATCGGGATATTCTGCTACCAGGCATCAAAGAGAAGTGGGCACAGGGTACTTTGATTTAGTATCTGAAGCCGCTTCTGGTGGGGAATCTTCAACAACTGCTCTTGATGATTCAACTGAGACAGATCAATTTGAAGCTGCCGAATAAAAACTTTAATGCTTCCAACCACAGATATTTGCGATAAATATTTCGATAACGTTCGTATAGTAAAACCTATTTTCAGGGATTTTGGGGGAAGACTTACGTTTTTCGGAAAAGTTGTTACTCTGAAAACCTATGATGACAATACTAAGGTTAGAACCACTCTTGAAAGAGATGGAACAGGGAAAATTTTGGTGGTAGATGGTCAAGGTTCAATGAATTGTGCTTTACTGGGGGGCAATCTCGCGGCTCTCGCCAGTAAGAATAACTGGTCGGGTATCATTATAAATGGTTGCGTCAGAGACCAAAATGAAATCAAGGAAGAAAACGTGGGAGTTAAGGCACTTGCCTCCCATCCGAAAAAATCCAATAAGGATGATGGAGGTGAATATGGTGTTACCTTGAGTTTCGGAGACATTATGATAGAGGATGGTGAATACCTTTATGCGGATGAGGACGGTATCGTTATTTCAACAACAGAATTAGAAATTTAAGTCACAGATACCACTATTTTACTTCCTGAAAATTTATATTTTATCTATAGTAAAGAAAGGGAGATAACATGAATATACTAGCTTTTAAATCGGCAAACGAATTAGCCGAAATGATAAGAAACAAAGAAATCAGCAGCACCGAATTATTGGAATACTATATAACCCGGGTTAAAAAATATAATCCAGACTTAAATGCAATCATCGTAGAAAATTTTGATGAGGCAAGGAAATCTGCAAAGCAGGCTGATGAATCCTTAAACAAAGGAGAAATTCAAGGACCACTTCATGGTGTGCCAATGACACTTAAGGAATCCTATGGCCTGACAGGCACTGCATTGACCTTCGGTGTTCCTGAATTCAAAGACAACATTTCTGATAGTGATGCTTTATCAGTAGAAAGATTGAAGAATGCGGGTGCTGTTATTTTTGGAAAAACAAATGTCCCTTTCCGATTAGCCGATTTCCAAAGTTACAACGATATTTATGGAACTACCAATAATCCATGGGATCTAACTAAAATTCCTGGGGGGTCATCAGGAGGTTCAGCTGCAGCATTGGCTGCTGGACTGACAGGTTTTGAATCCGGCTCCGACATTGGCGGTTCCATTCGTAATCCTGCTCATTATTGTGGTGTCTTTGGACACAAACCAACTTGGGGGCTTTTGCCTCCTAGAGGACATGCGCTACCTGGTGGTATAGCACAACCTGATTTATCAGTGATAGGTCCTTTAGGGAGAAGCGCTGAAGATCTTGAAACAGGGGTAATGGTTATGGCCGGTCCGGATGAAATTCAAAGCGCGGGACTCAAGTTGGATCTAGAAAAACTTCAAAAAAATAATTTGAAAGAGTTTAAAGTTGCTGTATGGCTTAATCAAGATATCGCACCCGTGAATCAAGAAGTTCAAAATCGGGTAAACGCGGTAGCCAAGACAGTTAGTGATGCCGGTGGTGAAGTTAATTTTGAAGCACGTCCCGATTATGATATATACAAAGCTATGGATGTTTATGGGTCTCTGCTTCACCCTTCAATGGCATCAAGAAGCACCGATAAGGAATTTCAGAAACTGCAAAGCGCAGCTGAAAAACTTGACCCCGATGACGTCAGCGAGGCTGCCTATACTCTTAGAAAACAAGTCTCTACTCTTCGTGATTACAATATAGCGAATAATGAACGAACTCATTTGCGTTGGGCATGGCATGATTTCTTTAAAACTTATGATGCCCTCATAGCGCCTATTATGGCAACCGAGGCCATTCCGCATGATCATCGTAAATATGGTGAACGCACAATAATGGTTGATAACGATGAAAGGCCCTATTTTGAGCAGATCTTCTGGGCGGGCATTGCGGTTTGCAGTTACCTTCCGTCAACCGTCATTCCTACTGGCTTAACGAAGGAAGGCTTGCCGATAGGTATTCAGATTATTGGACCGGAATATGGAGACTTAAAAACCATCGGATTGGCAAAACTTCTAGAAAATGAGGGATACACATTTACAGCCCCTGAGAATTACCCCGATTAAAATATTCTGATTATCGTACTATGGTAATATTGTATTTTTCTCTCAAATCGCAGAGACGTTCATTCATGTAGGATTGCGGGAAAAAATAATCCCACCTCTTGGTCATACTTCTGTTCGCCAACCATATTCGTGGAAGCAATATACAGGTCGAATAAAATAATGCCCAAATAAGTATAGGTATTTTTTTGAAAGAAAGGAAATCCTTCGAGATGCTTTTTAAAAAAGCCTTGAGTTCATCATCCGAGTCAAGAAGGTAGGTTTTGATATATTGATAAGCCCCGATATTGGTCGAAAACATGGAGCGTAAATCGGCTATCGCCTCACCCATAAAAGACGTATCAGACCCAAAGAGAACATGGACGGCATCATGGCCCCGCATAATTTCAAACTTCTCAGAAAAATAACGAAATTCTGAATTTATTCCGTAAAATTCATCCAATGCTTCGGACAGAGTTAGCGTGCAGTCCGCTTTCATATATTCTGCCATGAGGATACAATATCACTTCTAGTGTTCTTTTTCAAACTGGGTCTAGACCCAAAAAGACTGATCCGAGCGGTACAGTTTTTCTATGCCATGCCTCAGCTCCAAGGATTCGCGAGAATCTCTCCTGAGTTTCCTGACTACCAAACTATAGGAGCGATTAATCATGCGCTTAATTTCACCCAAAGGTAGTTTTCCATTGAGCAGCACGGTGTTCCAGTGAGCCTTGTTCATATGGTAACCTGGAATCACGTCATCGTGAATCTCACGAAGGATAATTGCCTCCTCGGGATCACACTTCAGATTAATGCGTGCTACTCCTTTTCGGTATGTCATAAGTCCAAACATTTTTTCTTTGATCTTGAAGACTTGTATATCCGGACCAAAGGGATAGTCCTCCACCGCTTCAGGTAGTGTGAGACAATACGCTTTGACATTTTCTACCTTCTTCATCACTTTCCTAGATAATATACATATCCGATATAGTGCCTGTCTGAGCACCAGAAGAATTCAAAATATCATAAACACCAAATACTTCGGCAAATTCTGTAAAGGTTAAATCAGTTCCCTTTGTTCCATTGGTAATATTACCGCCTACATTGTAAGAAAATTTATCTGCACCACTGATGGTAATTTCTCGCCCATCTTCAAGTGTTAGGCGAGCTGCATTTTTGGTAAATAAAGATTTGTCGACATAGGTATTGGCCGGTAGTTGAATAAGGTTGGACCCTTCGGTATCGGTAATGGAGACTTTTCCATTCTTTGGTAAAAGTTGGGAGACAAAATACGTATCGTCGCCTTCTAAGCCTCTATACGTTTTTCCCTGACCATCGAGAATGATAATATTATTACCCTTATTAAAATTAAGTGTTCCCGAAAGCACATCTTCGGTGTGCGCCGAT
>CAJWUE010000073.1:0-7204 GCA_913047775.1 uncultured Rhodobiaceae bacterium
TACTTGGTTCACCACAAGGGGAAGAAGGATCATTAGTTGTGACTTTGGGAGGATCTTCTCCCATAAGATATATTTTAATTATTTGATCTGTTGATGTATTTCTTGCTACATTGAACCATTGTCTACATCCAAAAGCATGATTCCATCTTTCAAATTGCAAACCTTTATTGTTTTGTCGAATAAATAAATAGTCAGCCCATTGATCATCAGTTAACTCAGGAGGATTTTTTGGTCTTATAATATGAGCCTCTCCTCCACATGTAAATTCTGCTTGCTCTCTTTCCCCACAATATGGACACCTGCAATTATACAGATAATCCCTCACCTTATGGAACCTATCCAGGCGTGAGGAAATCTGCAAAAGATATTTTACATCCAGAAAATGAATCGTTATTAAATTATAAAGAAGTTTTAATTCAATGGGAGTGGTTGGGTCTTTCTTCTTCGCGACCTTCTTTTTCGCTTTCGAAGCCTTCTTTAAAGAGCGCGTAGGTAAACCCAAATCAGCCATGCACCCTTCAAAACTCTCATTCGGCTTTACGCCTTTGTCTGCCCAAGCATCGGCAAGGCGTAAGGCTCGTTTATTTTTAGTGTGCAGTCCTGAAGCATCTATCCATTCGTCTGTAATTTTAGGATATTCATTCCAAAATTTTGGTTTATTTGGAGAAGTTGATACAGGCAGTGCCGCAACTCCTACAAATTCAGCATTTGTAACAAGTATTAGCGTAATTCTAGTGCCTTTATTTTTGGTTGCAAGTGGTAAACAAAAGATTTCTAATAAAATATGGCTTTCAGTAGATGGAATAACTACACACGGAGACCAGTTAAGAATCATGATTCCAAGTGAAGATTGCAGTATAGGCAATACGAGAACTACATTTTTTACAGTTACGAAGCATCCAGATGTCCTTGATATAAAAGATCAAGTTGTATCTGCTAGATTTAGAGATATGGATATAAAGGTCAAGATTGATTATGTCATTCATCAAAATCTTATAAATGGAGATTTTGCCTTCGTGAATATGGGTTGGAACAAACTAGAAGAAATTAAACGGTTCTTCGAAGGTTATGACAGAGTAACACTTGAGCTATTAGATGATGATTTATTTAAACCATCAGATTATTTGGATATTTCTGAAAATACTTGGGCAATAAATGGATTAAATACTAACTTAGATCAAGCTATTGTTGAATGCGAGGCATTAAAATGAAAAAACTTATCCCATTATTTTTTCTAATATTTGTTAATTATGTATCTGCTGCTTTTGTCTATGAAGACTATTCAGTAAGCACCGAAAGCATTGGGGAAAATGGATGTATAACTACAGTTGATTTTCAAATGACTGATGAGTTAATAAAAGAAGAAGACCTAATTATTGACTATGCAAACCAAACCATAAGACAGCAAGGTATGACTATACAAGTTTTTTACTCTAACGCAGGATTGGGTAAGTCACAGTGGACACCCATGTCTACTTATTCGGGGATTTATATAATGCCCAGTAGCATACTTCTCCCGGTTGGTAGATGGGTGCAAAATGGGATGGAGAAGAATTGGTGGATAAGGGTTGTCATTGTAGACGGGAAAAAATGCGAAACCTCGAAAAAAAATTATTCTTTTCATTCCTGAAACAGAGGGTTTATTTCTTTTTTAGTCTCAAGAAAGAGCCATATCCCCCACCTAGAACCAAATGTATTACTAATTTAATTGAGAATTAGGTATATTTAATCCATGAAATTACTAAAATCATTTGCAATCTTTCCAGGAGGAACCACAATAATGTGCCTACGTTCTTATCGCTCGCTTTTCCTACTTACAGCGATCGCTGTTTTCACTTCAAGCGTGGTCTCAGCCCAGTCAGGTCCGCCACACTCGGCACCCGCCAGCTGGGGTCCGATATCGATCAACCTGGAGGAGTATGACTATCCCTACCCGGTTGAGTACATGAATTTCAGCGTGTACGGAGAAGACGTGCGCATTGCCTACATGGACGTCGCACCAACGGGTCCAGCAAATGGTCGCACTGTTATTTTCCACCATGGCGGTTACTACTATGGCTGGTACTGGGAGGACCAGATCAGAGCACTGAGTGAAGAAGGTTACCGGGTCATCGCCAAGGACCGTCTGGGATGGGGCAAGTCCTCCAAGCCGGAAATTACCTATAGCATCAACCTGTGGGCATCTAATACTGCGCGGCTGATGGATCATCTTGGTATCGAACAGGCCGCCTTGGTTGGCCATTCGATCGGTGGTCAGATGGTCACCCGCTTTGCCTTTCTCTATCCTGAACGGATTACTCACCTGGTTACCGTAAACCAAATTGGCCTGACAGATCGTCGTGGAGGCCGTGGTTTCCAACCGCTAACCGGTGAAATTGATGCCAATCCGGATATGGACGCTTTCTATGCCTCTTTAATGAGGTGGGCAGAAAAAAATTATGTGAAATGGAGTCCGGATTATCTGGAACACATGCGCATTCGCTACGGACAGCGGCTCAGTGGTGACTGGCCACGCATGGCCTACATTAGTAGGTTAACCGGGCATATGCGGGGCATGGATACCGTAGTCAATGACTGGCAGCACATCAAAACTCCAACCCTAATCTTGGGTGGCCAAGAGGACTATCCGACCTATGCGGAGGAATCCCGACATGCTGCAAGCATCTTTCCCAATGGCGAGGTGATTCTGATTCCGAATGTCGGTCACAACCCCCACGAAGAAGCGCCCGATATATTCAATGCGGAATTGATCAGGTTCCTTGGGTCTTAGCTGGGTCACGGAAAGTACAGGCCCTGCGAGGAAATCGGAGAGTAGGTCATGACAAAGAAAAAAATATTCCTAACTCTTAGCTTTAGCCTTCTCTGCGCCTGTTCTCTCCAAGAAACAAAACCACAAGTATTGCCAACTTTTGCACATTATAAAGCTTGTGATTTAATGTCACTTGATATCGTTTCTACCTTGCAATGTGGAAAAACATCAAGAAATTCCTATTGTTTACCCGATAATAAATGCAGTGAAAAAGGAAACAGTCTTGTGGCTTATTACGATAAGCTAGCTAATTCTGTTCGCATGAATCAACTATCTGAAACAGAGGCGAGAGAATTATTTTTAAAAAGAAATAATGAAGCGGAGTTAGAATACAACGTGGTTATGCACAAGCTTGAAAAGCAACGACAGGAGAGCGTCTCGATTAGAATCAACTCAGTGACCCCAATGCCTGTTTATTTAAAAAACAACAATTGATTGCTATTCAAATCAACAGGAGAACAAAATGAAAAAATTACTAATCTTAAGCTCCGTAATAATTCTTTCAGCTTTTTTGTTAAGCGGTCTAGCTCAAGCGGATGACGCGACTGAGGCTAGCGCTGCGATTCACGAGTATTTCAGGGTTTTTAATACCAAGGATGTCGAGAAGATTGCCAATGATATTTATTTGCCGCCAGTCCTTATCGGAGGTGGTGAAACCCATCGGATTTATGATGATGTAGAAACCGCTGTAGAAAGCCTTGGTAACACCTATCAGCAATTTGAATCACTGGGATGGAAGGAATCGGTCATAGCTGATACTAAGACTTGCATCCTGACAGATGATCTGGCTTTGGTAGACACCCGATTTTCACGTATGACAGATCAGGGAAAGACAATACCCCCAGATATTCGGACTACTCTTTACGCACTGAAAAAGGTTCAGGGTGAATGGCGAATCATAGCCTTCTTCGGGCACGACCCCGAACGGAGGCTTTCGTGTGTAACAGGAAATGAAACATAATCTAATTAGAATTGATATTTGAAGGTAGTTCTAAACCAACACCACAACTTCACTAAATTCTGCAGGTTGTGTAGTCTTTAGTGACGATGAATAAGAAACTACTCCTTCTAATCACTTTTCCTTTTTTTATATCCTCATGTACTGCCGTTAACGAAATGCACACAGTTTCGCATGATCCTCATGCTGGAGATAGGTTCTGGACTTGGGGAAAAGTAGAACCTTCATATGACAATATAATTCAGGAAGTATCAATAGAATCGGAAAGGTATAGCATGAGAAAAGCTGAGGCAATGGCAATACCATCAGGCAAGAAATTTCATTATGCAAGAGAAACGTATGAGCAGAAGCAGGTTGTAGGTTCGGTTATTAAATATTGCGAAAGTGATGATCTAGGCTACGGTGGGAATTGCGTAGTATCTAGAACAGGTAATAGGATCGTGTATAAAGACATAGATGATTATAACGCCAAATTTGAAGAAAAAAGACGAATGCAAAAAATAGTAGATTGGAACAAAAAATATTTAGAGGAAGAAAAAAATAAACAGAGAGCCTTACTTGAAGAACAAGTTTCTCCAGATCAAAAGCCATAGCTAGGTTTTACCAAGCCTTGTATTTTGTTGGACTCCAATCAGGATTACCATTAAGGTAGATGATGAATGGAAGATAGTTCACACACATATTTCTCCAACCAAATAAATCAAAATTTAACTTTAGGAATTCAAAACTATGAAGATATTACTATCAATTATATTACTTTCTCTCTCCACACTTTCTTTGGCTGATGACCAGGAAAAAAATAATATGATGATGTTCTCGATGTTCACTAACCCAGCAGGACAAGATATGAAGGAAATGGAGGCATTTCTTTTAAGGTCCGCAAACGATAATGAAGAACGAGGCTATAATAGATGCGGAGTTTATAAACATCGAAGAGTCGGAAGCTCTAGGTCAGCGTATATTTATTGTTATTTTAATGATTATAATCAATGGGCAAAGATTGAAGACATTAGAGATAGCGAGGGTGGTACTGCAGTCAATAAACAAATGTTCTCTGATCATACGGATCATTTATTAAGTATTGCTGAAAGTAATCTCAAGCCAAATCCTAAATATGCTCTTTTAGTTAGAACTACTTTCGGTCCGTATTTAACAGGAAATGAGCGATCACAAAAAGCAAAACAATTCTTTGATTATTATGAGAATAGTTTTGGAGGCTGCAACTTAATGGAGCATTTATGGGGTCCTGAAATTGGATACTATACGGTATGTGGATTCGAGAATTATAAAGAATTCGCAAAAGCTATGGAAATATTTAATCAAAGTGACATTTTAGAGCAAAAGCTTGATATATTAGAGCACTCTGATGAAATATTGATTAGAGTTGATAATTAACTCAGATTCTCGAGCTTACATTGGAAGAAGATTAAGATCCTGAATGACTAATCTATTAGGATAGTCACTGGAAAAGGGCTTATTTAAGCTTTGTATTTTGTTGGACTCCAATCAAGATTACCATTTGGTTTCTTATTTCGTATACAGAAGTGTATCAAAAGCCATAGCTAGTACTCGTGCAACACCTCAACTTCACAAAACTCTGCAGGTTGTGTAGTCTTTTATTTAGATTCATAAAAATTATAGGGAGAGAGAACAATGACTGAATATCAAGTATTAAACTTAATGCAAGTAAGTTTTATTCAAAATGCAATGTACTTCGTTGGAATGGTTCTATTGACTTGGCTTGGATTTAGAATGTGTAACAACGTAAGAAATAAACCTAATGCAAATATGGCCGGTAAAGTTTTTACATCTGTATACTGCTTATTTGTTGCAGCATTCATGTTTCAAGTAAATCAAATTGGCGGTGCTATCTTAGCTTCGAATGCTGCTTTATTGGTTGATATGGGTGCAGCATCAGGCGATAGAATGGCAGCATATTTAGATGCTCCACTTATTGTCGGCGGAAGTGTCCAAACTTTATTTGTTTTATTTATTCTTGTATTTCAACTCGCATTAGTCTGGACTAAAGACTAATAAAGGAAATATTAACTCTGTAGAGGTTATGAATAAGAAACTAATTATTATTTACTCTGGGCGGATGGTTATGAGAGTGGTGAAGAGAAGTGGTAGGAAGTCGTACACGGTTTGACGACACCTGCGAGATCGTCGGTGTAAAGAACGAGATCGCCGTTACCGGAGAGATTCTCCAGTTTCGCGAACACGACATCATTATTGCGACGATCCATCGTTCGGCTAAGGTCACGTTACATTGGCAGGAAAATGTTGATCAGTATGTAGGGTCGATGGGTGGAGTCGAGTTCAGGTCAGAAGGACCGAAGTCACATACTTATCGAACTACTAGACGCCCATGATGATGTGTAGACTTTAGTGATATGAACAAAAATATCTTCTCAATGAATATTTTATCCAAATACAGTGAACTGTTTCAGATCTTAGGTGTAGTTGGTTTAATCGCTTCACTGATCTTTGTAGGTTTGGAGTTAAGACAATCGCAACGGATTGCTCTTGCCGAGCAACATGTGGAAAGAACGAAAGTCTTTACTGAAGTTATTAATACCGCTACGAATAACGGAATAGCCTATTTTTATCCTGATCACGATTATGATAAATATGAATTATTCATCCATAACTTTTGGCACATGTTCTGGAATGTCTCCGAGACTGATTACCTCAAATACAGGCTTGGATTAATGGATGAAGGCATGTGGCAAGCAAGATATGCCATTATGAAAAGAAATAAATCAAGAGAGAGTTACACAAGCAGAGTTTGTGATTTGGCAGAACGAGTATGGCAAGGGAAAAGCACACAGCTAGACTCAGAATTTGTAAAACTGATTAATGCGATACCATCAAAGGATTGTGTCGAGTCAGACTAACCTTTAAAACCCATCTCAAACATCGATTCTGATGCTGAAAACCGCGCTATTTTAGCGGTTTTAGTTCTAAAAAATGCATTTATTTCTTGGTCAGGTTTACATCCAAATCTGGCATAAAATGTTCGACCACTAGATATATATCCCACCTACTGGGTATGGCGACCTGCCTCCCCCTTAAAGAAGAAAAGAATATTAAAAACTAAGAGACTGCTTTCAGCAGGATTTTAACGAGCGTTCTGCAGTACCAATCTTATTCCTATATAATAGCTTGCTGAATTAAGGAATTTTAGTGGATAAAAGCTGGAAAAACGCCTGATATTATATCTCCTATATATCTCCTGAAATAGGTTCTGTTATGGCTGAAAAAATTAGCAAAGTTGCAAGACGTAGGATTGGTTCTTCGAGGAAGATCCATTTCACCGAAGCCAGTATAAAAAAAATATCCACATGAAGTTATAATCTCGATAACTGGATGGAAGAAACTGTACATATTTTGGATCATCAAGGATTAGGTATTAGATATACACCAAAGGAAAACAA
>CAJWUE010000074.1:0-7084 GCA_913047775.1 uncultured Rhodobiaceae bacterium
TAAATCTAGAAAGAGAATCCCTTGATCGCGAAGAAGAAAGGATTAAAGAAGTTAAAAAAAATCTAGAGCAAGCAATTCAACAGATAATAAGCGATTTAGAAAGAGAACAATTTCAATTGAACGATGCTTCTAAAGACTTAGAAGCATTAAATGCGAGAAAAACTGAAGCAGATATTGATCATGAAATTGAGCAAATAGACAGTGGACAAATTGAAAAACTGAAAGATGAGAAAGATAAACTTGAATCAAGAATCGAAGAACTTGAAAAAGATATTGAAAAGTACAATAGTATTAAGTCTTCTAAAAGAGACGAATGGCAAAAAACTGTTATTTCTGAAGAAAACTTAAAATCAAGACAATCTACACTAAAAGAAGTTGAAGGATATGACAGTCCTTCTAACTGGACTACAAAATTTAGTGAAAGATTTTATGAAAGTTTAAAACAAATCACACAAAAAGTTTCTGAAGCAGAGGAAATATCTATAAATGCCGAACATGCTTATGATAAAGCTTGTTCAGATGCAAAAGATGCAGCAACTTTATCTTTAGAACTAAGAGAGAACCTAAGGCAAAAAGATGTTGAACAAAAATTTAGTGATTGGCACTATGAATTCCAAAGACTTAATAAAACAATTAAATCTTCTGAGAAGCACATAAATGAATTAACTCAGAGAAGAAAAAATTCTGAAGAGGAACTTGAGAAAATAGTAAATAAGCCTGAAGAAATAGCTCAAAAAAGAGGTCAGCTTATTGAGACTAAAGGCTATGCAGAAACTGAAAGACAATTTG
This sequence comes from uncultured Rhodobiaceae bacterium, assembly GCA_913047775.1. GTDB lineage: Bacteria > Pseudomonadota > Alphaproteobacteria > MED-G09 > MED-G09. Next base: position 790 of record CAJWUE010000074.1, read on the forward strand.
CTGCTGATAGACTTGCTGAAGCTGATAATGAATTAAAACAATATGAAACAACTTTAAGACAAGCACAAAATGATTTGGCAAATGTGAGAGAATCCAAAGGTAGAACTGAAGCTACTAAGGAATTAGCAGAAGAAAGGTTGAAGGAACTAGATGCAGAATCTCAAGAAAAATTTAATTGCAAACCAGAAGGAATAATTGAATCGCTATCTATCACAGAAGATCTGGAAACAATGCGATCAAACATGGAAAGAACTGAGTCAAGACTTGAAAGACTAAAGCAGCAACGTGAAACTTTAGGCGCTGTCAATTTGAGAGCTGATCTAGAAACAAAAGAAATTGATGAAGAACTTGGAAAAATGAACACTGAGAAAGATGACCTGGAAACAGCAATCAAAAAAATGAGAACTTCTATTGAGGATATTAATAAAGAAGGAAGAGTGAGACTCTTAAAAGCTTTTGAAAATGTTAACTCACATTTTAAGGAAGTGTTTGTGAAGTTGTTTAATGGTGGTAAAGCACATTTGGAATTAATTGACGCAGAAGATCCATTAGAAGCAGGGTTGGAAATGATGGCAAGCCCTCCAGGGAAGAAACTGCAATCCATGTCTCTCTTGTCTGGAGGTGAACAGGCATTAACAGCTCTTTCATTAATATTTGCTGTCTTCTTAACCAATCCTTCTCCAATCTGTGTGCTAGATGAGGTAGATGCCCCACTCGATGATGCTAACGTAGAAAGATTCTGTAATCTTCTTGATGATATAACTGAGAAAACGAATACAAAATTCCTTATAATTACTCACCATGCGGTAACAATGTCACGTATGGACAGATTGTTTGGGGTAACAATGGCAGAAAGAGGAGTAAGTCAGATCGTTTCTGTAGATTTAAAACGTGCAGAGGAAATAGGTGCGGTCGCCTAAGATGGTTGACGATAAAAAAATTAAATCTCTAAATCAAAGAATTCAAAAAGCTAAGGAAAATTCAAATCCTACCCTAAACAACCCACCTCGCTCATTTGGAAAAGTAATGAAAATAGTGGTAGAAATTGTCGCAGCGATGGCTGTGGGGTTGGTCATTGGAATGCTAATTGATAACTATTTTGAAACAAGGCCAATTTTCATCATCATTTTCTTTTTGCTAGGTAGCTGTGCAGGTATTCTTAACGTTTTTAGGGTTGCAAAAAGCCTCCAAAAAAACTAAAAAATAACATCCATGTCTGCAGAAAAACTCATAGATCCAATACACCAGTTCGAAATAACGAAATTATCTAATATTGAAATTGCTGGGCTAGATATCTCTTTTACAAATTCTTCATTATTTATGTTCCTGGCAATAAGTGCGACTATGTTGCTATTCGTTCTTGGTCTTTCTAAAAGATCAATAATTCCTGGAAGAATGCAAATGCTCTCTGAACTTTCCTATAATTTTATTGCCAACATGCTTAGAGACCAGGTTGGAGACCAAGGCAGGTCTTTCTTCCCTTTTATATTTTCTTTATTTATGTTTATCTTCTTTTGCAATTTTATAGGACTAATCCCTTATACTTTTACAGTTACAAGTCATCTTATTGTAACTTTTGCCTTTGCAGGATTAATTTTCATTGCAGTAACAATCATTGGATTTGTTAAAAATGGATTTGGCTACTTAAGAATCTTCTACCCTTCAGGCATTCCTATTTTTTTGGCGCCTTTAATTGTACCAATTGAAATCATATCCTATTTATCTAAACCGATTAGTCTATCGGTTCGTTTATGTGCAAACATGTTAGCTGGACATAGCATCTTAAAAATATTTGCAGGCTTTATAGTGATGCTTGGATTCTTAGGCTTTGCTCCACTTGTATTCTTAGTTGTTCTTTATGGATTAGAAACTTTGATTGCAGCACTGCAAGCATATATTTTTACTATTTTAACTTGTATTTATTTAAATGATGCCCTTCATCCGGATCATTAACTATTAATTAAAAAAGAAAGGAAAAAAAATGGAAGTAGAAGCAGCAAAACTTATCGGAGCTGGATTAGCAACAATTGGCGTTGCCGGTTCTGGTGCAGGAATAGGAACTGTCTTTGGAGCATATGTTTCAGGAATATTTAGAAATCCTTCAGCAGCTCCACAAGCTTTTGGTCAAGTGTTACTTGGATTTGCATTAGTTGAAGCAATAGCATTATTTGCACTTGTTATCGCATTTCTTATTCTCTTTGGATAAGAGATAAAGAGTTGATGAAACAATTATTTAAAATAGCACTGCTTACTGCAGTATCATCATCTGTATTTGCTGAAGACCAGCAGTCAGCTGGTCTTCCTCAAATGGATATCTCAACTTTTCCATCTCAGATCTTTTGGTTAATTGTCACTTTTAGTATTCTCTACGTATTCATGTGGAAATTTGTAATTCCTAAACTAAGAATTACTATAGAAGAAAGAAGAGACAAAATATCAAATGATATTAACGAGGCTGAAAAACTGAAATCTGAGGCAGAAGAAATTTTAAATAAGTATAAATCTAAAATAACTTCTTCAAATCAAGATGCTGTAAAAATCATTGCAGAAGCAAAAAAACAATCTGATGAATACACAGAGAAAGTAAAGAGAGATAATAAGAGTAAGGTAAATGCAATGATTGAGGAATCAAATATAAAAATCGCTGAACAAGAAAAAAAATCAAAAAGCGAAATTGAAAAAGCCACTTTAGAAACAATCAAATCAATATCAGAAAAGTTTATTGATAAATTACCTTCTGATAGCGATATTATTAAAAAGCTTAATTAAATGGGGAAAAAATAATATGTCTTTCTTTGGAGATCCTACATCATGGGTGTTAGTTGCTTTCATTATATTTGTTATTTTAGCTCTAGTCGCCAAAGCGCCAAAAATGACTGCAAAAATACTTGATTCAGAAATTGATAAAATCAAAACTGAACTTAATGATGCAAGAAAATTAAAAGAGGATGCCAATTCTCTACTAGCTGATTATGAAAGAAAAGTCCAAAATGCCCAGGAAGAGGCAGAAAAAATATTAAATCAAGCGAAAAAAACTGCTAAAAGTCACGATGAATCAGCTCGAAAAAAAATAGAAGAGTACATAAAAAGAGCTGAGCTGCAAACAATAGAAAAAATAAACCAAGCTGAAAAAGTGGCGTTGTCAAAAGTAAACAAAGAAATTGTAACAAATTCTATTAATGTGGCGGAAAAAATCGTTTCTGAGAATATCACTGAAGATAACTCTAAAAAGCTTTTTTCCCAGTCTGTACAACAAATTAAAAAATTAAAAATCTAATAAAAATAAATTTATTTAAACTATTATAATCTCAGCTATAAATAAAACATGGCTGTTTATACTTACATATCTCAAGAAGATTTGGATCAATTTCTTTCATTATACAGCATGGAGGAAATAATATCTTTTGAAGGAATCCGTAGTGGTGTTTCTAACTCCAACTACATTCTATTTAGTAAAAAAAATAAATATATACTCACAATATTTGAAGAAATGACAAATGAAAAAGATCTACCTTACTTCTTTCAATTAATGAATCATTTAAATAACAATAAAATTATGTGTCCCAAGGTTATAAAAGACAAAGACAATAATTTTTCTAATGTTCTTAACGGTAAACAGGCGGCCATCTCAAGCTTTCTCGAGGGTCAGTCTGTAGATCATATAAAGCCATTCCACTGTGCTGAGCTCGGAATGATGGTTGCAAAATTCCATAATGAATCAAGCAAGCTTGAAATCTATAGAGAAAATGAACTTGGAATAAAAAGATTAGAAAATCTCATAACTTCAGTAGAAAAAATACATGATCAACTTAACCGATCGGTTATTGACTTGATACACAATGAATATGATTACTTAATTAAAAATATTTCTTTCAATATACCTTCTGGAATAATTCACGCAGATTTATTTCCTGATAATATATTTTTCCATGGAAATAAATTATCAGGTATTATTGATTTCTACTTTTCCTGCAATGATTTCTATGCATACGAAATAGCAACTTGCCTCAATGCATGGTGCTTTGAGCAAAATAATGAATTTAACATCTCTAAGGCTAAAGCTCTACTCTCTAGCTATAATCTTCATAAAAAATTCTCTTCAGAAGAACTCAAATGCCTACCCTTACTTGCACGCGCTTCAGCATTAAGGTACCTATTAACAAGACTTATCGATTTTCATACTAAAGAGGATAGTGAATTGGTAATAAAAAAAGATCCAAATGAATATTTGAAAAAATTAAAATTTCATCAAACTGTGCAGAGATCAAGTGAATATGGACTCTAAAGAATATATTGATGTCTATACTGATGGCGCATGCTCTGGGAATCCAGGAAAAGGTGGTTGGGGAGTATACATTGAAATTGAAGGAAAGATTGAAACTATTAGTGGATCTGAATCTGAAACAACAAACAATCGAATGGAACTAGTAGCAGTAATCAGAGCTTTAGAATATTTTGATAAGGGAAAGAAATTAAATTTATTTACTGACTCTAAGTATGTAATGGATGGAATCAACAGTTGGATCTTAAAATGGAAAAGTAATAATTGGAAAACAAGTAAAAAAGAATCAGTTAAAAATAGAGATCTTTGGGAAAGATTAGATGAACTTAAAGAGTTGCACACAATTTCATGGAGATGGGTAAAAGGTCACGAAGGCAATTATGGCAATGAACAAGCAGATTATTTAGCAACAAGTGCTATAAAATAGAACAATCCAATAATTTACAAATCCTCTAGCATTTTTTTAGAACCAGAAATCTCTGCGGAACCAGGTTTTATTTCAATATTGATAACCTTAATAACGGTATTTTCGATTAGCATTGAATATCTTTTTGACCTTGTCCCCATTCCAAATAATTCCAGGTCAACGTCCATACCTATTGATTTTGTAAATTTAGCGCCACCGTCAGCAAGCATAACTACTTTTCCCTTAGAATTTTGGCTATCTGACCAAGCTTCCATAACATAAATATCATTAACTGATACACAGTAAACTTCATCTATTCCTTGTCCTTTAAAAGATTCATAGTCTTTTACATACCCTGGAAGGTGGTTTCTATGGCATGTAGGAGTAAAAGCTCCTGGCAAAGCAACTAGAACAATTCTTTTATCTTTTGACATGTCAAAGAGAGAAATCAAAACAGGCCCCTTTTCTTTATCCATTACAGTTAATGGTTCTTTAGTTATGATATCTCCAACATCTACTGTCATATTCTTTCAACTTAAATAAATTATTAATTGTTTTTTGCTAAGCATCCTAAAACTATGTGATCTTGCCATTTTCCATTGATTTTAAGAAATTCTTTAGCTTTTCCTTCAATTTCAAATCCGTTCTTTAACAAAGTATTAAGCGATGGTTTATTTTCTGGAAGACATGCAGCTTCAATTCTATGTAGTTCTAAATCATCAAAAGCAAAATCTTTCATCAAGTTTATTGACTCACTCATTAGACCTAAACCCATTTTGTTTCGTGAGATCCAGTAGCCAATAGAGCATGATTGGACAACTCCTCTTTGGACATTGTTAATATTTATCTCTCCAATGAGTTGCATTCCAGTCTTTTCAAATATCAAAAAAGAATATGCTTCATCGTTAATTGATAATTTCTCGAAAAAACGAACTCTTTTAACGAAATAACTTCTTTCTAGCTCATGAATATTCCAAGTTGGCTCCCAAGGTTTTAAATATGACATATTCTCTCTTCTTAACTGGGACCATTCTAGCCAATCTTTATATTCAGGAGGTCTTAAAAAAACATTTTCTCCTTGATGTTCAGAAGAAATTTTCTTTGGATAGTGAGTAGTAAGAAATGACATTATGAATTTAGATTTATTATTTGATCCTTAACTTCATCAACATTACATCTTAGTTCTAGATACTTTTCTTTAGATGAGAATAAGGAATCATAACTCCCTAAAAGATTCAGGCTCTTATTTATTGCTTTTTCTACAGTTTCAGAGAATTTAACTGGGTTTGCAGTAGCTAAAATGTAGTTTAAATGTGATTTATCATTATGTTTTCTTGAAGCATGCAAACCTACAGCAGTGTGAGGATCTAATAAATATCCATTCTCACTAAATACTTGATTAATTATGATATTTACTTCATTCATTTCAGCTTTGCCGGATAAAAAGATCTCATTTGCAATACTTAACTGCTCTTTTCCAATATTTATTACTCCATCACTATCGAGATTATTCATTTTTTCTTTCGTTAACTCGCTTGAACGTCCAAGTAATTCAAACAACAGTCTTTCAAAGTTACTTGCGATCTGAATGTCCATACTGGGACTTG
>CAJWUE010000075.1:0-6927 GCA_913047775.1 uncultured Rhodobiaceae bacterium
CATGAATGTTCCCTAACTCTTTGACTTTATTTTACTATTCGTGGGGATAGCTCAGAAGTAGGTGGGTTCAAATACGGTATGTATTGATAAATTTTATATACTTCATAGGTTGCAACTGAACCATCGTTCATATCGATAATATGAAACTTCTTTTTTACTCCTTGTTGAGCTTCGTTTGGCGAAATATTATTTAGGGCATAATCCATTGCTAAATTGTTTTTTTCAGAGCCACTACAGCCGTAACACAAGGCAGATGCGTCAGCCATGGCTTTCGTAGAGAGGAGCAAGAAAAAAAGCATCCAGGTTGCAAAAAGTATTCTAAACATTGTCTATCCTTATTTAAATAAAACTTCAATTAAAAGAGTATTATTTAAAATGGTTTTACAATAAAACCGTCTAATAATAAGAGTTAGAAGACAGGAATTGTTATGAAAATAAAATGAAGCCTGCAAAATCCGAGAATATCGCAATCCCTGCTCAAATATTTCGCTGAAAATCCTGCCAAGCACAATGTTGGTACAATGTTAAAAATAAGTCAAAATAAATCATACAAAAATACAAAAATACAAAAATACAAAAACAAACGAGCTTTTTTTCTGGTTATAACGTAAGAAATCCACGTTTCAATTTTGCCTCCTGTGCAAGCAGAATTTCTTGTGCAGCTTCCATGTGTTTCGTCAGTATTTCTCTAGCGGATTTTTCATCACCGCGCTTTAATGCATCAAATAACGACATTTGATAAAACTTACCTGTCTCAAATAGTTCTGGACTTGGAAAATCATATATCTGTTTACAAATTGTTAAGCTCTTAAGCATATTTATCAAAAAGGAACAATAAAACGACAAGATTGGGTTTGGACACAACTCTGCCATCACTTCATGGAATGCAAACTCATCTAAACGCTGCTGATGTTCACGCTCTGGGGTTTCAATTGGTGAACAGTAAATGGTGGTAGTTTGTTTTAATAGATTCAGGTCGTCGTTTGACAGACGACCAACAATACTTGCTGCCATTTCAGGCTCAAGAATTATTCTCAATTGGTAGATTTCTTTGATCGTCATATCCTTAAAGTAAAAGTGACTCGACAATAAACCAATTGCTGAAGACATTTCACTTTGCTTGACATATGAGCCTCCTTTAGGCCCTGTTCTGACGCCAATAATGCCTTGAATTTCTAACGACTTTAAGGCCTCTCTAATTGTACTTTTAGCGGCACTAAAGATTTCAATTAATTCTTTTTCTTGAGGGAGCTTATCACCAGGCTGTAAATCGTTATCTGATATCCATGACTTAATATTTGTTGCAACTAAATCCGAACGTTTCATACTAGTGTCCTCATACAGCAATTGATAATTAATCAACACAAATTAGTTCGATGATTTATTATTACATATAATAATAAATATTTAACATTATTATAACTATTAAGGGGCTTTTTACGCTATTAAATCCCCAGTTGAAAGCTAAATTGACGATCAGATACTCTATTCCTAACTATACCCCAAAACTTTCCCTAAAATGTAGAATTCTTGACAGGCTTAAACAAGGTAATTCGTTGAATTAGAAAAGGAACCGTTTAATCAAAAGCGCTTTTTTCTTCACCAAAAGTAAGGGGTATCGCATTGGTGTTTTTAACTGTTATTTTATTTAAATGAGCGGGTAGGTGGTAAACCATACTGCCTGATTTAGACTTTATATCGCTTGGGCCAATGCGTTTTAAAACACGCTGTAAGAATGAGTTAATCCTTACCTAATTCAAACTGAGCTTCGCTTCCTTTCTAGCAAGAAAATCTCGCAACACGTCGATGGCTGTCTGACAATCGAAATGTGATATGGCCTCATCTGGATGATGACTTAACCCTTTTTTGCAACGAACGAAAAGCATTCCACATTTGGTGAGGTGCGCCATTGCGAGTCCATCATGGCCCGCTCCGCTAAAAAGAGTTTCAACCTGTTGTATGCAATTGAAAACGGATTTAGATAATTCGTTAATAAGGTTTTCGTCACAATGAATACCATCTTTGGAATATGTGCACTCAATATCCGCACCTTTAATGCTTTCTATTTTTGAGTACAAGGCCTTTTGGGCATGACTTCTGACCTCAGGGCTAGGCGAGCGAAGCTCAACAGTTAACTTGACTTCAGATGGGATCACATTTACTGCGTTTGGCAAAACGTCCAGTTTTCCTACGACACCAACGAGTTTATCCGTTGTTTTACAGATTACATCTACAAATTCAATTATTTTAATCGCTTTCACCAAGGCGTCATCTCGCAGTTCCATAGGGACAGTGCCAGCATGTCCTGCCTGTCCAGTTAAGGTAACAACATGACGTTCTATGCCGGTTATGGCAGTAACGACACCAACCGGTAATTCTTTCTGTTCGAGAATTGGACCTTGCTCTATATGTACTTCTATGAAGCCATCTATTTCAGATTTATTTCTCGCAATTTTAGGGATGTTACTCGGTTGAATACCAAATTCCTGCATTGCGTTTCGCATGCTCAATCCATTGTCATCAATTCTGTCCAAAATGGATTCATCAAAGTTACCGGCTACGGCACTAGAGCCAACCAATGTTGAATTAAAACGTGTACCTTCTTCGTCACCAAATGCAATTATTTCTATGTTGAAACTCAGATCCGGCAGGTCCGCTATTGCCGCCAAGGGTAAAATGATACCTAACATACCATCATATTTACCTCCGTGACGCACAGTATCTTGATGTGAGCCGAATATAAGCGTTTTAGCTCCGGGATTTCGGCTATTTTTTTTGATAACAAGATTTCCGCTATCATCCAAAAAGTAATCCAAGTTAAATTCTTTCGCTTTATTAGACAGCCATTGGATGACAGCCCGGTGTTCATCAGAAAGAAATAATCTCGTTACTCCTGGGCCTGATTCAGACATTTTGCCGAGTTCTTCCGCCCATTCCATTACCATTGAGCCATTCATCTACTTTCTCCCGTGTTTGCTGTAATTTATTCTGTTGGGGACACCGTCATAGAATTCTCGAAAATCACCTTCTCTGTAGAGCGTTAACAGCTCCTTCAGACTTTTTAGTACAGCGCCTGGCGCGAAATCAACACGCAAATCGACCGGTGCCTTGTCGATGTAATCAACTTTTAGTGCACCAGACATGTTTCCACGCATATCTTTCCCAACAGATACACCTGCTTCAATTGCCACGATTAATCTGTCAGCGAGTTCCGGGGAAGGGCACTCGTTATAAGCATGCAACATGGTTGGCACAATATCGTTGTTCGACAGCATATTTCCCGCTACTGCAACTCCGTTCCCAAGGCACATCATCTTTGAATCGACACAATGTTCTCCAGTCCAGCCGTCAGATTCACCTGCAAAATCCACCACAATACACTGTCTGTAAGCAAAGCCAGCATCTTGCATTTTTAGCTCATTAACCGTCTGAGAAGCCGAATAATTTTTATCAATCATTGACAGCGCATTCTCACCATAGAGCCAATTGGTAAAAGTTCCCTGTGTTGCTACAGCACCTACACCAGCTCTTGCATGTGGAACGAATGCACCAACGCACATCGAGCCAGTTATGGTAGCCACGCCTGCGGCTCCGGTTTTCTTATCGAACGCAGCGACTGAAAACGTCATTTTTTTCTCCGCGCTTTTGTTGTGATGTAGCAGCCCATTTATCTCGTGTATTTGGGGTGTGCATAATCAATATGAAAATTGGGTACCTTCAATATTAATACCTGTACTCGCTTGACAAGCATCTACTTATCATTATAAATATGTTATTGTGTTTTTACAATAACTACTAATAAGGCAATTTAGAAAAAGAATTTTAAGCAACTATTAGGAATGTCGAAATGAAAGCAACAAATAAAAAACGTTCAAAAATCGCGTTAGCGATCTGTATGAGCCTGTGTGCAAATAGTGCTATTTCCCAAGAGGTTGCTGATAGTCAACAAGAACTTGAACAAGACGTCGAGCTCATTAGTGTAACCGGGTCGCGGATACCAACAGGGTCTGCAGATACAGCTATACCAACGACGAGTTTGAATGCCGAAACTATTTCTTTAGACGGTGGAGTGCGCATTTCAGATATCGTTAATCAACTTCCTTCAATTCGCACGACACAAACGGCTGCGAATACTAACGTCAATTCCGAAAAAGAAGCTGGAACTGCGTTTATTGACCTGCGTGGTTTTGGGATAGACAGAACGCTTGTATTAATTGATGGACGCAGGCAAGTCGGTGGACGTCCTGGTTCTTCAGCAGTAGATACCAATACAATCCCAACGGCATTAGTGCAAAGAGTCGAAGTTATAACTGGCGGTGCGTCAGCAGTTTATGGTGCAGATGCCGTATCTGGCGTGGTCAACTTTATAATGCGGGACGACTTTGAAGGTATACAAATAGACACACAAGGTGGTGTCTCCGATGAAGGCGATGGAGAGCAGTTTAATTTCAGCCTCACTGGTGGTAAGAATTTCAGTAAGGATAAAGGGAACGCATACTTTAATTTCACCTATGAAAGAGCAAACGAAATTGTTGGGCAAGACAGAGATTATGCCAACCGACGTATTCGTTTTGCGAGTAATCCACTTTCGACTGGACCGAATGATGGCATTCCAGATTTGATTTTATTTGAAAATACAGGATTCGTATCAACGCCTCCAAGTGGACAAGTGCAGTTTAGGAACGGAAGTGGTGGAACCGAATTAGGAAGGGAATTAGGTGGTCCATTCACGTTTGGCGCAAACGGACAACTGGTCACTCAAGATGAGGGCCAACTCGTCGAATCATTTTTATCAGTTGGCGGAAACAATGCGGGAGACCTTTCTCGTTTTGATTTACTGCAAACTCCCATGGAACGTATTCTTTTCACTACGGGACTTAAGTACGATGTATCCGATGAAGACACATTTTTTGCAAAGGTGAAGTATGCTACGACCGATGTGAGAACTGCAGAACAAACCACGTTTAGCTTACCCGGACTCGCTCCAATTATTATCGACAGAGATAATCCTTATGTGCCTGAAGAACTGAGACAAATCCTAGTCGATAGGGGGGATCAGGACTTTTTTGTTTCCAGAACAAATATAGATCATGGCCGTCGTAGGTCACAGTCGGATCGTGAAACATTTCAAATGTACTTAGGCTTTGAAGGGTATATTTGGGAAGATTATCAATACTCTATTCATTACCAATACGGTAAGACGGATATCGAAACAAATTTTATTAATCGTCAATTACCTTCTCGTTTCAATCAAGCCTTGGACGCAGTACTAGATGGTCAAGGTAATATCGTTTGCAGAGATCAATCCAATGGTTGTGTACCCATCAACGTTTTAGGGGCGAATGCAGCGAGTCCTGAAGCGTTGGCATTTATATCTACTGATTTCCAAACCACATCTGAACTTGAGCAACAAATTTTGAGCGCATCATTGGTGGGCGACGTTGGTGATTTCGGTGGTATTTTAGCTGACTTAGCAGGCTTTGCTGTGGGAATAGAGTACCGTGAAGAAGAGACAAGTAGTGTAGAAGGTGAGTTGCGAAATTCTGGTGATTTGTTTAACTCACCACCTATTGCAGATGCTGGGGGAGATTACGATGTTTTTGAGGCATTCGCTGAATTAAGTATTCCGATATTGCAAGATGTGGCCTTTGCTCAAGACCTCTCTTTAGATGCAGCAATCAGGTTCAGTGATTACTCTACGATAGGACAAACCACTGCTTGGAAGTTAGGTGGTGTTTGGGCATTAGATGAACAAATCAAGTTTCGTTTCACTGTTTCAACAGCCGTTCGAGCCCCTAATATTGGTGAACTATTTGCGCCCGAAAACGTGGCCTTACAGTTTCTGATCGACCCTTGTGACGTAAATAACATCAATAACAATGCCAACCGAGCATCAAATTGTGCAGCTGACGGGATCCCTGATGGCTTTGTTTCACAATCATTGAACAGAAACAACACCATAATCACTGGGGGCAATGCAGAGCTATCGGAGGAAGAGTCAGACAGTTACACAGTTGGTCTTGTCATCAAACCAAACTTTATTGATAACTTTTCTTTAGCTGTCGATTTGTGGGACATTCAGATTAAAAATGCTATAAACAGCATTCCAGCCCAAGACATTATTAACAGCTGCTATGATGACAATACGCTTAATAACCCATTTTGTGCCCAGGTAACTCGCCAGGCCAATGGTCAGTTTGACATAATTCGTAGCACATTGATCAATATTGCCTCGTTTGAAGCAAGAGGTTTGGATATAGAATCTACATACGATCTAGACCTCGCAGATGTATCTGATAATTGGCTAGCAGGAGATCTCTTAATAAATGCAACCGCTACCTACCTTGATGATTTGACTTTTTATGGAACTGATGGCGGAGTAGGGAACAAAGAAGCTGGTGAGCTCGGTGACCCACGTTTTTCACTTAATCTACGTGCAACTTATAAACTTGATGCGCTTACTATAAGTGTTGAACAGCGATATCAATCTGATCAAGTGTTCGATCGTTCAGAGCCAGACGAAGTGCGCTATCCAAACAATACAGGTGGTCAATGGTATACAGATCTTCAGGCTCGTGTAGCAATATCTGAGTCCACCTCTGCTTATGTTGGGATTGATAACTTGTTTGATCAAGGACCTCCTGATCTAGCTCAAGTTCCCGAAGTAAGGAGTTTCACAGGTGACGCGATTACCTATGATCAAATTGGACGTTTTATAAGAGTTGGCTTTTCATCTCGTTTCTAAGTATGTAATAGATTGCCCTGTGTTAAAACAGGGCTTTTTAGAGCACATTAATTAATAGGGAAGGGCGTCTAATTCAGTAATCAGCAAAGAAGTTAGTCGGTTCTGAATAACAAAATCATGCTAATTCACTAGAGGTTGTTGATCTTTGTATGAAAAGCAGCCGGCATAGCAACGAGGTATAA
>CAJWUE010000076.1:0-6922 GCA_913047775.1 uncultured Rhodobiaceae bacterium
GAATGCAGCTGTGTACGTCGCAGGAGAAATCCGTGATGCAAAACAAGTTGTACCCTATGCGTTATTAGGTGGAACAGGTCTGGTGCTCGTTTTGTACCTTTTGCTAAATTACGCTTTTCTACAAAGCATCCCCTTTTCAGAAATTGAGGCACTCGAATCAAAGGAAAAAATAGCTGCCTTGGCAGCGAGCAAAATATTTTCATCGGAAGGCGAGTTAATATCTAACATATTGATTGCCATAGGTTTGGTGTCAACAGTTGGAGCACTAATTTTCCTCGGCCCGCGAATTTCTCAGACGATTGGGGAAGATTTAAAGGCTTTGGGATTTCTTGCTCGAAAAAACAGAAATGGCACTCCAGTAACTGCGATTGTATCCCAACTTTTTCTATCCATTCTTTTTGTGTTTTTGCCCCATCGAATACTCTTTCATTTTTTTATGCTCAGAAGAATGATGCTTGTTCACGTTCTTCTTGATTAATTTACGGATGTCAACAAATGGCAATTCTTCTTTGGTTACATCTTCAATGATCTGCTGTTCATGAGAAGAATAAGAAGCAATTATGGAATCTTCTTTATTTGATAGTGATTCTGTAATTGATGAAGAGCAAGTGGATTCGCTAAGCAGGACTCTTGGAATGCAATTTAGCATGGATTTATCAGAAGGTGGAATTACTTTGGCAAATCCTGAGGTTCCAAGAGGATGGCTACAATCTATCGATGATGAAGATCGCCTTCAATTCAATTACTACAATGCTTTTAAAGATTTTCTAACTGGTGAGGGTAGGCCCATCAAGGTCATTAAGGAAAACGAAAAAATTGTTGATGATATTTTTCAAATAACAGTTATGAAACCTGAGATTGATTCAGAAGAACAGCTTCCTGTAGTTTATTTAACTGATGCAAATACATCTTTAGGGTCTGGTTGTGATATTGTTAATATGCTGATGCTGGGGGGAGAAATTCCACCTGTAATTTTAGTTGGTGTTGGCTATCCTTTAGCCGGTAATTTTAATGAGTTTATTCGACTTAGGACTAGGGATTTCAGTCCAACGTTAGATGAATGGCAAACTCCAAATCAAGCAGAACTAGCAGGGATAGAGTCAAAAGATATGCTTTGCGGCGGAGCACCAAAATTTCTTGAATTCTTAACCGATGAATTGAGAGAATTTATTGGATCAAAATTTAATGTTTCAGAAGATTCTACTTATATAGGAGACTCTATGGGTGGTTTGTTCGGTACTTATACTTTATTTAATCGCCCTGAATCTTTTAAAAGATACATAATTGGAAGCCCTTGGATATGTTGGGATTATCCGCTTTGTTTTGATTATGAAAAGGAATATGCAAAAAATAATAACGACTTAGATGCTATTGTTTATATGGCTGCAGGTGGGGATGAACATATTTTGTATCCTAATTTACCAGAACCATTAGTCCCTGTTTTTGAAAAAGCAAATACAGCACAACACGCTAGAGATATGTTTAAACTAATAGAGGATAGAAATTATCCCAATCTAAATTTTACTGGTAAAATTATAGATGATGAAACGCATTTCACTATTATTTCCGGCTTAATCGCTAAAGGTTTAAGAACGGTTTTTAATCAATTAAGTTAATGGTTGTGTATGATATAACATCGAAACTATATGGCAATGTTGAGCGGGAATAAATAATGAGTGTAATTGTAAGGCTTGCTAAATTAGAAGATCAACTGCGGTGTTCAGAACTACTCAATGTTTTGGCTAAAGCCACATCTGATTCACATGAAATTTTGGATTCAGAAACTTTTAAAGATTTAATTTCTAATGAGAGGGGCAGTCTAGTAGTTGCAGAAGAAAGTAGAAAAGTTCTTGGTATGGCATCTATTTCTTTCAACCTTGCATTGAGGTATAACGGAGAATACTGCCAATTAGAGGAATTAGTTGTTGATCAGGATGCTAGAGGCAAGAACGTTGGAGGATTGTTAATTGAAGAAACTATTAGACTAGCAAAGAAAAGAGGTTGCCAAGAGTTTGGGCTTTATATTCTCGAATCCACTAAACACAATCAAACTTTCTATGAGAAATACGGTTTCATTAAAGTGGGTGAAGAGATGAGACAACCCTTATAAATTAATAGCTTATAAGTGTTTAGAATTAGCTTATTCTGGGAGCTCAAAATTCAGTAAAACATTACCTCCTAGGCGACCACCGTACAGATATCCGGAATTTATGAGTAAATTGTTGCCAACCACTACAGCGCCATCGGATTCAATAGATCCCCCGTGGGCTGGAATGTTTGTATTCGAAGAAAAATCTACATCTGTATTAAATTCCCATAAAACATTTCCTGTGTCCTTATTAAGGATGTAAAGCCAACCATCTAAACCCCCACCAATTATTAAATCGTTTGTTAAGGTTAGGGCTGCAGATATTCCTCTATCACACGCAGGCTTTTTAGATTCCGAGCATCTATCAGAAGGTACAAATTTCCAATTGAAGTTTCCTGTAAGGGCATCAAGTGAATAAATGCCAGGAGTGGCTGGTCCAGGAAACTTATTTATCATATTGGTATCGGCAATTGCCGCGAATACGCTTTTGTTATCCGTAGTCATACCCCAATGTACACCTCCAAGAAAACCTCCCCTACCAATACGCTTTGACCAGATAAGTTTTCCATTATTATTCGCATCCAAAGCATAAACATGTCCAGATTTTCTGCCTCCAAACAGGAAAGTTTTGTCTTTGCGAATATCCGCTATTACTACCGATGCCCCAAAATCAAAATCTGGTCCATCTTCGGAAGGACAGTTAGCAGCCACTTTTGCAAAACACCCCATATTCCAGGCATCACCACTATCAGCTTGGAAAGCCCAGACTATTCCCCCCACTTCTTTATCTACAGCTATAATTGAATCGCTTGTCTCAGCCGCTGGCGATGAATATGCTTCTCCGGTTCCAAAATATATAAGGTTTCTTTTATCATCGAATGTTGGCGAATTCCAAACCGGAACACCCGAAGGGGCTAAAAACTCAATCCCCATAGAGTTAAAGGTCCCAGTTGGTTTTGGTGGTAATGGTATTGAGTATGTAGTCCAAATCTCTTCACCGTCTTCAACATCAAGAGCCATCAATCCCCCCCTAAAAGTGCAACATTGATATTCTGGGTCCGCCCCGTCTGCCCATTCTCTAGAAGATAGGGGTACAAAGATTACATCTCCGTAGACTCGAACAGACCCTGTAAGAATTACCCTTGGATGGTAACGTAAGGATTTAGTCCAAATTCTTTCTCCCGTATAAGGATTAATTTTATATAAATTGCCTTCATAATCCCCCACAAAAATAAATTCTCCGCTTTCCCCAAAGTAAACTGCTGGAGCGGATCTAATTTCTCCATCAGTTTTTGTTCTCCAACGTACACATCCAGTTTCTTTATCCAAAGCGTATAAAAATAAATTTTGGCCACCTACAAAAACCGCATTTCCGGAAAGCGATGGTTGTGAACGAGCTCGTGTAGCCGATGGATAAGCAAAAACCCATTTCAATTTTAAGGTTTGGACATTCTCACTAGTGATTTCAGATAAAGCGTTTCTCGTATTTTTCTTATCATAACCCCACTGCAAATAGGAATTGTCTTTTTCAAGGACGATTGGACCAGTTTCATGAGTGCAAAAATTTGGTTCGGGCAGATTCTGAGATATTTTACCTCCAGTTATATATTCGGATAGTTTTATTTTTTCTTCTTCATTGAGATTTTCAGCTTGTGGTGCCATTACTCCGTTAAGAGTGCTTAAGATATAATCTGCGGACATTACTTGAAAAGTCGTTGAGTGAGGAGCCCTTGGCACTCCCCCGCTATGACATGTTGCACAAGAATCAGAAAATATTGCTGCGGATTTTGGATCGCTGGTGTCGCTTAATAAAATTGCTGGGTCTTCACTTTCTTGTAAATCTTCATTTAACGAAGGGGCAGCAAAATTAATCTCAGCGATTAGTATAATCGCAATAAATGATAATTTTGTTATAAAGTTTTTTAGAGCCAATACGCTATTTTCCTCTTAAGGCTCTCCACCAATCTTGAATTTCAGCTGCATGACTTTCCCCATACTCTTTTGCTAGCTCAGAAGCATCTTCAGGTACTTTTTGCATTTCTGTTACCCCTACCGGAGCTGCATCTTCAAGACCATCTAGCCATTCAAGATCAATATTTTCAATTACTCCATCATACTGTGCGCCAGCTTCTTCGTGATATTCGCTTATCTGATGTTTGAGCAAAAAATCTAAATATGTTGGATATACTAAAAGAGTATAGTATGAGTTTTTTTCTCGACCCCGGTAATATTCATATCTAATAATACAATCTTCGTTAGCGTGAGATTTTTTGTAAAGTTCCTTAGATAATTCCTCAAATTTTGCCTCTTGGCCTTCTACTATTTTAATGTGTGCTAATAATGATGACATGATTTTTCTCCATTTTTTACCTATAAAGTCTTCTATACAATTTATCTTTGAAAGTTAAGCCCACTCCTGATTGTAATTGATCCATCGCGTCACCAAGATCACTTATTTCAGAAGTAAAATTATAATCTAAAATATATTCACTTCTTGATATTTGCCACCCTTGTTCAGTTTTTTTGAAACTGTTATGATAACGACCACCAAAGAAATTTAAATTTTCACCGTCATGTGTTGATGTTGCGACTCCATAGCATTCTACTTCAGCGGTTTCTCCATTGACTTCAATAGCTATATTTGAAAGAAAATGATATCGGTGCAGGGATTGTTTTTCAAGTTCCATTACGACTGGATAAAAGTCTTGTACATCTCCCTTGTAAAATCCATAATCTATATAAGCATCTTCTGTGTAGCAAGTTCGCAAAAGCTCTTCGTCCAACCAGTCCAACGCACGACAATATCTTGTTATGGTTTGATTGATATCTAACTGAGCCTCTACTTTATCTAATCTTTCTTCGATATTACTCATTTATAATTTTCCCCTAACTTTTCTAATTCAAGAATATTAATAAACATGAATTAAATATTAATCAGTTCTCATTAATTATTCTTGTTCACCATAAAAGTTTGAAGTAAATTTTTCTTTAGTCAACATTAATTTCTAGTGAGAAAGAATAATGAAATGTCAGGCTACAATCAATTCAGGTATTATGGTATACAGTTAGGTGTGCGTTTTTAAGAGTCAAGTTACTTAACATAAGGGGGCGACGTCTGGTTATGGATTCAAAGGTCTTTGATTATAAAAGAGGATGGCAAAATACTTCTAATCCGGAAGGAGTAGATCAGAAAAATGAATATGAAGATTTTGGTACCAAAAGAATAAGCCCAGATAGATATATTTCTCATGATTTTATGAAAAGCGAATGGGAAAACATGTGGACTAAGACTTGGCTTATGGCATGCTCTTCAAGTGATGTGAAAAAGGTTGGCGATTACTTCAATTTTAATATCGGTAAGGAATCGATTATTGTAATGCGCTCGTCTGAAGATAAAGTTAGCGCTTTCTATAATGTCTGTCCTCATAGAGGAAATAAATTATTTTATGAAGATTTCGGATTTGTTCAAGATATAGGGTGTAGGTTCCACGGATGGAAATTTAATCTTGATGGAACAAATCAATTGGTTTCAGATTCAGAAACTTTCCGAGATGAAGTCCTTTGTTACGATTTAGATCTTAGTAGCGTAAAAGTTGAAGAAGAATGTGGTTTTGTATGGGTCACCATGCACGAAGACCCCATGCCTGTTAGAGAATATCTTGGAGAAGTGGCCGAACATTTGGATCTTTACGATGTTGGAAACATGAATGTGATACGACATGTTCATTCGGAATGGGCAGCTAATTGGAAAACGGGTCTCGAAGCTTTTTATGAGACTTATCATTTGTCGTTTATTCATCCACAAACTCAAGGAATGATGGAAGATTATTTTGTCCAAATGGACACCTGGGATAATGGTATGAACCGTATGATTGTACCCTTTATTGAGCCTAGCAAAAGACAAGAAGGACATAATCTAATTAATGAGGCTACAAATATAATGCTTGCTGATGTCGGAATTGATCCTAATACCTTTGAAGGTTCTCCTTCCGAAGCGAAAAAAGCCATTCAACAAAAAAAGAGAGAATTTTCTGAGACATACAATCTTGGTTATGAGCGATATAGTGACCCACAGCTTACGGATAGTTTTGTTTATGGAATATTCCCAAATATTCAAATTGGCTGCCATCCGGAAGGAGTTTTTGTGCATAAATTTATGCCACACCCTACCAATCCGGAAATTTTCACCTACGATACATCAATAAATTATCAGACCGTTGATAACCCCAACTATCACGTACCTGGTTGGTTCGGTCTTCCCGAGGAAACAGACACAAGCGGGCAAGTTCGTCCAGATATAGTTCGTTATGGCTTGGGAGTAAAACCTGATTTAGGGGAAGTTTTGGAGCAGGATTCCGAGCTAATACCCTTTGTTCAAGAGGGCGTTCGTTCTAGAGGTTTCAGGGGGCCTTTGTGGAGTGAGCAAGAAATAAGATTAAGACATTTTCATCACGAGCTGGATAAATATATCAATCATTAATGAATTTGTTAAAATTCTGGCAATTTCGTAATCAATTTTCTTTTTGTTTGACCTTTTATTGGTGTTCAATAAAATAAGAATCGTTTAGACATGATGTTTAACTTTCTGGAGCACTTAGGATAATTTAATGTTTTATATGAGTGTTTCTAGTGGAATTTTATTACATGGGGAGGAATTTTGTAATGAAAATATTTCTTAAGATTTGTGCAAGTTTTGCACTTTTACTAACTCTTTTTTCAAATAACACTTTGTATTCTCAAGAAAGCGATAGCCAAAGTGATAGCCGATTGGGAATAGAGGAAATTATTGTTACGGGTACGAAACGGGATATTGCGC
Source organism: uncultured Rhodobiaceae bacterium (assembly GCA_913047775.1). GTDB lineage: Bacteria > Pseudomonadota > Alphaproteobacteria > MED-G09 > MED-G09. The sequence continues at coordinate 6,906 of CAJWUE010000076.1, forward strand.
AACAGGATGTGCCAATT
>CAJWUE010000077.1:0-6458 GCA_913047775.1 uncultured Rhodobiaceae bacterium
ATGACGGAAAAGAAGTGATGGTTCCTAATGAAGATTTAATTACAAACAGAGTTATCAACTACACTCATAGTAATAAAAAAGCTAGAATAAAAATAAATATAGGCGTTTCTTATGGTTGTGACATTAAAAAAGCACAAGAATTAATACTTGAATCTGCCAAAGAACACCCGAGAACATCTAAGAATCCAACTGCCTTATGTTTTCTTGAAGAATTTGCAGATAATTCTGTTAATTTTATTCTTTTATTTTGGGTTAACGATGTTGTTGAGGGAAGGTACGGACCAAGGAGCGAGGTCTTATTTTCTATTTGGGATAAATTTAAAGAAAATAATATCGAAATACCCTTTCCACAAAGAGATATTCATATCAAGGGATCTTTGACAGGGGGAGATTAGAAAATGAGAATTTTTACAATTGTCTTTCTTTTAATTGTAATTACTTATCCCGACTATTCATATAGCCAGATCGTTAATATGGAGTCAGCAAGAAAAGAGAATCTATTGGGTGCGCATTATGAACTAAATTTTGGATTAAATGGTTCTAGTGGAACTGTTGATAGAACTAACTACACTTTAGAAGGAAGAATAGATTTAAATTCTGAGAAATGGAAAAGATTTGCCATTGTTACTTATAAGAGAGAAGAAAAAGATAGCTCCATAACATCAAATGATACCTTCTTGCATATTAGGGGTGTTAGAAAAATTAACCCACTTCTTGCATTAGAGGGTTTTATTCAAATAAGTGAAAAGCCTCTACAGAAAATTAAAAGAAGAGAATTAATTGGGGCTGGTATTAGGTTAAGCCCATATAAATCAGCTAGAATAGGATTAGGCATTTTTAATGAGAATGAAGAGAGAATTTTGTCTGAGGCAAGAGAAACTGTTAGAATTAACTCCTATATTACAAACTCTTTTAAGATATCAGAAAGCGCTTCATTTGACTCAACTCTTTACTTGCAGCCCGATATAGAGAATTTTTCAGAGTTAAGGTCTTATATTATTTTAAGTTTGCGCTTAAAAATATCTAAAAGATTTTCTTCAATCATAAGCTATGAAAATACCCATGATACATCACCGCCACCCATGACCGACAAATCTAATTCGTTTTATGGTGTAAAGTTTAGCTTTGAATATTAATTTTATATTGATTTACAATATAATATCTTAATAAATTAATAGTTAATAAAATTGAACAAAGTAGTGGCTAAATGATTTATTTCTGTTTGAAAATATAACGCTAGACATATTCCTATAATGACACCTAATAAAAGCCTTATCACTTAAAATTTCCTTAAATATGAGATAATTGGTTTACCATTTCCCTAATTCGACTAACTGAACCTTCTTTTCAAAATATGTTAGGAATTCTGGCTTTAACTCTATTGCCTTCTTGTAATGAAAGATTGCCTTTTCTATATTATTTAATTTTTCATGAACAAGACCAATATTAAAAAAAACAGCAGATTTATCTTTAATTCCTAATTCAAAAGATTTTTCATAAAGCTTTAAAGCTTTATTATAATTTCTTTTAAGGTAATAACTATTTCCAGAATTGAGCGCGACTTCGGATTGAACCCCATCATATTCTTTTCCTCTATTAAGAGTAAGCAATGCTTTATCTGGTTGAGAGAAATTGTTATAGATTATTCCAAGATTCACATAGGTTGCTCCCCTATTTTTGGGTGAAAGAGAGTTATCATTTAAAGCATTCTTACACTTGTTAATGACTGATCTAGTTTCATAACCAAACTTTGCTCCATGGTAACAAAGTGTGGCCTCGCCCTTTCCTAGTACGGTGATTGCAGCATGACTATAGCTGGAAACAAGAAAAACAATAAAAAATACTATAAAAATATATGTATAATTTTCTTTCATTTTAAAAATCTAAATAAATTCTCCCGGGATAATATTATCTTGCACATGTCTTTCAGGCCAAAAGAATTCTAAACTTGTTCTTTTGATTTTCCAAGAGTTGTCTATTTTTTCATATTCTTCATCATATAAAGCAAACCAAAGAAACGGATTTTCGTCAGGCTTTACATCGGTTACAATATCAACAAGATAAACTCTACCTTTTGCTGAAGTTGGCCCTGTGATCTCAACAAGATGATTAGTGTTAACATGCATACTTGCAAAGGGATTATCCATAGTTTCTTTAAAGGTCTCTTTATAATTATTTAAAATTGTCTCTTTTCCTCTCCATTCACCATATGGCCCATATTCACACAGCGCATCTTCTGCAAATACTTCCATTAACTTATCGAGATCGCGAATATCCATAAAATACGAATAATGTAATCGCATTTTTTTTATATCTTCTATCTCAATTAAATTTTTTATTTTTTTGATATCACTTTCCGTGAGTTCTGATCTATCTGTCATAATATATATTTTCTCCAACTGAATCTTAAGGTATTATTCTATAATAAATAAAGCATAATCAAACCTATAAAGAAGACAATGAAAAAAAACCCTCCTGAGTTAAAAGATTTTAAAACCTGGCACGTTAAAGAACCTTTTGAAGATTATACTGGTCCTTTTTTCTATAAAAAAGAACCTGATGGTAGAAATTTAGCAGCTTTTCAATGCAAGAAACAACATCTTAATTCAATAGATACTTTACATGGGGGGATGATAATGGCATTTGCTGATTATGCATTATTTGTTATTGGTCATGAACATACCTCTCTAGAAAACTACGTTACAATTAGTTGTAACACGGAATTTTTAAGAGGATCTACACCTGAAGGAATCGTTTACGCCAATGGTGAAGTTACCCGATCTTCTAAAACAATGCTTTTTATAAAAGGTAAAATATTTTATCAAGATCTAATTTTAGCGACCTTTAGTGGAATATTAAAAAAAGTCTGACCTCTTAAAGATTATCTATTCTTTCTTCAAGTTCTCTAATTCTTTTTTCAAGTTTTTCAACTTCTTCTTTTTTAACAAAGCCAGATTCTTTCATAAACTTTTCAAGAGCCGGCTTCATCATTTTTTCCATACCCTTAAGGTCTTTGGCCATATTTAAAAGATTCATTTTTCCCTCTAAAATAAAACTTATCTTATAAGTGAATATTTAGTTTATTCAAAACAATTATATATATCCAATATGAAAATAATGTAGTTAAGCTTGCCAAAATTAATGAGATTGGAAAAGAATTAGTTAGTTTAATTACTAAAGGAAGAATTATTAAAAAGATTAAAGACGGAAGTACCATATAAAGAATACTTATAGATAAATCTGAAATCTTTTCTAAATCATTTGTTTCATAATAAATCCATATGAAGGCTAGGAACGATGTAATTGGAATAGAAGCCACAATACCAGCTAAAAAAGTAGATTTTTTAGCTACTTCAGAAATAAGTAAAACTAAAATTGCTGTAATTAAGATTTTTAAAACGTAATAAAAAATTAAACTTTCTCCAATTTCTTCTCATTCTTATTTCTATTATATTTCTTTTTTTCTTGTACTATTCTTTCATGAGTGCCTTGATGCTGTCTAACAATCCTAGTCTTTTTTGGTGCTTTTTTCTTCATTTTTTATTAGTTTGGCCAAGAATTTCTAGCCCCTTCTAATGTTAAAATATCTTTTGAATCTAATTCATCAAGTGAACTACCTGTTTCATCAATATAACAAATCTCACCACCAAGAAGCATTTCTCCGTTAATGTCTTCAAAAGGAAAAAACCAAGATAAATGTGCATGAGAAAGATACCATTTATCTGGATCTACCGTTTTGTCCCCTTGTTCAATTAGCACTTTACCCGGTACTTGTTGATACCATTCTCCATCGCATGCTACCCCCCAATCGCCAGGTGAACAATGATGTATCTCTAATTCTATAAGGCTACTATGAGAATTCCACATATTATAATAAAAATCTTTAACTTCTTTCATCCCCCTAAGGACTCCATTATTAAAACTTCCAAAGAATTTGTACTCTGGGTTTGGCACTATAGTATTAAAAATTTCAGGATCTTGAAGACACTCATATTTTAAATGATGCCGCATATTATTTAACATTGACTTGTGTCTAGGGTCTGAAAAGGAATCCATAAATTCAGTATATCTATACCAACCTTTGTTAGGATTGATCTTCTTTATCATAACACCCCCCTCAATCTGAAATATGATTAGCTAGCAACCCATATCCACCAGAAATACGTTATAACTAACCAGACAAGAGTCCCACTTAATAACTTAATAATAAACACATTCTTTCCTTTTTTTTAAAGTGGTTTTCTAAAAAGAAGAGTCATTCTGTCACTTTCTCCTATCTCTTCATATATTTCTCTATCTATATCTTTTAATCTATATGTTGGTGGTAGTGTCCAGACGCCCTTAGAATAGTCCTTTTTATCCTTCCAATTCGAATTTATTTCAGACTTGTCAGAAAGTACAAACCCAACCTGATTTGCTAAATTAATTATATATTTTTCTGTGACATATCCGCTATTATACATATCCACAAGCGAGGTTCCAGGACTTGCCCTATGTTCAACCACACCGAATATCCCTCCTGGTTTTAATGCAGAGTATGCCTGTTGGAATATTTTTTTTGCTCCCTTAGCATTATTATCCAACCAATTATGAACATTTCTAAAAGTTAAAACAGCATCTACAGTTGCATCTTCAGCTAGTTTTTCAAAAAGATATATGATTTCTACTTTCTTATAGACTTCATTGCTTTTAAGTTTCTTTACAAAATTTTTGAAACTTCGTTGAGCATAATCGCCTAAAGCAGGATTATAAGGGGCTGTAATAAGACGACCTTCATCATACATATACATTGCAAGTATTTCTGTATACCATCCCCCGCCTGGAGAAAGCTCAACAACTGTCATTTCAGGTTTAATTTCAAAGAAACTCAATGTTTCGTAAGGATGGCGGGAATCATCTCTTATAATATTGCTAGTTAATCGATGGTCGCTTTTAATGGATTCTTGTAAATTATGAGCCTCTAAGTTACTAGCAAAAATAATCATAAAGAAAAATAAAGTAGTAAGTATTTTTTTAATCATTTTCAATTCCTTAGTTTATTTTTTTAGGTACAAAATCTCTAAGCGTTTTATATGTTATGGATTTATTTGTTGCTTCGATAATTATTTTATTAAGATTATATATTTTTACAAATGACTCAAATCTTTTTGTGAAAACTTTTCAGAAAGGTTCTAATAAGATATGACAATCTAGTTATAAGAGAGTGAGCCCGACAGGGATCGAACCTGTGACAATCTCCTTAAAAGGGAGGTGCTCTACCTACTGAGCTACGGGCCCACAATTATCTAACTTTTAAATGTTAGTTTGTATCAAATCAAATTTTATTTTTAATTTCTAAACTGTCTCTTTCAAAAAATTGTCAAATTACTATTATGTGTTATGATTTAAACAGAAGGGTATTTCAGTTGAAAATATACAATTTATTTGTTGTGGCTATGTTATTTTTGTTAACATCATGCGCAGCTCCTCCTCCGGTTACTAAGGTTGCTAAAGAGGAAATTAGTCCTGTTGCAGGTGAATTAATATGTGCTGCCGCAGGGATTAACAAAGATGAATGTGCTAAAGCAGCAAAAATCGATGAAAGAATCGAGAATCTATTAGATCAAGAAGATGCTTCAGACGTTGATAGTCCTAAAACTTAAATCTTTAGAACCGGTAATTTTCTTTAAAAGCATTAAATTTTTTATCTCTAATTGCGTTTCTTATTTTATTCATCAATTCATTATAATAATTTAAATTGTGTAACGATACTAACATAGCCCCTAGAGGATCATTAATTTTTAATAAGTGATGTAAATAACTTTTTGAATAATTTTTTGTAATATAATATGCGTTTTTTTCATCAATTGGGCTTAAATCGTTACTAAATTTAGAATTATTAAGGTTAATAACGCCGTAATTTGTATAAGCATTTCCATGCCTGCCCTCACGGGTAGGAATAACACAATCAAAAATATCTATACCATTCTCAACCGCTATTATTATATCTTTTGGCTTACCTACTCCCATCAAGTATCGAACTTTATTACTAGGTAATTCAGGTGCTGTATATTTTACAACCTCCTTCATCATTTCATGGCCCTCTCCAACAGCCAATCCTCCAATGGCATACCCGTCGAAATCAATGTCTGTATTTTCTTTTATTGATTCTATTCTTAAATCTTTAAAAATTCCCCCTTGAATAATACCAAATTGAGCATCAGATTTATTTTTCTTAGTATCTAGAAATCTTCTTCTAGCTCTTTCAGCCCAATTTAAAGAAAGTCTCATTGATTTTTTTGAATCTTCAAAGGTGACTGGATAATGTAAACATTCATCTAAAGACATTTGAATGTTAGAATTAATTATATTTTGTGAATCCACGACATTTTCTGGAGTGAGAATGTGTGTTGAGCCATCAATATGGGATTGGAACTTAACACCCTCTTTGGAAATTTTTCTAAATTTTGCTAATGACA
>CAJWUE010000078.1:0-6411 GCA_913047775.1 uncultured Rhodobiaceae bacterium
CCTCTTGAAGACATTACTGTTCTTCAAAATCACGAACGCATCATAGCGGTTATGAAGGATGGACAATTCTATAAAGACCTCTTTACAAATAATAAACCTTATCATGTTCATGACAATCAATTGGGATTGATCCTTAAGCCTTCTTCAATATCAAGAAGAGAAAAAGTTAAGGTTGTTGAGGGATAAAGAGCGGCCCAAATGAGCTGGGCCACCCTCATGGTAATATCGGGGTTTGGTTATCTAACATACTGAAAATTATAACTTTTTAATTATTCGGATTGTATCTATCTTCAGTTTTATATACTCTATCATCTTGTCGCCCTCCACGAAAACAATCAGGGGCTGAGTCGAAATATGGCTCGTTTGTAGGTTCTGTTCTTGACCAATCCACCACCTCTGAACGATAGGCCATTTTCCACACGCCGTCTCTTTTCTCATAGCGATCTAGATAACGCCCTGAAATAAAGACATCATTGGTAACACCTTCTTGATCGACTTTATGATAGGCCTGGAAATATACTTCCCCAAAAGCTTCATTCGCGTCATCTCCAAACTCTATGAGAACATTACCGATCATATGGTGATTAGCGTGATGTTCTTTTAAGGCATCCATACAAAATTGAGCGAACGTGGCCGCATCACTTTTTGTAAAACCATAATCGCACCAAGCATCTTCATGAAAAACAGATTTCAGTAATTCAATATCTAATCTATCAAGTCCTCTCATATATTTGCACGCGAGATCATAAATTTCAGATTTATCAATACTGCGCTGTAATCTTTGTTGATCACTCATAATTTTTTCTCCATTTAATTGTTTAAAGCTTCTAACTCTTCCCTAATTTCTTCATGCTTTTTTTTGGTTAAGGGGTAATTGTAAATCGTCAGTATAGTTGCACCCATAAATATCGTCGTACTTAAAGCATAGATATATCTAAGACCGAATAATTGACTTTCCGAATTCGTAGCTTCCGGCGTCGGGTCGTAACTAGAATAAGACAAAAGCATGAGAGCAAACCACGGACCAAAAGAAAAAGCGATTTTAATAACGAACGACCATACAGAAAAAAATACGGCAGCCCGATCTTCTCCGGAACTGATTTTGTCCATATCAATGACATCAGCCTTCATCGAATTGGGAAAGATTAAACTCGTTGCTCCGCCAAAACCTGTTATCATTAACCCTAATGTCATCCAGTAAATATCACCCGGTCCCAATAAGAGATAAAAAGGGTTTGTTATGACAAAGGTCAACATACCTAAGATCCATGCTGTATGTTTTTCAATTCTTTTCCCAACCCATACCCAAAAAGGAATAGCGCACATATTCACAACATAATAAGATAATAAGAGAGCGATTCCTGCCTTTTCTTCTGCCAGAACTCCTCTGATAAAGAATATAAAAGTCGATCCAGAAATAGCTGTTGCAGTAGAATACAAAAAGAAGGCAAAGATCAAACGCCTAAAAGGCAAATTTGCCCACATAATCTTAGCCCCCTTGGTAATAGGAATATATGTAGGTTTGTAGTCCTTTTTTTCCGGAACATTTACAGTTGTAAGAATAATTGTAAGCGGAATTAAAATTAACATAAATACGCCTATCATGTGCGTAACCTCTCTCGTACCCCCATAAGCAAAAAAGAATAAGGCTAATGTTGGTATGGATTTGCTGACAACGTTTCCAAGCACTCCTAACCAACTTCGCCATGCTGTTATGGTTGATCTTTCATGATAGTCGGGAGACAGTTCGGCTCCCCATGCGTAATAGGGAATTAATAACATGGTCCACCCCAACCAAAACAAAGCTAGCCAAATAAACAAGTGCACAGTGGTGACAGTTTCTTCATTAGGGAAAAAAAGGTTATATACCGAAATCACCAGTATTGGGATTGAAGCAACCATCCATATGCGTCTTCTTCCCCAACGAGTATCCGTTTTATCACTCCAATAGCCAATTAACGGATCTGTAATAGCGTCAAAAATTCTTGTAAAAAGCCAAATTGTAGCAATTGCCGATAAACTTATTCCTATTTCTTGACCATAATAATTTGGTAAATACGTCAACAAGGGTAGAGAGGCAATAGATATAGGCATCTCCGATAAACCATAGAAAAATAAATTCTTGCGACTTATTTTTTTTGAACTCATGCGCTTGCCATTCTCTCTCTTTTTTTATTCTCCATTTAATTGTTTAAAGCTTCTAACTCTTCCCTAATTTCTTCATGCTTTTTTTTGGTTAAGGGGTAATTGTAAATCGTCAGTATAGTGGCACCCATAAATATCGTCGTACTTAAAGAAAAAATAAATCTAAGACCAAATAATTGACTTTCTGAATTCGTAGCTCCTGGAGTGGGATCAAAACTGGAGTAAGCCAAAAGCATAAGAGCAAACCATGGACCAAAAGAATAAGCGATTTTTATAATGAACGACCACACAGCAAAGTATATAGCTGCCCGATCTTCTCCAGAACTTGTTTTATCCAAATCAATGACATCAGCTTTCATCGAATTGGGAAATATGTAGCTCGTTGCTCCACCAAAACCTGTTATCATTAAACCTATGGTCATCCAATAGAGATCACCTGGTCCCAAAAGGAGATAAAAAGGATTTACTATGGCGTAGGTCAACATACCAAAGATCCATGCCGTATGTTTTTCAATTCTTTTGCCAATCCATACCCATACAGGAATGGCGCACATATTCACAAAGTAATAAGATAGCAGTAATGCAATGCCGGCCTTTTCATCTGCCAGAACTCCCCTGATAAAGAAAATAAAGGTGGATCCAGAAATAGCTGTTGCAGTAGAATACAAAAAGAAAGCGAGAATCAATCGCCTAAAAGGTAAATTCGCCCACATAATCTTAATCCCCTTTAGAATAGGAATATATGTAGGTTTGTAGTCCATCTTTTCAGAAACATTTGTAGTTGTCAGGAGAATTGTAAGCGGTATTAAAATCAACATAAACACGCCTATCATTTGTGTAACCTCTCTTGTACCTCCATAAGCAAAAAAGAATAAGGCTAATGTTGGTACGGATTTGCTTACAACATTTCCAAACATTCCCAACCAACTTCGCCAGGCTGTTATGGTTGATCTTTCATGATAGTCGGGTGAAAGTTCGGCTCCCCATGCATAATAGGGAATTAATAACATGGTCCAACCCAACCAGAACAAGGCTAACCATATAAACAAATCCGTAGCAGTTACAGTTTCTTCGTTTGGAAAAAAAAGATTGTACACAGATATTACTAAAATCGGCACAGAAGCCACCATCCAGATCCGTCTTCTTCCCCAACGTGTATTAGTTTTATCGCTCCAATAGCCTATTAACGGATCTGTAATAGCGTCAAAAATTCGTGTAAACAGCCAGATGGTACCAATTGCCGATAAACTTATTCCTATATCTTGACCATAATAACTTGGCAAATACGTCAACAAAGGAAGAGAAGCAATAGAAATTGGCATTTCAGACAACCCATAGAAAAACAACTTCTTATTGGAAATATTTTCAGTCATGCCTCTACTCTTGTTTCTTTACCTGCTTTTCTATCTTCCAATTGTTTTCTTATCTCTAACTGTCTTTTTTCGGTTATGGGATATCCAAAGGCAATCAAATTGGTAATTATAAAAAATACAGGACAAGCAAAAGAAAATATAATCTTAAGTCCCAATATCTGGTTTGGGCTGTTAATTGCACCGGGAGTCGAGTCAAAACCCGTGAAAGCAAGAAGACTTAATCCTAAAAATGGACCGATGGACAAGGCTATTTTTGAAACAAATGACCACACAGCAAAGAACAATGCTGCTCTATCTTCACCAGAATTTAACGTATCAAGATCAATAACATCAGCTTTCATGGAATTGGGCATAACATAAAAACTTGCTCCGGCAAAACCTGTGGTTGATGTGATAGGAAGCATCCAATAAAAATCTCCTTGACCTAAAAACATATAAAAAGGACTCATTACAATATAAAAACTCAATCCAATCATCCATGCAATGTGCTTTCCTATCTTCTTTGAAAACCACGCCCAAAAAGGAATCCCACATAGATTTGCAGTATAATAACAAAGAAGAAAAATAATTCCGGCTTCTTCTTCTCCAGTAACACCTCTTATATAAAATAGGACAACTGCTGTAGAAAGAGCCGTTCCCAAACTGTTAAAGAAAAAAGCAAAAACGAGCCTTTTGAAAGGACCATTACTCCACATAATCTTTAGACCTTTTACAATAGGTATTCTTGTAGATGAATAATCTTTCTTTTCGGGAACATTTAGAACGGTTAAGGTTACAGTTACTGGAATTAGTAAAAGTAACGACCACCCTATCATAACTACGACTTCGCGTGTTCCTCCATAGGCAAATAATAATAATGCCAAGACAGGTAAGATCTTGGTAGCAACATTTGCTATCATCCCTATGAACATACGCCAGGCTGCAATTGTTGTTCTTTCATTGTATTCAGGTGATAATTCTGCGGCCCATGCATAATACGGAATAAACAACATGGTCCAACCCAACCAAAAAACAACTAGCCACAACAATAAATAACCGCCATCAGCACCTAATTGCGGAAAAAATATTTTATAAACAGCCATCATTAAAAATGGGACAGAAGCGACCATCCAAACCCTTCGTCTTCCCCAACGAGTATCGGTTCTATCTCCAAGATAACCAATAAGAGGATCTGTTATAGCGTCAAACACCCTAGCTATCATCCAAACCGCTCCGATAACAGCCAAACTAATCCCTAAGTCAGCACCATAATAATTTGGAATATATGCAGCAAGCGGAACATTGGCTACTGTTATTGGCATCTCTGAAAGGCCATAAAAGAATAACGTTTTTTTTGGAAGCCTTTTTTCAGACATTTAAAGAAATCCTTTACGAGCCTACTTGGAATTACTAATTTTTGACCATAGAGAATCTTTACTAAGCCAATTATCTACCCAGTTATGAAAATGTTGAACTCTTTCTTCATCGTTATTTAGCACTGCAGCTTCGAATCCTCTTGAGTGCATACCAGCCTGCATACCATTTAAATAGTGTATATCTTGATCAATGGTGATCGTCATAGAGTTTCTACCTTCAACAACATCTTCTCTTGAAAAGATTTCGTGCTTTGCTCGGTCTTTAGGATATTCATAATCCGAAGATCCAGGAAGTAATTCAAATCCTCTTTTATCATCTCGGATTTTGTTCTTTGGAATTTGAAGCGTCCATTTTGAAAACGAACATTTATTAGGATCAGAATGGTGCGGTTTTGGGCCAAAAATCCATAACCTTTCTGGATGAATAGTCATAAAAATATTTGGAAAGATGTCATATTGCAAAACATCTGAGACTTGATCATCTGTAAATTCAGAATAATCAAAGCCTAATTTTTTACCTATCACTCTTTTCTGTTTCTGAATTGCTTCACGAATTTCAGAAACTTTACCGATAAAATCTTTGGGATCTAATTCCAGTCCATTTAAATATTGACTCATAAAATCAGGCGGCTCATCTGGCATTGAATATCGTGGGTTCATAACAGGGCTGAGAACCATTGTCCTAGTATGTCCAAAAGGCCACATATCATTATTGGCATCACAACAATCGACAAAACTTGCATGTTGAGGATGAATAAAGTCAACGTGGTATTGTTCCAAAAAATTATCTCGAACAGTTTTCCAATTGGTTTCAAGAGAAACCGTTTGGTGTTTAACAAGCTGCATATTTTCAAAATGATAAGGATTTAATTGATCAATGATAGGCCCAAGAAAAGTTTCAAGAGATGCAGATTCTCCAGTCATATTTATAAATACTAACCCTGCCCACGTCTCTACTCTTACAGGCTTTAAAGATTTCTCATCACAAGAAAACTTTTGATTAAAGAGTTCCACATCTGGAATTTTTTCTAGTTTCCCATTCAATTTGTAAGTCCATCCATGATAAGGACAAGATACTTTTTTAACTGACCCCCGTTCTAAAGTGAAAATTTTGTTTCCACGATGTTGGCAAGCATTATAAAAAGCGGAGATCTTCTTATCTTCATTGCGCGTTACTATTACAGATTCACGTCCAATATCATAAACAAAGAAATCACCAACTTCTTGAATGTCGGATACCAAACCTGCAAAAAGCCAAGTTTTGGTCCAAATTTTATCCCATTCGGACTGCATAAATTCTGTATTGGTATATCTATCGGTCGAAAGAATTGCCTTATGTTTCGGATCAGAAGTTATTTCTTCTGAAAAATCTATATAATTGAACCTTTGTGGCATAAATTATAGTCCCTCCCCCCCAAACTAAGACGCCAAAACATCTTATTTCTATTTTGACAAGAGTAAAGAATTTAGTTCTTGTAATTCATTTGCATTATGCTTCAATAACAATAAAGGGAGATAGATATGATAGTAGTTAATGC
>CAJWUE010000079.1:0-6111 GCA_913047775.1 uncultured Rhodobiaceae bacterium
TTAGCTCCTATATGCTTATAAGCGATTATTGAGGTTTAATCGGGTAAATTTCTTTATTTAATACTTTTTCTTTTTTTGTTATCTAGAGAAGTATAGACTATTTTCTAAAAAATTTGCTAACATAACTACTGTAGGGGAGCAAGAAGACAATGATTGATGGTGGAGCACACATGTCATGAAAATCGGATCTTTCTTCCCGGGAGCTCATTACTCTTCTCTTTACGCAATGGCTGGGGACGACTGTTCTCTCTTTTTCGATCTTGAAAAACTTACGGAAAAACAGAAAGCTGATCATCTATCAAACGTTGAATTAACGGCCATGTTACAAATCGCTTTAACGTGCGTTGGGCACGACAATGATCATGTTGCTCTCTATGAACAATTTGCTTCAACCGAGTGGAAAGAAACCGTAAGACGGTATCATGGGTTTTTTTCTCGAATGACTCAAAATATAATTCCACTAAATAATTTTAGCTATCACCCCAAAAACACCTACTATGATTCAGTAGCAACTTACGTTAAGAAAAATCCAAACTTGACAGATGTAACTAATCTTTACATGTCCAGTGGATCTAATAAAATAATTCACAATAATGAAAACTTGCTAGAGATTAATAGAAATGTTAATTCAAAAAAACACTTCGCAGAAAATGCACCAAGCTTTGGAATTCCAGTACCGAACACTTTAGTCACCACTAAAGCAGAGCTGCAGTCAGATGCTGTAAAAGATTTCTTTCTTTCACATAGAAACAAAATAATCATTAAGCTCTTAGGCTTGGCTGGAGCTAGAAATGTTGCGCCAGTTAGCACCATAGGCGAATGTGAAGAATATGTCGCCGAATACGATGAGAGCATGATCATCTTGCTACAGGAACGGTTGGACTTAAAGTTTTACAAAGAGATGACAGTAGATCTAGTTGTTTCAAAAACTGAGATTCGGATAGACAACATACGAGAAATTTTGTTTGCCGATGGGATTTGGGTTGGGAACTTAATAGGGAAGTCGGTGACCTTGTCCGAAAAACAAACTCGCGTACTTCTCAAAGTGGGTGAATATGCGAGGCATCATGGTTACGTTTCTGACGAGGGTAGCAACTGCGGAATTGACTTTTTTATTGGAAAAGATGGCAGCCTGGTGGTGACTGAGATAAATGCTCGTTGGACCGGCGGGCTATTTCCAGCTCAGATATTAGGGAAAATTGATTCAGAGGGAAAAGATGCTGTAGCATTTTTCGACATAGTACTCATCGAAAAGAAAGAATCTTATCTCAACTTTCTTGATCGCTATTTAGTAGGCGAGCATAAAGGTGCTTTTTCCATGATCCCTATAGGATTCGGCTGTTTTCCAATATCTATTGAAAATAAGAATTATTTTTATACATGGCAAGCAGTCTTGGGCGATCTAGATTCGTTTAAGCAAGTTAAAAATGATGAACTGGGCGAAGGAGTTATGATAACCGCCGACAAAATCAAAATAAAGGTAAATAATTAATATGAAAAAGTTTTTATTGATTTCGCTGTTTATTATTACCGTGACATGCATTTTTTTTGTGAGCTATATCACTCGCGATGGTGAAATTGTTACTCCAGAAGGACAGGGCACGGTGACTCTTGATGCAGGAGGTTTCGAGGCATATCCCCTTCCAGATTATGCGGCAAAGAAGATCGGACCAGACTACAAGAGTTATTTTGTTGAAGTAGAGCCGGGTATCAAGGTTCACATACTTGAAGTTGGCGATGGTTTTCCTGTTTTCTTGCTGCACGGGAATCCTACCTCGGGATTTTTGTACCGACAGGTGGTGGCTAATCTACCTACCAACCGAGTTCGAGTTATTATGCCCACGCTTATAGGGTTGGGTTTTTCTAGTAAAGTCCCAGCGAGCGAGCATACCCTAGAAAATCATATTCGCTGGATCAACGGAGTTTTGAGGAAGTTGAAAATATCCGAATTGGTTTACGCTGGTCAGGATTGGGGCGGCCCAATCGGTATGGGTGCGCTAGCCCTTTCCCCTGATTTACTTAAAGGAGCTGTCTTAATGAACACAGGGTTTAACGCGCCGACAATTAATGTGGACCTATCCCGCGCGCATGCGACCGTCAAGACACCTGTGGTTGGTGAAGTTCTTTTAGAAGTTGTGTTCTCAATTTTTGATCAATTGCATCGAACTCAAGGTGACCCCAGTTCGATGTCAGATGATTTGGTAGAACTTTATGGCAGACCGGTGTACGAAAGTGGTAATGCTAAGGCACCATTGGCGTTAATGCGAATGGTAACTGACGGACCAGATCATGCGAGCGTGCCATCTTTAAGGCTGGTTGAGCGTTATGTTCAGGGGTTAGACATCCCTGCAGAAATTATCTGGGGTATGAACGACCCTATTCTCGCCAAAGCGCTACCGTTCATGAAGCAAAACTTTCCTAAGGCGGATGTGACCGAAACCTCGGCTGGACATTTTCTACAAGAAGAAGTTCCAGCTGTAATAGCTGATGCTTTAATTAGAGTCATAGACAAAGTAAATAAGGAATAAAACTATGTTACAAAAAGAAAGACTTACTCTCATAGGTGCGCCGCCATCTCCCTACACAAGGAAGATGATCGCGTTGCTTCGTTACAGACGCATACCTTATGAAATAATTTGGGGTAATCCTGGAGAGCTTTTGGACAGCGGCGGTGCATTTGAAGATCTAAATATTGAGCCCCCTAAGCCTGTTCTCCTTCCAACCTTTCTTATGAGAGATGAAAGAGGTGAACTTCAGACTGTTACCGACTCAACTCCGATTATCAGAAGACTTGAAAAAGAATTTGAAGGCAGAAGTGTAATACCGGAAGATCCTGCCCTTTGTTTTCTAAATTACCTTTTAGAAGACTTCGGAGATGAATGGGTTACCAAATATATGTTTCATTACAGGTGGCACTTCGAAGAGGATGCTGATAATGCTTCATCTATTTTGCCTTTGAATCACAAAGTAGATCTTCAAGATGATATTTGGAAACTTTTTAAAGAAGGTATCGGTTCAAGACAAATTGAAAGGCTTTGGGTAGTTGGTTCAAATAATATCACTGCTCCAATTATTGAAAATAGTTACAAACGTTTTCTAGGTATCATGCAGAACCATCTTAGCAATCTACCTTTTCTATTTGGACATAGGCCAAGTTCTGCAGACTTTGCTATTTATGGGCAACTGACCCAGTTGATAGGACTTGATCCTACATCCAGAGCAATAGCACATGAGGAGTCTCTTAGAACTGTAGCGTGGATAAATAGTATGGAAGATCTATCAGGAATAAATCCGGATAAAAATACTTGGGAAAATTTCGAATCACTTCCAGATAGTATAAAATCTCTTTTGAAAGAAATAGGACATGTTTATGTGCCTGCACTTTTAGCAAATAGTGAAGCATTAAAAAATGGCGATGAGACATGGGAAACTGAGATAGATGGATCTACCTGGAGTCAAAAAACCTTTAACTACCAAGGTAAATGCCTCCAATGGATCAACCAAGAATTTTATGCTTTGACTGAGATTGATCAAAAAAGATTGCTGGATCTGTTTGAAGGAACTGGTTGTGAAAAATTATTAATGAAAGAAAAATAAATATGAAAATATTAAGAACTCCAGACGAGAGATTTGAAGGAATAACTGATTTTCCTTATGAACCACATTACACGAACATAAAGACCAAAGACGGTTCAGATCTACGCATACATCATATAGATGAAGGGCCTAAAGACGGACCTATTTTGTTAGCAATGCATGGTCAGCCAGTTTGGTGTTACCTTTATTCCAAGATGATACCTTTCTTAACAGAAGCTGGGATAAGAGTTATTGCTCCTGATTTACCTGGTTATGGAAAATCCGATAAGCCGGCCTCTAGAGAAGATTATAGTTACCAAAATCAAGTTGATTGGATGGTTGATTGGCTAAATGCCAATGATTTTGAAGATATAACTTTATTTTGTCAGGACTGGGGTGGTTTGATTGGATTAAGAATAGTTGCTAGAGAGCCAAATAGATTCTCAAAAGTCTCGATGGGCAATACCGGACTTCCTTATAATCCAGAAGTATCCGAAGAAGTCATTGAAGAAATAAAGGCCTTTAGAGAAAGTAATATAAAACTTCACCCAATGTCGATGGCGAAACAAATAAGTCAAATGGACAGCGGCAAAACTCATCCGGGACTAAAATTCATGTACTGGCAGAAATTTTGTTGGGACACTGAAGACTTACCCATAGGTTTTATACAATCTATGCAAATGGATAAAAGATCTATAGTGTCATTAGCTTTAAATTATATTTTTATCTTATTAGGAAAATATAGCGCATCACCTTTCAAATCTTATATAGCAAAAGCCTATGAAGCGCCTTTTCCAGATCCTAGTTTCAAAATGGGTCCTAGAGCTATGCCAAGTCATGTGCCAATAATTCCTGATCAGTCATTAGAAGAACAAAGAAAGGCAAGAGAGTTTTTCTCTACTTGGGATAAACCTTTTCTTAGTGTCTTTGCAGGGGATGATCCAGTAACAAATGGAATCGAAAAGGACGTATTAGCTATGTGCCCAAATGCAAAGAGTGCCCCACAAATTGGAGGCGGTCATTTTTATCAATGGACAAGACCTAAAGAACTGTCGCAATTATTAATCAACTTTATTAGGGAAAACTAATGAGCAGAGTAACATAAAACATTGGAGACCAGCATGAATAAAATTATAAATGCATCAAGGATACGTTGGTTTTTAGCTTTACCGTTATTGATAGTATTTTTACTATCAATTCAAACAAATGAGGCATCCGAGTCATCACCTGTGGATTTGATTTCAACAAACTCCCAAATTGATGAAAAGATTTTGCAATTAAGGCCTCCAACCAATCCGGATAAGAATGTATATTTCGGAGATCTGCATGTTCATACTGCAAATTCTTTTGATGCCTATACCTTTGGGACAATTAGCTCTCCTGCTGATGCTTACAGATATGCTCAAGGCCAAGCAATTCCTCACCCAACTGGATATCAAATTCAACTGAGCAGACCTTTAGATTTCTATGCTGTCACTGATCATGCAGTGTTTTTGGGATTACTTAAGGAGGCAGCTGATACAACATCTCAATTTTCTCGTTATGAAATAGCGAAGCCTTTACATGATTTAAATGCTTCAGTTAGCAATCGATTCTATTCGATCATGAAAAGAAGTAATCTTTTTAGACCCTTTGCAAAAGCGGTTTCAGATGGTGTGGAACAAGGAACCATTGATCCATCTTTGATAGAAGAAGTGGGTCGGACTGTGTGGCAAGAGACCATTGAGGCTGCCGATGATGCATATGTCCCTGGGTCTTTTACTACTTTTGCTGGTTATGAATATACATCCAGCATTGATCTTTACGAAAAATATCTACATCGGAATGTCATCTTTCGTGATACCAAAAACTTACCACCTCGACTTTTTTCTAGAGTAGATAGTCAAGATCCAGAAAAATTATGGGATTGGATGGATAGGCTAAGAAGTAATGGTGTTGAGAGTTTAGCCATACCTCATAACTCCAATATTTCAGGTGGAGCTGCTTTTTCATTAAATGATTATAATGGCGGTCCAATAGATGAAGAATATGCCAATAAGCGCGCGCTTAATGAACCGTTAACAGAAATAACTCAGGTTAAAGGAACTTCAGAGACGCATCCATTACTATCTAAAAATGATGAATGGGCAGCTTTTGAAGCTAAGACAGGTCATGAAGGAGAAGAGCTTATCAGCAATCTAAAAGGCAGCTATGTGAGAGATGCGTATTTAAGAGGCTTAACTTTGGCAGAACAAGGCATAACCAATCCATATAAATTTGGTCTCATAGGTTCAAGTGATAGTCATGTTAGCGGTGGTTCTGATAATGAAGAAAAGTATTTTTCCAAGGTTGGTGTTTTAGATGGAACGGCTGAGCTGCGTGGATCCATTCCATTTAATCCCTTTTATGGAACTATCTTAAAATTAGTTAGGCCTAACATGATTAAGAAGGTCGACGGAAAAGATTATATGGCTGCTAGCAGCCGTATAATTCATTGGTCTGCCTCCGGTCTTGCAGGGGTGTGGGCTGAAGAAAATACTCGAGAATCAATTTACG
>CAJWUE010000080.1:0-6079 GCA_913047775.1 uncultured Rhodobiaceae bacterium
AAGTTGCATTATCTAGTGGTTAACGCAGATGAGTCCGAACCCGGAACCTGTAAAGATAGAGATATCATACGAAATGAACCTCACAAATTACTTGAAGGATCTATAATTGCCTCTGCAGCTATAGGGGCTCAGGCTTGTTATATTTATATTAGAGGTGAATTTGTTGATGAAAGGAAAATTCTGGAAGCTGCTCTTGAAGAAGCTTATTCTGAAGGATTGGTAGGAAAAAATGCATGCAAAACAGGCCTGGATATAGATATTTTTATTCATGGGGGGGCTGGAGCATATATATGTGGTGAAGAAACAGCACTTCTTGAAAGTCTAGAAGGAAAAAAAGGTTTACCAAGACTGAAACCACCCTTTCCAGCTACTTCCGGGTTATTTGGCTGCCCTACAACGGTAAATAATGTAGAGAGTATTGCTGTTGTTCCTGAAATTTTAAGAAGAGGATCAGGTTGGTTTTCGTCTTTAGGAAGACCAAGGAACACCGGAACTAAAATTTTTTGTATTTCTGGTCATGTTAATACACCATGTAACATTGAAGAAGAAATGGGAATCCCTTTAAAAACTCTTATTGAAAAATACGCAGGTGGAGTTCGGGGAGGTTGGAAAAATTTATTAGCTGTTATTCCTGGGGGTTCTTCTGTTCCTCTCATACCTAAAAATATATGTGATACAGTTTTGATGGATTTTGATTCTCTTGCTGAGGTTAAATCGGGCTTAGGTACTGCTGCAGTTATAGTAATGGATAAATCTACTGATTTGATTAGGGCAATTTCGAGAATTTCATATTTTTATAAACACGAAAGTTGTGGACAATGTACTCCCTGTAGAGAGGGGACAGGTTGGTTGTGGGAAATGATGGAAAAAATGGCTAAGGGTTCAGCCAAAAAGAAAGATATTGATATTCTTCTAAATTTAACAGAGCGAATAGAAGGTCATACTATTTGTGCTTTAGGCGATGCGGCTGCTTGGCCTATTCAAGGCATCATAAGACATTTTCGACCATATATAGAGGAGAGAATTGACAATTACAAAGGTGATGCGGTTTAGAAACTATGGTTAATATCGAAATAGATGGAATCAAATATGAAGTTGAAGAAGGATTAGCTTTAATACAAGCTTGTGAGGAAGCCGGAATAGATATACCTAGGTTTTGTTATCATGAGAGACTTTCGGTAGCCGGAAATTGCCGAATGTGTCTTGTAGATGTAGAAGATAGTAGAGGATTAAGCCCTAAACCAGTTGCATCGTGTGCAGTTCAGGTGAGTGAGGGCATAAAAGTTTACACCAAAACTGAAAGAGTAAAGAATGCAAGAGAGGGTGTGATGGAATTCCTGCTTATCAATCATCCTTTAGATTGTCCAATATGTGATCAAGGAGGAGAATGCGATTTGCAGGACCAAGCTATGGTTTTCGGTCATGGAGAAAGTCGCTTTTTTGATGATAAGAGGGCAGTAGAGAATAAAGGTATGGGACCTTTTATAAAAACTGAGATGACAAGATGTATACATTGCACTAGATGCGTACGATTTTCTTCGGAGGTTTCGGGTAATCATGAAATAGGTGCAATAGGTCGTGGAAATGATATGGAAATAACCACCTACCTGAATAGTTCTGTTGAATCTGAGTTGTCGGGCAATGTTATAGATTTGTGTCCAGTAGGAGCCCTTACTTCAAAACCTTACGCCTTTTCAGCTCGACCATGGGAATTAAAGAGAACCGAAACAATAGATGTAATGGATGCTTTAGGATCAAATATTAGGATTGATTCAAAAGGTTTAAAGGTTATGAGGGTATTACCTAGGCTTAATGAAGAAATTAATGAAGAGTGGATTACCGATAAAACACGCTTTTTTTGGGATGGTTTATCCTTTCAAAGAATTGACAAGCCCTATAAAAGAGTGGGAAAAAAATTAGTTAAAACTACCTGGGAGGACGCAATTGATCTTGCTAAAAAAAATCTAATCTCAAATAAACCAGAAGAGATAGCTGCAATTTCTGGGGATCTAGTTCCAATTGAATCAGTTTACTCTTTAAAAAAACTTCTAAAAGGGATCAAAGTTAAGAATTATGATTGTCGACAAGACGGGTCTAAGATTTCTGGCCCAAGAGAAAGATGGTTGTTTAATTCCACTATTTCAGGGATTGATGAATCGGATGGATGTCTTCTTATAGGAACCAACCCGAGAAAAGAAGCTCCTCTCCTTAACTCAAGAATATTAAGACAATCAAGAAATATATCCTATCAGTTGGGTTTAATAGGAGCTAAATGTGACCTTACTTATGATTATGAGCTTTTAGGAGAAGACCCTAAGATTGTTCAAGATATCTTAGAAGGTAAGAATAGCTTTTGCGATAAATTGAAACTAACCAAAAAACCAATGATGATAATCGGCCAAGGCGCCTTAACAGGAGATAAAGGGAGTGAATTTTTAGATTTATGCATAGAGTTAGCTTATAAATTTAATTTTATCAATAATGGATGGAATGGGTTTAACGTCTTGCATACCGCTGCTTCTAGAGCTGGCGCTATGAGTATAGATTTCATTCCTGAAGAAGAAGGTAAGAATACAGAAGAAATAATTGATGGATGCAAAGCAGGTCTAATAAAGACTATATTTTTATTGGGGGCCGATGAACTTCACTTGTCTGATTTAGATAATTGCTATGTAATTTACCAGGGACATCATGGCGATAAAGGCGCAAACAATGCTGATTTAATTTTACCTTCAGCCGCTTTTAGTGAACAAAATGGTTTGTATATGAATACCGAAGGAAGGGTTCAAGAATCGGTCCGCTCTGTTTTCCCCGTTGGGGAAGCAAAGGAAGATTGGGAAATAATAAGATTAATTTCTGAAGCCTTGAATCTTAATTCCGATTTCCAAACCCACGAAGGATTAAGAAAAAAAATTTACAAGGAATATCCTAATTTAGATCCATTTAACGATTTTCAAAGAAATAATCCTCCTAAAAGAAAAGATAAGAATGATATTAAGGGACATAAATTTTCTGAAGCCATAACAAATTACTGGTTTACAAATTCTATTACCAGGGCATCAGTAAATTTATCGGAAAGAAATAATTATACTCAGAAAAGAGACAATTGATGGCAAACTTAATTGATTATATTATTCCAATTGCGATTCTATTTTTTCAGTCAATTTTGGTCTTGTTAGCTGTATTATTGATGGCTTATTTTGGCATTTATGGTGAAAGAAAGATTTGGGCTGCAGTTCAATTAAGACGTGGCCCTAACGTAGTAGGGCCATTCGGATTAATGCAAAGTGCTGCTGATTTAATCAAATTATTATTTAAGGAAATCATTATTCCTCAAGAAGCTAATAAGGCTATTTTTATTCTTGCTCCAATAATTACCTGTTTTGTAGCATTATCAGCTTGGGCAGTCATACCTTTTTCTGAAGGTTGGGTGGTATCTGACTTAAACGTTGGGATTCTATACATCATTGCTATTTCTTCTCTTGGAGTATACGGAATTGTTATGGGGGGTTGGGCCTCGAATTCCAAATATCCCTTTATGGGGGCAATGCGTTCTGCAGCACAAATGGTGTCTTACGAAATCTCGATTGGATTAGTCATTATAACTGTACTACTGTGTGTTGGGTCATTGAATTTAACCGATATAGTAATGGCCCAAAGAAACATTTGGTTTGTTTTTCCTTTATTTCCTATGTTCATAATCTTCTTTATTTCCGCATTGGCTGAAACCAATCGGCCGCCCTTTGATCTCCCAGAAGCGGAAGCTGAATTAGTCGCAGGTTATCAGACGGAATACTCCTCTTCTTTGTTTATGCTTTATTTTTTAGGTGAACTTGCGGCAACCTTTTTGATGTGTGCAATGATTACTATCTTGTTTCTAGGAGGATGGCTCCCACCATTTAATATAGTACCTTTTACTCTTATTCCCGGCGCAGTTTGGTTTATACTTAAGGTTGCAACGGTTTTCTTCTTATTTGGAATTGTAAAGGCTATTGTACCGAGATACAGATACGATCAGCTAATGAGGCTTGGTTGGAAAGTTTTTCTACCGATATCCCTTTTTTGGGTTGTATTGACTGCTAGCTTTCTTTTTATTTTTAATTTAATGCCATAGGAAATGTAATGAAAAGATTTTTTTATATAATGAAAAATTTAATAATCTGGGACTTTCTCAAAGCTTTTTATGTCGCGATGAAATATTTCTTTTTTAAGCCCAGGCTTACCATTAACTACCCGTTTGAAAAGGGAAAACTATCATCAAGGTTCCGAGGAGAACACGCCTTAAGAAGGTACCCTAATGGTGAAGAAAGATGCATAGCTTGCAAATTATGTGAAGCAGTTTGTCCTGCTCAAGCCATTACCATTGATGTCGGACAAAAGAATGAAGACGGTATAAGGAGAACCACAAGATACGATATTGATATGGTTAAATGCATTTATTGTGGGTTGTGCCAAGAAGCCTGTCCTGTTGATGCAATTGTAGAGGGTCCCAATTTTGAATTCTCAACAGAAACACGAGAAGAGCTTTTATACACAAAAGAAAAGCTTATGGATAATGGAGACCGTTGGGAGATCCCAATTCAAAAAAATATTGAAAGGGATTCTCCTTATCGTTAGGGAAAGCTAAAATTATAATGTTTACATCTCTCTTCTTTTATTTGTTCTCTTTTCTAATACTGAGCTCCGCTTTAATGGTTGTTTTTTCAAAAAATCCTATTAATTCTGTGCTTTTTCTAATTTTCTCTTTTATTAATACTGCGGGAATTTTTCTCATCGCTGGAGCCGAATTTTTAGCGCTGATATTAGTTATCGTGTATGTCGGAGCAGTAGCTGTTCTGTTTCTTTTTGTAATTATGATGCTCGATTTAGATGTAAATCAAATAAAAGGTGAAATTAAGAAATATTACAAAGTTGGCATTCCAATAGGTCTTATATTATTAGTAGAAATGGGTTTAATTATATTTTTAAATCCCTTTAAGAATGAATCCGCTTTTCTTAATAAGGAGCAAGTTAATTCAGATTTATCTAACACAGAAAGAATTGGCGAAGTAATTTATACAGATTATTTTTATCATTTTCAAATCTCAGGTTTAATTCTTTTAGTGGCCATGATTGGAGCTATTGTTTTAACTCTCAGACATCGTGATTATGTAAGGCGACAAAATATTAAAGAACAAATCATGCGCGACCCTGACAGCAGTGTTGAGTTGAAAAATCTGCTAATTCAAGGAGATAGCCAGTAATGACGATAGGTCTGTCTCATTTCTTAATCTTAAGTGCTTGCCTATTTCTTACAGGTGTATTTGGAATCTTTCTTAATAGAAGAAATTTGATAATAATTTTAATGTCTCTTGAATTACTCTTGCTTAGCATAAGTATAAATTTTGTTGGATTTTCGATGTTTCTAGGAGATATTGCGGGTCAGATATTTTCTTTGTTTATTCTAACGGTCGCTGCTGCCGAAGCCGCTATAGGTTTAGCTATATTAGTTGTCTATTTTAGAAATGTTGGAAATTTAAATGTTAAAGAAATTAATAAAATGAGTGGTTAATGGATCTTTTTTTAATAGTTTTTTTGCCTCTTGCAGGCGCTTTAATAGTAGGATTACTCGGGAAAAGGCTAGGGCTGCTTTTAAGTCATATAATTTCATGTTCGTTTATAGCAATTCCATTCTTGCTTTCATGTTATCTTTTTTATTTCAACTTCTTATCTAATAATGAAATTTCACTCTATTTGTTTGATTGGATAAACTCTGGATCTTTAAGTTCATCATGGACATTATATTTTGACACATTAACATCTGTAATGCTGGTAGTTGTAACTTCAGTATCTGCATTAGTTCATATTTATTCTATTGGTTATATGAAGAAGGATCCATATCAGTATAGATTTTTCGCTTACCTATCATTTTTTACCTTTGCCATGTTGATGCTTGTGACTTCAAATAATTTTCTTCAACTCTTCTTTGGATGGGAGGGAGTAGGACTCGCATCCTACTTACTAATAGGTTTTTGGTATGAAAAGCCATCGGCAAACTCGGCAGCCATGAAGGCATTTGTTGTTAATAGGGTGGGAGACT
>CAJWUE010000081.1:0-6069 GCA_913047775.1 uncultured Rhodobiaceae bacterium
TAGAAAAATTTTCTGATATAATTAACAAAGGAGGGTATGCTAGTCCTATCAGAATGCCCAGAGGAAGGGACATTTCGGCCGCATGTGGACAGTTAAAGAGTAATACTGAAAAGGAAAAAGCGTCCATAAAATATAAAAAAGAACTTGCAAAACTCAAAAGTGGGCGTATACGACCTCTATAAATATGTACAAAAAGAAAATGGGGAATAAGAAAAAAATAAAAAAGGTAGTCCTAGCTTACTCGGGAGGGTTGGATACATCGGTAATTCTGAAATGGATTCAGGAAGAATATGGATGTGAAATCGTAACCTTTACAGCCGACTTAGGTCAAGGCAGTGAACTTGGTGAAGCTAAAGAGAAAGCAAAAGATTTTGGCATCAAAGAAATCTTTGTAGAAGACCTAAGGGATGAGTTCGTGAGTAACTATGTATTCCCAATGTTTAGGGCTAATACACTTTATGAAGGTGAGTATCTTCTTGGAACAGCTATTGCAAGACCTCTGATTGCGAAGAGACAAATTGAGATAGCAAAGAGCGTTGGAGCTGATGCTGTTTGTCACGGAGCAACCGGAAAGGGAAATGATCAAATAAGGTTCGAACTTGCATACTACAGTTTAAACCCAGAAATCAAGATTATTGCTCCTTGGAGGGAATGGAATTTAAATTCTAGAAAAAAGCTACTGGCTTTTGCAGAAAAAAATCAGATCAAGATCACTAAAGACAGTCAGGGAGAAGATCCTTTTTCGGTAGACTCGAATCTTTTGCATACTTCTTCTGAGGGAAAATTATTAGAAGATCCATCCATTGAGTGTCCCGAAGAAGTATATCAAAGAACCATTTCTCCTGAACTAGCGCCTGATAAGGCTTCCTATATTACTATTACTTTCAAAAAAGGTGATCCCGTTGCACTAGACGGAAAATCTTTAGGGCCAGCTGAACTTCTCACCGCATTAAATCACCTCGGTGGAGAAAATGGAATAGGAAGATTGGACCTTGTGGAAAACAGATATGTTGGAATGAAATCTCGAGGAATATACGAAACGCCCGGGGGAACTATCTTACTAGCAGCTCATAGAGGTATAGAACAAATTACCCTTGATAGGGAGGCCTGTCATTTAAAGGATGAGATTATGCCAAGATATGCAGAGCTCATTTATAATGGATATTGGTTCTCTCCTGAGAGAAACATGCTACAAGCGCTTATTGATGAAAGTCAAAAAAATATATCAGGGGAAGTAAAGTTAAAGCTCTATAAAGGAAATGTTGATGTTGTGGGAAGATTATCTGAAAATTCTCTTTACTCACAAGAACACGTTACTTTTGAAGAAGACAATGTCTACGATCAAAAGGATGCAGAGGGTTTTATAAAACTCAATGCTTTAAGGTTAAAATTATTAAAAGAAGACTAAACCCTTATATCGGGTTTTTCAAAGCCATTCTGCAAACAAAAAGCATGCAAGGTGTTAAGCAATAGACATGCTATTGTCATAGGCCCAACACCGCCTGGTACTGGAGTAATGGCATCAGCAATCTCTCGAGCTTTTTCAAATTCCACATCACCTACTAGTTTGTTTTTTCCCTCTCCCTTTTCTGGTGCCGGGATTCTATTAACTCCAACATCAATAACTACCGAGCCAGGTTTAACCCAATCTGCTTTAACCATTTCAGGGCGTCCTACAGCAGCAACAAGGATATCGGCTGATAGACAAACCTTTTGAAGATTGTCTGTTCGTGAGTGACATATTGTAACAGTGCAATTTTCTTTGAGTAATAATTGAGCTATAGGTTTCCCAACAAGGTTGGAGCGACCTATTATAACAGCATTTTTTCCTGCCAGATCTTTGATCGAATTTTTAATCAACATTGTTGCACCTTTAGGTGTACAAGGTACAAAGCCATCAAGACCGCTAACCAAATAACCTGCATTAATGGGGTGGAGTCCATCAACATCTTTTTCTGGTAATATAGTTTCTATAACCCTTTGTTGACTCATGTGAGAAGGGATGGGGAGTTGTACTAAAATTC
Source organism: uncultured Rhodobiaceae bacterium (assembly GCA_913047775.1). Taxonomy (GTDB): domain Bacteria; phylum Pseudomonadota; class Alphaproteobacteria; order MED-G09; family MED-G09. The sequence continues at coordinate 2,025 of CAJWUE010000081.1, forward strand.
CATTAACATTGGAATCTTTATTTAGATCATCTATCTTCGCAAGCAATTCTTTTTCAGGTGTTTCTGCAGGCAGTCTGAATTCTAGAGATTCCATACCCGCTTCTTTAGTGTGTATACCTTTGTTGCGTACATAAACCTCACTTGCAGGATCATTTCCAACAAGTAGTACTGCTAATCCTGGTTTTAAGTCGTGGAGCTTCTTTAATCTTTCCACTTCTTTTACAATACCAACTCGGAGCCTGGCTGCATGTTCCTTTCCATCAATAAGATTTGCCGGCATATATTTTCCTAAAAATTAATTGGCCAATATTCCCTAAGTAATGAACGTAAAAAAAAGATACCCAACAATATAATAATAGGAGAAATATCTAATCCTCCCAAATTTGGCAAGTATCTACGCACATAATTAAATGCAGGCTCGGTAAGACGCCAGCTGGCCTCATAAAACATACGGACCAATTGATTAGATCTGTTGACTACGCCAAAACCTACTAGCCAGCTAAGTATCACAGCAATTATGACTAACCAGGAATAAAGGTTTAAAATAGCATCTAACAAAAAATAAACTGAATTCATGAACAAGCTTTACTATTAGTTAGAAAAATTTTCAACCTAATGAACATTCTATTTTTATAAAACACTACCAAATCTTAATAATGTCTTCCACATCTCTATACAATTTGTCACCTTCCTTGGTGTTGAAGGCTTGATGAAATTCTTCCATATTAACACTAACACCATCAATTCGAAAACGTGCTGGAGAATGGGGGTCTGTTGCTACTCGCATCGCCTCGATTTCCTTTCTGAATTTAACTCTATCCGATTGTGCGGATCCGATAAAAAACCTCTGTTCTCCTGTTAATCCGTCAATTAAAGGGGACCTATTTCCTTTAAGAGAGATTTTATAGGCCCGAAATGAAGCTTTGGCACCAGCAAGATCCGCAATATTTTCACCAAGAGTTAATTCTCCATTAATATTGATCCCTGGAACTGGCTCATACTTAGAATATTGGTCGACTAGTCTTTTGGTTTTTTCATCAAATATTCTTCTATCTTGATCACTCCACCAGTTATTTAACTTTCCATCTCCATCGTATTGTGAACCTTTGTCATCAAATGCATGACTAATTTCATGGCCAATAGTTACACCAATAGCGCCATAGTTAACTGCATCATCAGCTGAGGGAATAAAATTTGGAGGTTGCAGATATGCCGCAGGAAAGACAATTTCATTTTTCGTAGGACTAAAATAAGCGTTAACCGTTTGTGGCGACATTGCCCATTTTCTTCTGTCTACTTTTTCTGTTAGCTTTTCAATGGCTTCAAGAAATTCAAATTCTGCTGCCCTTTTTAGATTACCAAATAAATCATCAGCACGTAATTCGAGGTCTTCATAATCATCCCAGACCTCAGGATATCCAATCTTAACATTGAGTTTGCCTAGCTTGTCTAGGGCTTTAATTTTTGTTTCTTCGCTCATCCATTCAAGCTCTTCTATTCCTACCTTGAAAGCAAAAAGAAGATTATTTACCAGATCAGTCATTCTTTTTTTGTATTCGGGAGGAAAATAGGATTTTATATAAATCTTTCCAAGGGCATCTCCCATCACACTATTAGTAAGACCGACACCACGTTTCCATAGGGCCGGTAATTCTTCCCTTCCGGTTAAGATCTTCGAAAACCTAAAAGATTCTTCTACAAAATTGTCGGATAAAGCTCCACTCGAACCAGTTACAAGTCTAGCAAGAAGATAATCACGCCATTTTTCTACTGATAGAGTGTCCAATAATTCCGATAATTCTGACAAATAGGATGGTGACTCTATGATAAAACGGTCGTATCCATCAATTTTTAGACCTCTCAGCCATATAACAAACTTTTCTTTGGTTAGAAGATCCAATTCTGATGAATCAAAAGGGTTATATGTTTTCTGGGGATCCCTCCTCTCTGTCCTACTCAATTGTATTTTGGCAAGATTGTATTCAACCTCAAAAGCGTTAGACGCCCTCATATTTACATTATCAATTTTGGCTAAGATAAAAATATTTTCAAGGTACTTAGGATATTCTTCCCTCGCCGTCACATAATGCGGTTTGTCTTCTAAATAATAATCCCTATCAGGCAAACCTAAACCATTTTGGCCAAAATATATCGTGTAATCTAGCGGATTCTTAAGGTCATCATAAACGGCAAAGTAAAGAGGGGTAGATCTTCCCTTAATTACTGAAGAAGCAAAATATTTCCATATATCATCAACGGTTGTGATCTCATTTATTCTTTCAATATCTTCTTGAATAGGTGCAGACCCAAGATTATTCACTATCTCTCTATCCATAAAGCTTAAGTAGAGATTTACAATCTGACTTTCTTCCGAGCCCGACTCCGATGTGGCGCCGTTAGAGATTAATTCCTTTATCAATTTATTTTGGTTTTGAAAAGACTCCTCGCGCAGAGTCATATAAGAACCCCATCCTAATTGATCATTGGGGATTTCAGTCTCTCTGAGCCACTTGCTATTTACATAATCGTACATGCTGTCTTGCGGTCTGGTGTCCTCATTAAAGTCAGATTTATTAATCCCAGATTCCAATCGAGGGTCAGAACAAGAAAAAAGTATCCCAATTAAAGATATTATAAATATTTTCTTCAAATCTCTCTGCCCTACATTGCGCTTATGCCGCCATCAATTTTTATTTCCGAGCCAGTAATGAATTTTGACTCATCACTTGCCAAAAATAAAACAGTGTAAGCAACATCATTTGGTTCTCCAACCTTACCTAATGGCACCTGCCTTGCCAGTTTCATCAATAACTCGTCTCTTTCAACATTCGAACGATTGAGCATATTATCCAAAATAGGAGTATTGATAAAGGTCGGATGTATCGAGTTACAACGAATATTATAGGCCTGTCTTGCGCAATGAAGTGCGACCGACTTTGACAACATCCAAACACCTGCCTTAGCGGTATTATAAGAGGCCATATTATGTCCAGCAATCAAGCCGGCTATCGATGAAGTATTAACAATTGAGCCGGGGGAATAATTTTTCATAATTGGAATAGCATATTTACAGCCTAGAAAAACGGAATCAGTGTCTACTTTCATTACGTTTTGAAAAGTTTCATAATCAGTATCCTCTATTGTTGTACCACCTCCAATACCGGCATTATTAACAAGCACATTAATTCCTCCCATTAACTTTTCTGCCTTAATAAGAGATTCTTTCCATTGATCTTCTGAAGTTACATCCAACTTCAGGGAAAAAGCCTGTTCCGGAAATTCATTATTAATCCGTTCCGAGACTGAAACGACTTTGTCATAATTAATATCAGCCAAAACTACTTTAGAACCCTCTTTAGCAAGCATGTAAGCGATGGCCTCACCCAGGCCTTGTGCTGCGCCTGTTACAAAAGACATTTTACCATCTACACGGTTTGTCATACTCTCCTCCTAAATGTTTTATTCACCCTTAAATTTTCCATCCCTTTTTTCAAAAAAGGATTTAATCGCTTCTCTTTGATCCTCAGTTAAGCTTGTTAACTGAAATTGGTCACGATCCATAAAGCTCGATGTATAATTAAGTGCATTCGCCACTGCATTAATAGAAATTTTTGACATCCTTACCGGTAATGGGGGAAGAACTTCTACTTTTTTAGCAATTTCTAAAGATGTGGTCTTACTTTCCCCTTTATTAGCCAATCTTTGAGTTAAATGCCAATCAAAAGCAGTTGCGCCATTAATTTCTTCACCAAGTATCACTAATTCCTTAGTCGCGGCTGGACCAATTAAGGCGTTTAATCTTGGAATAGATTGCCAACTCATATTCATCCCCAGAGGAATCTCGGGCAATCTAAAAATGGCTCCTTTTGAAGCTACTCTGAAATCGCATGAGACTGCCAATGCAAGAGCCCCTCCGATACAATACCCTTCTATTGAAGCAATGGTAATTTGTTCCAAACTCTCCCAGGCCTGACACATGTCTGGTCCAGCTTTTAACATTTCTCGTCTTTGTAAACTTGTTTTAGAAAATTCACTCATCGAAGTA
>CAJWUE010000082.1:0-6054 GCA_913047775.1 uncultured Rhodobiaceae bacterium
TTGGAAACAACGAGCAGTAGTGCTGATATGAGGATAAGTTTTTTCATGGTAACTATTTTACACCTACGCAATCCATCATCAACAATATGTGAATCTTAACAGGTTTGTTGTAGGCTTTAGGTTATGAAGAAGAATAAGGATTTTTTTTAATTCATGATTTGTGTAAGAGCACCATTAAGAATTGGTCTTTTTGGGGGAGGAACCGACATACCAGATTTCTTTCTCGAGAGAGGGGGGAAAGTAATAGGTTTTACTATAGAAAGTTATATCTATATACAAGCAGCCGAAGTTGAAATTAATCAGGGTTTTAAATTCCGACTTAGTTACAGAACGAACGAAGAGGTAAACTCAGCTGGAGATATTATTCATCCTATCTTTCGAGAAGTATTAAAGAAATATACATTCGATAACTCTTACCATTTTAGTACTATTTCAAATTTACCCTCTGGAGCAGGACTGGGAGGTTCTTCTTCTTTTACAGTAGGCCTTCTCTCTCTTATAAACAAAATAAAGGGTTTAAATAAAAAAAATCTAAATTTAGCAAAGCAAGCTATAAATATTGAGAGGGTTATTCTTAATGAAAAGGGTGGATGGCAAGACCAACTACATGCTGCCTTTGGAGGAATGAATGTTTTTAATTTCTCTAAATCTGGAAATATTTCTCGTACTAAGTTGAATCCTCACCCTAGAGTTTTTGATGATCTTAATAATAATATGTATCTACTTTATTCAGGAAAGATGAGGGTATCTCATGATATTGAGGCTAGTAAAATAAAAACTTTGAATTTTGGAATGCTTTCAGAGTTGCATGATATAGCGAATCAAGCAGAAGATCTTTTGAATAAGAAAGATTGTACAATCCAAGAAATCGGGAAGTTATTAAATGATTCTTGGCTGATTAAGAGAGGTCTTTCAAATAAGGTTTCAGATACAGAAATAGATAATATTTACAATAATATCCTTAACAGTGGGGCTTATGGGGCTAAACTATGCGGAGCAGGGGGTGGAGGTTTCTTTATGGTTTTAGCAAGTAAATCTTCAGTAAAAAAGCTTCAAAGAACACTGAACAAAGGCCAATTAAAAAAAATGAGTATAGACTTGGGAGGCATAAAAACTTTTGAATTATGATTGAATTAGATAAGAAGATATATGTATCTGGTCACAATGGCATGGTGGGTTCTGCAATTGTTAGGTTTTTAAAGGAGAGTGGTTATAAAAATATCATCACCGCCTCAAGAGAAGAATTAGAACTTACAAATCAATCAGAAGTAAATAACTTCTTCAAATTGAATGAGATTGATGTTGTTTTTAATGCCGCCGCTAAGGTAGGAGGGATAGTAGGTAATGCTTCCTATCCTGGAGATTTTATACACCAGAATCTAATGATCCAGACTAACCTTTTAGATGCTTCTATAAGATCAGAAATAGATAGATTCATATTCTTAGGTTCTTGCTGTATTTATCCTAAATTTTGTGATCAGCCGATGAAAGAAGAGTATTTATTAACTGGTGACTTAGAGCCAACCGATGAACCCTATGCCATTGGCAAGATAGCTGGAATAATTTCTTGCCAGGCTTTATATCAACAGTATGGGTTAAAGTCAGTCTGTCCCATGCCCATAAATCTATTTGGTAAGGGTGATAATTTACATCCCGAAAATAGTCATATTATCGCTGGTCTGATGAGGAGACTACATTTTGCAAAAATCAATGAAGAAGAAACAACAATAGTTTGGGGGAGCGGTGTGGTTAAAAGAGAATATATGCATGTAGATGATTGCGCCGAAGCAATAGTATTTGTCAGCGATAAGTTTGATAATGGAGAGATAATAAATATCGCTCCAGGAACTGAACTTACAACCAGAGAAACAGCTGAAGTAATAGCGGATGTAGTGGGATATAAAGGCAAATTAGTTCAAGATACAACTAAACCAGATGGTACTATGAGGAAATTAGCTTGTTCAAAAAAGATAAAGTCTCTGGGATGGGAGCCAAAATTAGATTTTTATGAAGCTCTTACTGTGACTTACGAAGATTTTAAGGAAGAAATATTGTCAGGAAGATGGGACTGATCTTAGAAAAATCTGTTCTTACTTTAAAATAAATTAAAAAGGCAACAAATTTAAGATGGCAAATAAGAAAATTCTGATAACAGGAATAACTGGTATGGTTGGTTCCCATTTGGCGGACTATATAATCAAAAATACTGATTTTGATATAGTAGGTGTATGTAGATGGAGAAGTCCACTTGTCAATGTGGAGCATCTTCTGGATCTAGCAAATAAGAAAGAAAGGTTGTTTTTTGAGTATGCCGATATAAATGATTTTATATCCTTAACTCGTATATTTAAGAAACATAAGTTTGATTATGTATCTCATCTTGCCGCACAAAGCTATCCCAGAACAAGTTTTGATTCTCCTACAGAAACCTATCAAACTAATGTAATTGGTACTAGTAATTTATTGGAGTTAATTAAACAAAGCACTTCTAATCCTGTCACACAAGTCTGTTCCTCATCCGAAGTCTTTGGCAGAGTTCCAAAAGAAAAGGTACCTATAAATGAGGAGTGTAGTTTCCATCCAGCTAGTCCTTATGCCATATCTAAAGTAGGAACAGATTTAATTGGTCGATACTATGCGGAGGCTTTTGGACTGAAGACTATTGTCACAAGAATGTTTACACATACTGGCCCCAGGAGAGGCGATGTTTTTGCAGAATCAACTTTCGCTAAACAAATAGCCCTTATTGAATCAGGACAAGTGGATCCAATAGTAAAGGTGGGTAACTTAAAGTCAATGAGGACATTTGCAGATGTCAGAGATGCAGTAGAAACTTATTTCTTGCTATTAACGGCGACAAATATAGATCCTGGTGAAACTTTCAACATTGGTGGAAGTTATTCCTGCGAAGTAGGAGATATGCTCAATTTTCTTATTTCTTTATCTAGCAAGAAATCGTCAATTAAAATTGAAGAAGATCCGGAAAGATTAAGGCCCATAGATGCAGATCTTCAAATACCTGATATTTCTAAATTCTTATCAAAGGTGGATTGGAATGCTAAATTTACGTTTGAGCAAACAATGAGTGATTTGTTGGATTACTGGAGAGAAAGAATTGCTAGGGGAGAAAATTTCTTAGTTAGATAGTTTCAATCTTAAATTTTTATATACCCACTATCCCATGTGCATCTTGCCCTGCCCTTTAACGCAATTTATAGTGTAAAGAATGAGTTAACCTACTACCCAAAGGACTACTTTTCTACTACTCTTTGTCTCTCAATTTCTCTGAAAGCCTTATAAAAATGGGCTTCAGAGAAGGTGGCGTCCCCAAGGGGATTCGAACCCCTGTTGCCAGGATGAAAACCTGGTGTCCTGACCAGACTAGACGATGGGGACATAAAATAGTTTTTCACACATCTGCAATATATCAGGAATGCAGTATATTTAAAAAACAGACTCAATCCAATTCTAATACTTCAATCTCTCCAATATTTAAGTCTTCAATTCCTTCTTGGATCAAAGATAAATCACCGACAATAATCCAAACCCAATCTTTGGGAGTGAGATATTGCTGTGCTGCACTATGAATATCGTTCAGCTTAATGCTTCGATATTCTTCTGCAAGCGTTTCCAGGTAATTATCGTCACGATTGAAGGTTATTATCTCAGCCACCCCAGACATGAGCTCACCGAATGTTTCAAATCGACCTATTAAGCCAAGAGATCGTTTATTAACAACACCCTCAAGTTCAGCTTGCTCAGCTGATCTTGCTCCAAGATACTCCTCATATTCCTTAATGATTTCCTGAATCGATGGAATAGTCTGGTCGCTCTGAACTGGAGCAAAAACTAGCATTGGACTTGGTCCTATATTTGCAGAAACCCGGCTTCTGACCCCATACGACCAACTTTTGTCTTCGCGCAGGTTCATATTCAGCCTCGATGTAAAATCACCACCAATGACAGCGTTCATTAGAGTAATTTTAAATTCATCTTCGGAACCAACACCAGGCATTAATTGACCCGCTACAATGAGCGACTGAAATGCCCCTGGTTTATCCACTAGATAAACTTTGCCAGGCTTGGAAACATTATGTATAGCGTAATCAAGATTGATATTTTCAAAGGACGCATGATCCTTCCAATTCCCCAGTACGTCATCCAAATCTTTAATGATCTCATCAAGTGTAGTATCGCCAACTACCAATAAAGTTGCATTGCTTGGATTAACAAATCGTTGGTGGTATTTAATCATATCGTCTCTGCTCATCCACTGGACGGATTCCCTGGTGCCACTGCCCCCTGAGGGTTTAGCATAAGGGTGTCCTTGACCAAAAATAATCTCTGGCAACACATAGCCAACTATGCCATTGGGATCAGACAAAGATTGATCTATTCTTGCCAGCCATCTTAATTTTTTCCTATCAATCTCATCTTGATCAAATACGGGTTCCATGATTACTTCACGAAAAACCTGTAATGATGGTTTTAAATTGGATTTCAAGGTAGATAGGTTAATGTTAGATACATCCAGTTCGGTACTGGTGTATAAATCAGTCCCCAGTTCTTCAAGACGTTCACTAAGCTTCAATGCATCATAGCTCTTAGTCCCTTCGGTCAGCATAGACATGGTAACACTGGCCAACCCAGGCTGATCGTCAGGATCAACCGCATGACCATTTTTCATCTGCAAAGAGAAATTGATCATCGGCACGTCATGTCTCTCTGCTAGTACAACCTCTAGCCCATTACTCAATCTTGCCCTTTGGATATCAGGCAAATTTAACTTGGGGAACTCAGTCGGGAAAGGAAGTTGGGTACGATCAGCCTTGGTTTCAACTGTGGATGATGCATCGATCGGCGCAACCGTCAATACATACTCACCATCAAGAAGCCATTTGTGCGCCGTTCTTTTTAGGTCGGCGGCACTTGAGTCCAGCGTTGATTGTATATATTGCTTATATTCTTTTGGATCTCCCATATACACTTCACCGCTTGCCAGAATATCCGATTTACCGCCAAAACCCCCTACTCTTTGTATGCCCTTAATCCAAGAGGCCTGAATAGAAGTTTTGGTGTTGCCTAATAACTTTTTGCTTGGCCCCCTCTTGGTGAAATCTTGAACCACCTTATCGATAGCAGCTTCTAATTCTTCTAAACTTCTTCCTTTGGCTAGATCTGCAGTAATCCAAAATTGGCCTGCAATCTCTCGACCATAATTAAAAGCATTAACGCTGGTTGCCAATCGCTCTTGGTAAACTAATTTTTGATACAGGTAAGAATTCTTTCCTCCCGCTAGAAGTGTGGCAATCAGATCTAGATGTACGCCTTCTAGGGACCCTAATTCTGGGGTATTCCACACTTTGTGTATTCTTGTATTCGGAACTCGATCGTACATTATCTCCCGTTTTTGTCCTGTTCTTTTTGCGATCCATCTTTTCTTCTTGAGAGGAGTAGGCCCTGCTGGTATATCACCAAAATATTTGGTCGCAAGTACTTTTGCGGTTTCTAGATTGATATCACCAGCTAGAACAATCACTGCATTGTTGGGACCATAGTAGGTATTAAACCATTTTCGAACATCATCGAGAGTGGCGGCATTGAGGTCATCCATCGAACCAATAGTTGTCCATGAATACGGGTGACCAGTAGGAAAGGTGGATTTTGCTGCCTGCAAAAATACCCTGCCATAGGGTCTGTTCTCACCCTGGCGTTTTTCGTTCTGGACAACGCCCCTCTGCTCATCAAGCTTCTCTTGATTCACAACACCCAAAAGATGACCCATTCTGTCTGATTCCATCCACAAAGCGAGTTCCAATGCAGTAGTTGGAACATTTTCGAAATAATTGGTTCGATCATTATTAGTGGTCCCATTCATGTTGGTGGCACCCACTTTCTGGAACGGACCAAAATACTCATTGTTATAATGCTCAGTGCCATTAAACATCAGATGCTCAAACAAATGAGCAAAACCTGTTTTCCCCATTTCTTCGTCCTTAGATCCAACGTGGTACCAAACATTCACAGCAACAACTGGTATTTTATGATCTTCAT
>CAJWUE010000083.1:0-5850 GCA_913047775.1 uncultured Rhodobiaceae bacterium
TGTTTGACCTAAACCTCTTTGATCATATGCTAACAATTGAAAATTATCTTTTAGATTATTATCAAAGGCGTTTGGTGATAATCTCAAGTCACCACCAGTACCAGATATAAAGAGAAGGTTTTTACCATCTCCTTTCATCTGATAGTAAAATTCAATACGTTCAGTTTTTATAAAGGGCAATGATTATTTCTCTACAAATGGTGATAAAATATCTTCTGCAACCATTTCATTATTAATATTTTCACGACCAACCCAATCATCTACCGTTTGGTGATAATAATAGATTCTTCTCTCTTGATAGTTTAATGGCATTTTATTAAAAACCCCTGAATCATGAGATCTCTGCATAGGTTCAAGGTTTTTAAAATCCTCTTCCATTATGGACTGAAATGAAGCTTCCTGATCAATCCAATATTGGGGTTTTTCTTTTTCTTCCCACTTTGGACCTAATTGTATGTACTCAATCTCTGTTTCGCGCAAACTTTTTGGCCAGAATAAAATAGCTACATAACCAGATGTATCTGTTGGAGTAATAAAATTAGGAAAAATTGCATAGGCAACATTTGTTTCAGCATGAATTCTATCGCAAGTTTCGATATAAGGTACAAAATCCTGGCCTTCGGCACCCAACATTCCCCCATCTAGATTAATCCTTTTAGGGGTCACCATTCTAGAATGACCATTTTTTAATAAACCTGCAGCCATTCCATTTCCATCCAACAAAATATTTACTGTATCTTTATGAATAGTGGGTGAATGATAAACCTCCATAAAAGCATCTAAACAAGTCTTCCAGTTTGCCTTAACATCTGTACTATTTTTCCAAATTGTAACTAGTTCAGAGCTTTTAAAGCACTCCATCTCCGAAGCAACCGGGTCAAGAAAATCTCTTAAATGACCAGGATCATCATCAGATAGAGAAATATAAACCCATCCATCCCACACATCACAATAAACTTCTTTTAGACCTTTGCACGAAAGGTCAAGATTGAGGAAATCTCGTTCATCTGGAACCCTTACGAGTGATCCATCAAGATCATATGACCAACTATGATACTGACATTTTAATAATTTTGTATTTCCTTCATTTTCTCTAACAACCGGAGCTCCTCTATGAGAACATGTATTATAAAAAGCCTTAATACTTTGATCCTTTTGTCTAACAATTAATATATCTCTTTGTAATTTACTAAAGATTCTAAAATCACCTGGATTTGATAATTCATCTTCTCTAAAAACCATTATCCAAGATTTCAAAAAAATATTTTTAAATTCTAAGTCAAAAAATTCTTCGTCTGTATATCTTCTTCCAGAAAGATCAGGTATTTGAGGAAAGCCATCTGGATATGAATTTCTTTTATATTCATATTCAATTTGTTTTCTAATTTCTTCAATCTTCTCAGGTTGCACGTCTATAGCTCCACTTTATTGAATATCCAAAAAATTATAAATTCTTTTTCAAAGAATAGTTATTTTATTCAGAAGTATCAAGGTACTTGAGAGTCTTGAGGTTTTCTTGATGTTTTTCTTTACTCATACTCACTTTGGACAAGATCAATATAGCCAAAGCCCATAAAGAAATTGAAGCGCATACGAAACATAAACCTATCGTAAACAAAGTATCGTAAGGTACTTGTCCTGGGATAGCATCCTTGGGCCATTGAGCATAAGTCAAGATTAATCCAGCTATAAAAGCGCCTGAACCACTCATGCATTTTGCTGCAAAGGACCTTGCGGCAAATAAGGTTCCCTCCATTCTCCTCCCGGTCGCTTTCTCGACTTCCTCCACAGTATCAAAAACCATTGAAGCAAGAGTAGTACCCGCAATGATTGCGCAAGCAACTGCAAACCAATGAAATATTAGTACAAAAGCCAAAACTGAGGGATTACCATTTTCAGGCAAAAAATCCAATAAACGAAGAATAATTACTGTATTTTCGGCAAGAATAGATCCAATAGATAGATAGATAACGCTTTCTCTCTTACCAATTTTTTCAGCAAGTAGTGGGGACATTTTTAATCCTACTAAAGGGGTTAGAAAGAGAGTAAGACCAATGGTTAAAATGTTTAAAGGAGTAAATTCCCAAAAAAAGCTGTACAGAAATAGTGCAAAATTGGTTGCTATTCCTCCAGCAATTCCGGTTACAATCATAGCAATAAACAGAACGACATAATCACGACTTATCGTCATAGTTTCATAAAGTTCTGCAAAAGTTTCTTTCAAACTTAATTTTTTCTGTTGAGGAAAATACAAATTCGGGATTTCTTTATGTGTTCCTAAGGATGTGACCATAATTGATATAACCATTATGACACTACAAGCTAAACCATAGATGGCCCAAGTTTCGGGTATATACCTTGCGTCCTGAGAACCCGTCCACGAAGCATAAACGACAAATATCCATAAAGAGTTCCATACCGATAATCCTCCCCACCAACCAAACCAATATCGGAATGACATCAGAGAACTTCTTTCAACATAATCTTTTGTGAGTTCAGGGCCAAGCGCAGCGCTAGGTATTTCGTAGAATGTTATTGCTGTTCGGATAAAAACACCCAAAGATAATAAATAGAAAAACAGTTCATTCTGAGAGAGATTAGATGGTGGATCCCAAAGTAAAAAAAAGGAAAGACCTACGGGAATAGCCGAAAAGTACATGAAAGGATGACGTCTTCCCCAACGAGATCGAGTTCGATCTGAAAAATAACCTATCAGAGGATCTGAGATCGCGTCAAAAATTAGCATAATAAATATTGCCAATCCTGCCAGATCAGGCGCTAATCCAAAAACTTGAACATAAACAAACAACAAAAAATAGGAAAAAGCATTGTCTTTAATCCCATAAGCCATCGAACCAAAGCCATAATAAAATTTAGTAATAAAAGACAGTTTTTCAGACAAATCGGATCTCCTTAACAAGCCATTAAAGTTTATTCTTTACTGACCAATAAAGCCGATGACTTAATTTCATTTGCAATATCAATGGCTTCCTCAGGAGTAAAATCCATTGGTAACTCTATAGATTCTGACGATACAAAGATTCTAACCATACCTTGATCAGTAGGACCAATTTGGATATCGGCAATCAGATCACTTTTCTTATTAATGCCCTTTTTCATTTCAAACTCTTAATTTCGTTAACTTTAATTAATTGTTTTCAAGAGCTGCTATAGCTTCAGCCACGGACGAGTCAATTTCATGACTTCTGGGGTTTCTTCTTAATGTTAGACCTCCATTAACCTGAAGATTTTGACCGGAAAGAAAACATTCATCACTGGATAAAAAGACCGCTGCTGCGGCGATATCCTCTGAAGTTCCTATTCTACCTAAGGGATAACATTTTCTAAAGGCTTCTTCTAAACCAGGTGCTGCCATTGCTTCAGCTGTCATTGGAGTTGAGGTCAACCCAGGTGATATTGAATTCGCTCTAATATTTTTCTCTCCAAATTCATTGGCAATTGTCCTGACTACATGGTCTATACCAGCCTTGGTGCCCATATAGGCAGCATGATTATCAAGCATGATCGTTGCTGTTGCTGAAGAAATTTGAATAATACTTCCTCCCTCACTCATAGCCGGAATACAAGCCTGAAAAAACTGGTAAGGTCCCTTAAATTGAAGATTCATAATTTTAACAAGATCTTCTTCTGTGTTTTCCAAAAAAGGTGAAAGATAACCCCAACCAGTTGCTTGCACACCTATGTTTAGCTTTCCATGACGTTCAACTACAGTTGATATCATATTATCTATGTCTTCTTTTTTTGTAATGTCACAAATGGCATAACTTCCGTTAATTTCATCAGAGATTTCTTTCAATAAATCTTCGTTCCTTCCTGCTACAACTACTTCAGCACCTTCTTCCTTAAATCTTCTTGCCATTACTTGGCCCATATTATCTTTCCCAGCAGCCCCAAGTATGAGAGCTATCTTTCCTTCTAATGTTTCACTCATCTCTTTCCCCTTTATTTCTTATCTAACTTACAGTTTTCAATCTTCTTTCCGGAAGATTCAAAAATATAACAACAAATCCTGCTATGATGCATAGAACCACATTTATAGAAAAAGCCAAAGTATAATTGCCATAGGTATCGTAAAGCCATCCGGATAATGGTGCAGCTACTATCTGCATAGGAACCATGAAAGGTACAGCCAGACCTCTGGCTTTTCCAAAATTCACATTATCAAAGGCTATAGCAAAAGTTGAGTTCATTAAAGGCATTGTTCCTCCAAGCCCAAGACCCATTATCATTACAGCAAATAGTAGCGAATAAAGATTTTGTGAAAATATAAGAGAAGCAATTCCAATACCATGACATAATAACGATATCCATAATGCTCTCCTGGGACCTAAATAATCCAACAATTTTCCAAAAACTATCTTACCTAAGGCAGCATGAAAAGCGGCAACGGAATAAATCCATGAAGCCTGAATAGGACTAAAACCTAAATCTTGAGAAAAAATTGGAATGTGACTATACACTCCTAAATTTGCAGTAATCTGCAATGAGAAAATAATTACCAAAAGCCAAAAAGAACGAACAGCAAGAATCTCAGAAAAGGTTTTTTCTTTAACTATTTGTGTTTCGTCTTGAACTCCTTTTACAGATTTTCCATCTGGTTGTTGGTTCACATCAGAAGGTTTATCGATAACAAATCTTAAAGATAATATTGAACACACTATCAATACGAACACACCAAAGATTAAATATGTATTTCTCCACCCTACTATAGAAATAAGAAAAACTACTATTGGAGGAAGAATGACTCCTGACATTGAAAGGCCTATAGATGCATAACCTAGAGCCGTTCCAATTTTTTCTTTAAACCAGTTGGAAATAAGCTTAGCGGTACTTAAATTACCGAATATTGTCATGCCTGAAGCAACTAGTATTCCATAAATAAGAAGAAATTGAGTGAAATTCTTTACCGTAGACAACAAAATTAAACCTGACCCAAACAATATTGCGCCAATGGCCAAAATCCTACGAATAGGGAATCGATCTAAGACTAAACCCATGAAGGGCGAAATAACACCAGCCGAACAAATTAAGATAGATATAGTGATCGAAACAAGAAAACGACTGGCCGAAAACTCTTCTTGAATAAACCCAAAAAAAACAGCATAAGCGTAAAATGCTAAGCCCGCAGAAAAGAAATCAATAAAGTTTGCGGCGATAATCATTCGCCATCCAAAAAACTTTTCCTTGTAAGATTCTCTATTCATAAAGACCTAAGCAGGTTTGAAGATAAATAGATATAACTCTATAAGAAAGAACTTTTTTCTATTATTAAGTATAATAGGAAATACTAAAAATTAATCTTTATTAAGGAGAAGAAAGTGACTGGATTGAAAATTGACCCCCATGCAAGCTGGGGGGCACTCAGATTGCAAGCTGAACAAACATCAAACGAAAGACAAAAAAAACTACTAAATGGTGTAGCTGATCACATGGAAGCCGAAATCAAGGGTCAGCTGGAACCATTAATGGCAACTTTGACAGCTGAGCCAATTTATCATTTCTGGCGTGTTAGTGATGTGAATATGATCCTCAATGGATATGAAGAAGTATCGAGTTTTTACACCAATATGTTCGCAACAGGAGGAGAACAATTTGAAGTAGTTGTTGAAAGAATAATTGTCGATGATGTTGGTGTTATTACGGAAGGTCAAGTTAAACAAGTTTATACCTCCGAGAGTTTAAGAAATATGGGACTTACTTCAGAAAGCATTGGTGGATTAGAAGACCATAATCTATGGCTTAGCAATACTCAGCTGGTAACTGTGTGGCCTGCTGATCCGGAAGCAAAATTGGTTGGTGAAGATATCTATTTTGGAGAAGACCCCATGA
>CAJWUE010000084.1:0-5755 GCA_913047775.1 uncultured Rhodobiaceae bacterium
TGCGGCTCTTGCCTCAATATATGATGGTCGACTGATACCCGAAGACAAGGAAAGACGTAGCTTTTGTTCTTCATTAAGATCATAATTCACATGAAGGCTAGGCAGTATATTTGTGTAGCTACTTTTCACTGCTAAGGGTTCTGAGACTGTTCCCACTAATTTATTACCTATAGTTTCATATTCTGTATCCTCAATGCGAAGTCCCGCGTTGATACTACCCCATTCCATGTCAAAGGTTTGCATGATATAAGCTGAAAATAAAGTCTCCTCAATACTGATTGTTTCTTCCTCAGGGAAATCAGAACGGGTAGCACCAGAAGCTTCTATACATGCTCGCAATGCCGGGTTGTCGGTGTAGTAACCTCCGACACTATTATCCATATCTGTATGCCAAAGACCCTGTGCATAATCATTAACCACGCATTCTGTAGGATATGGATCATCAATTATTGTAGCAAGAGTTGCCCCACCACCAGTAGCCTCTCGGTCATCATACTTAATTCCAAACTTCAATTGGCCCCTGCTATTCTCACGGCTGAGATCAACCTTGATTTGATTAGTTTCGGTATAGAGCCCGCCAACTGCATCCACTAACAATTGTACAGGATAGCCGACATCAGCAAAGGTCCCATCAAAATTAACAATTGGTGCCTGTGGATCCGAAATGTCATAAGAGAGATTTTTAAGTTGACCACCGCCAATCAAATAGGGCAACGGTAGAAAAGTATCGAATGTTGTGTCGATTTTGCTGATACTTGCTTCAAGATCCCATTCGCCGACAGGAATGTCTAGCCCTAAGGTATTCACTTCGGTTTTGTTAGTGTATGTTCCGTATTCAAGGAGTCGTCTTGAACTGCCCGTGAACCCGGAACCAGTTTGTGGAGTGCCACCACTAATATAGACACGAAAATCGTTTCGTTGTTCTTTGTCTAAAAACTGCGTATTTAAAGAAGTGAAATGGACTCTGCCCCCGTTTTCGAGATACATTTCAATCGTTCCGCCGAAGGCTTCATCTTCTCTTTCAAGCTTATAATTTCTATAATCGATTCTGCTTGGAATTAAAGCTCCATCAGCTCCAGCATAAGTAGGTTCACGATTATCGGTGATCTGTTCACGCATATTATGTGAACCATAAACCACAACACCAAAACTATCGTTGGAATAAGAAACCCTTAGATTTTCTTTTTCAATGTCACCACTGCCCAAATCCTGTTCTCCCATACCTAACTCAAATGAGACAGACAAACCGTCTATCTCCGATGGTTTAAATGTTTTAACATTAATATATCCAGAGATGGATTCTCCAGGCATATCAGCAGTTATGGCTTTATTAGCAACCACTTGAGAGGTGATAACGGCTGGGTAGGCATCAAATCTAGGAATTCTTCCATTTTCTACGCCAGGGATACTGATTCCGTTAAATGCTGTTGTCGTGTAGCGTTTAGGTGTTCCACGAAAACTTACATAACGTGCTTGTCCTTGGTCCCTTTCGATTGAAATACCGGGAAGCCGACCAAGCGCATCAGCCAGATTCTGATCCGGAAACCGCCCTATGGCGTCTGCTGATATAATATCAGCGACGTTAGGAGCAGTACGTTTTGCTTCGATGGCAGCCTGCTGACTTTCTTTGATAGCCTTACCAATCACTATAACTTCTTCAATATCATTTTCTTGAGCTGTCAGTGTTTCAACGAAAAGAAATGGTAGAGCTAGAAGAACAATATAAGTGAATGTATTTTTAAAAAATTTCATGATTTCCCCCAGTTAGAAATTTAAATAAATAATCTTTCTAAACTTTTATGTATCAAAAATTTAACAATTAAGTAACTGTTCTGTCAACTTTATACGGACGGTTGTAAAGTTATTCTCTAATCGCTTTTTTTGTTTTTCTTTATGTAAAAAGTTTATTAATGATTTATGTGGAATAAAGTCTAATAATCTAAACATTATCCTTATGTTTATGTTATTTAGATAATACAGGGGGTTGTAGATGTTTTTTCGTTTATTTATTTTTTTATCTCTTTTGGTTGGATTACAATTATTGAGTTCTAATCTAGTTCTCGCCGATTGGCGTGATGAGGTAAAAGAATTAAAAATTGGACTTTCTGGTGGAGAAAATGAGGCTGACAGGTTAAAAAATTATGAATGTTGGAGAGTATATCTCGAAGAGAAATTAGATATTCCTGTTAAATTTTATCCTGCGTCAGATGTTGCAGGAATAATTCATGGTTTATTGGGAAAAACCCTAGATTATGCGAGCGTTGGTCCTTCAGGATATGCGGCCATGTATATTGATGATCCTAATGCAGTTGAGCCTGTACTTACAGTACGAGAATCTGATGGTTCGATAGGATATAAATCTGCAATGTATGTTAGAAAGGATTCTAACATTTATTCTCTTGAAGATATGCGTGGGAGATCGATGGCTTGGTCTGATCCCAATACAACATCTGGATATCTAGTTCCCTCATATGAATTGCATCAACGAGGACTTAACCCTTCAAAATTTTTTAGTCGGACTGGTTTTGCTGGAGGACATGAACAAGCAGTAATTGCAGTTCTAAACGGACAATATGATGCAGGAGCTACTTGGGTTTCAGGTCAGGGACCGGTTGAAGAGGGATATACTAGGGGAGTGCTCAGAAATATGATTAAAAAGGGTTTGCTCGATATGAACAAGCTGCGAGTTATTTGGTTATCTGGATTTATCATGAATGGACCGCATGTAGTTAGGAAGGACTTACCTGAAGATTTCAAAAAAGAACTAACCAATCATAACTTTGATTTATCGGTGAGAGATAGGCAGTGTTTTGAAGAAATTACTATGGGTGAAAGCCAGGGCTTCATAAAAGTGAAGCATGAGAATTATGAAAATGTAGTTGAAGTACGTAGAATGATAAGAAGCCTCAGACGCAATAGATAAGTGCCGAAAGAAAATACATATGATGATCACATCTTGGACTTAAACAAAGGTCTGGATTTTGCTCTTGGAAGGTTGGAAAAAGCCGCAAAGAGTAGAAATGATGATTTGCACTTGCTTGTTTTATCAACGATTGATTCTCGATTCAATCCCCAAGCACGAACGGTTGTTATAAGAGAGTTCGACAAAGACAACTTATCTCTTCGATTCCATACAGACAGCAGATCAACCAAATTATTTGAGATTTCATCAAATAAGAAAATTTCATTATTAGGATATGATAGTAAAAATAAATTGCAGATAAGAATTAATGGGGAAGCTGAAATTATAAAGATAGATAAGATTTTAAAAGAAATATGGGAAAAAATGCATCCCATGAGCAGGGAGTGTTACAGGGTTACAGAGGCACCGGGAAAGGAAGTCACTACAATTGATGAGGTTATTTTTGAAGAGGAAGGTAAGGACGGAAATAATGGATTCAAGAATTTTTCAGTAGTGAATTGCCACATTACTTCATTGGAAACTCTATACCTTCACTCAGCAGGACATATTCGTTGTTTGTACGAAAATAATAACAACGAATTGATTGGCAAATGGATTGTTCCGTAAGGTAGCGTAATGACACTGAATTCGTCCTCATCAAATGATGTTATAATCGCCACTAGTAACAAGACTTACCGGGGTCTGGGAGGTGACGATACTTACATAATTACGAAATTCGTACAGAACAATGCAAAAATAAATATTGTAGACACTGAGGGTCAAAATACCATTCAACTTGTTGAGGGATTAACGATTTTCTCTACGACATTTGCTTCCAACGCCGTGTCATTAGAATTAACTAATGGAGCAGTGATAACAATTAATGGTACTGACAATTTTTCTTTTGATCTTGGTGGTAATATAACCAAAGCAACTATTGCAATGTCAGTAGACTTCCCATCATTTGCTGATTCTTTTGGTGTTTTAAATCTTCCAGAAAAAGGCATCTTACAAGGTAAAAGCGGTATAGAAGTATCTTCTCAGAATCTAATAGAAGCATCATCAGACAACTTTTCATGGAAGCTTAATTCACCCGAATCATCTGGCTTTCGTTCAGAAGATGTTAACGCATTAATGAACTATTTAAAGACTCCGAGTTTGTCTACGCAGGCGGCTATTTTAATCAAGGGTAACAACATTATTGCAGAATATTATTCTGACGGTTTTGATAACAAAAGCATGGCGACCAGCTGGTCGGTGGCGAAAAGTTTTGCATCCACTGTTGTTGGTGTAGCTAACGATGAGGGTTATATTTTGTCGGTTAATGATCCTATTACAAATTATATACCACAATGGGAAAATACCGAAAAAGATACCATCTCTTTGAAACAACTTCTGGGTATGCGATCTGGAATGGTCGATTCCGTGGTTTCAGTTTATTACAGCTCTGACATGGTATCCCAATCTTTGGGAAGAAGTATAACAAATGAACCCGGTAGCGTATTTAGTTACTCTAATGAAGACTCTATGTTGCTAGGACATATTGTGGAGAATGCTACTGGAATGAAATTCCAGGACTATGCTGACAGTCGTTTATTTGATCCTTTGGGTATTAACCAAACCTGGTGGACAGACCAGGCGGGTAATACTTTGACATATGCCGGTCTCGACATGACCCCTCGTGAATTTGCTCGTTTTGGACTTATGGTTGCGCAAGAAGGAAGATGGCAAGGTCAGCAAATAGTTTCTTCATCTTGGTTGGATATGGCAACTCAAACTTATGACGATATAGCTAATTATGGATTTCAATGGTGGACGAGCAATACTTATCCTTTTTTTCAGGCTCTCGGACTTGATGGTCAATATATTTATGTTTGGCCAGATGCCGACATAGTTTTGGTTCGGTTTACGTTTTACGAACATATTGGTGAGGGGTCAACTGTACGTGTAGTTCGAGGTGATGATAATGACATTTCCTATCATTCAACTACCAGTGGAAATGCTAATGGAAGTATATTAGCATCATTGTTTAATGATGCGGGAAAAGAAACACAAAACGAAGAAAAGGACTCGCATGAAATCATAGTTCCTACCGGTAAATCTACTTACAGAGGTTTAGAGGGAAATGATACCTATATCATTTCAAAAGCTATAAACTCAAATGCAGTCATTAATATTGTTGATACAGAGGGTGAAAACACCGTTCAACTAGTTGACGGATTAACAATTTCTTCATCAAAATTTGCTTCGAATGCAGTTTCATTAAGTTTATCAAATGGCGCTTCGATTACAATAAGTGGAGCCGACAAATTCTCATTTGATATAGGGGGAAATGCCACAACCGCTATTGAGGTTATAGAAAAAGATTTTTTATCCTTTGCTAAGATGTTTGGCGTGGAAGATCTTCCAGAAAGCGGAACCTTGAGCGGGAGCACAAATCAGACAGTATTAGAAAGAAACCTTACAGATTCACCTGTCTCTTTTGCAGAATTTGATATAGTTATAGTCTCTTCAGACTTTGGATAACCAGATGATAGATATTAACGAATATTCAGAAAAGATGAGGAATGCACCTCTTTTTCAGGGCATGGGCTTTCAAAGAGTTATTAGCTTAGAAGAGGAAGGAACAGCAAAATTTGAATTTAAGGCGGAAGAACGTCATTGCCATTCGGGAAATATTGTACAAGGCGGTTACGTGACCGGGTGGATTGATACAACTATGGCGCATGCGGCAATGGCTAAAACTAATTTTGGTTCTAATCCCTTAACACTGGAGTTGAAAGTTAGTTTTTTAAGATCCGCTCACCCTGGTATTTTGACAACATCGGCTTCAGTTATTAAGCTTGGGAAAAC
>CAJWUE010000085.1:0-5752 GCA_913047775.1 uncultured Rhodobiaceae bacterium
ACCAATTGTTATCTTCTTAGATACCACGGAAGAAGGGATGTTTCTCCCAAGAATATATATAAATGTTTTTGAGGGAGTTTCCGCTGAGATCTTGATAATAAATGCAGGTTTAAAAGGATTTATTAATCAATTAGTTGAATTTAACTTGCATAAAAATGCGAAACTTATTGTAAATAGGGTTAATTTTTCGGAAACAGATTTTATTGAAACTAATATTTCTTATCTTAAAAAAGGCTCATGTCTCAATATTACTAATCTTTCTATACCTAAGAATGCATCAAGGTATCAGGGTTATAATTTTTTCGAGGAAGAAGAAGCAATTTATGATTTTAAAACCGTATCTATTCCTAAACCTAACTCAAATGACGATATTATAACAAAAAATTTTCATGGAAGTTCTAATTGTTCTAGCTCCTCAGGTATTAGATCTGTTCTAGGGGAAAAAACTGTTGGCACATTCCAATCATTAATTGATGTTAAAAAGGGGGTAAAAAATACGATCGCCGAACAAGATTGTAGAGCTATTTTATTATCTAATGACGCATACATGAATGCAAAACCAGAGATGAAAATATTTAATGATAATGTTGTTTGTAAACATGGAGCCACAATAGGGTCTTTAGACAGCAATCAGATATTTTATATGTTAACGAGAGGATTAAATGATGAAGAAGTTAGGAATTTTTTGATAAAGTCATTTATTGATAACTATATATCTAATGATTCCCTTTTAAAGAAGTATCTGCCTGGAAACTTTCAATGACCTTTAATATTGATAAAATAAGAAAAGATTTTCCTATTCTACAAAGAACTATAAATGGTAATCGTTTAACCTATCTTGATAGTGCTGCAAGCTCCCAGAAACCAATTCAAGTTATTGATTATATAAGGAATTTTCAGAAAAGGGATTATGCGAATGTTCATAGGGGTTTGCATTTCTTATCGAACGCCTCAACAGAAGCTTTTGAAGGAGCGAGAGAGAAAGTAAAAAATTTCTTAAATGCTAACAGGGTAGAAGAAATAGTTTTCACAATGGGTGCTACTGATGCTATTAATCTGGTGGCTTACTCTTATGCTGAGCCAAATCTCATTAAGGATGATGAAATTATTTTATCAACTTTGGAACACCATTCAAATATTGTGCCTTGGAACTTTCTTAGAGAACGAAAAGGTATAAATATTAAGTGGGTAGATAGCGATAATAACGGGAATATTTCTGTTGAGAGCATAAGAAATTTAGTCACCAAAAAAACTAAAATTATAGCTATTACTCAAATGTCTAATGTTTTGGGCTCGATAATACCCCTCAAAGAGATAATTCAATTTGCCCATAGCAAAGAGATACTAGTTTTGGTAGATGGATGCCAAGGTATTGCTCATCAAGAAACAGATATTAGGGACTTAGATTGTGATTTTTATGTGTTTTCAGGTCACAAGCTTTATGGTCCAACAGGAGTAGGGGTCTTATACGCAAAATATGAATTGCTTGACAAAATGAGACCGTGGAGAGGCGGAGGAGAAATGATTAAAGAGGTAAGTAAAGACTCAATTTCTTATGGGAATCCTCCTTATAAATTTGAGGCTGGGACTCCAAATTTCGTTCAAGTAGTGGGCCTTGGTGAGGCAATCGATTATTTTACTGAAAGAAATAAAGAGGATATCTTTCAACATGAACATAATATATCCGAATATGCGTATGAGTCCTTATCTAATATGAAGGCCTTAAAATTATATGGTGATAAGAATATTTCTAGTCCTATTATTTCTTTTTCAGTTGAAGGGTCCCATCCTCATGATATTGCAACCATTATAGATAATTATGGTGTTGCTATAAGGGCAGGGCATCATTGTGCACAACCTTTAATGAATTTTTTAGGGGTAACGTCCACAGCAAGGGCATCAATAGGAATGTATACAAGTAAAGAGGATATAGATAATCTGATTATTTCTTTAGAAAAAGCTATCAAAATATTTAATTAGAGTTAAATAGTTAATATAAATGGATAAGAAAGTAGAAAAAAAGTCATTGATTAGACAAGAAGACTTAGTCTTGGCGTTAAAAACGGTCTATGACCCGGAGATACCTGTTGATATTTATGAGTTGGGCTTGATATATGATATCAGTTCTAATGGAAATAAGGTTAACATTAGGATGACTTTAACTGCCCCAGGTTGCCCCGTTGCTGAAGAAATGCCAAAATGGGTAGAGGTTGCAATTCTTGATGTTGAGGGCGTGAAAGATGTTATTGTAGAAATGGTTTTTGATCCACCTTGGGATATAAGTCTGATGTCAGATGAAGCAAGATTAGCACTGAATATGTATTAGAGAAATTAAGTATGGATAAAGAAATATATAAAACTAATCTCATTAGCCTCACACCTAAGGCTTTAGAAAGATTAAGATTTTTACTAAAAGATTCTGAAGAAAAAGATAGCGCTATCAGGCTGGGCGTAAAAAATGGTGGATGCGCGGGAATGGCCTATACTCTTGATTATATTAAAGATGTAGGGAGTAATGATGAGGTAATAAAAATAGAAGACGTTATTATTTCTATAGATAATTCTGCCATACTTTTTTTACTAGGAACGGAAATGGATTATGAGGAAACTACATTATATTCAGGTTTTGTTTTTAATAATCCTAACCAAGTTGATGCTTGTGGTTGTGGTGAGTCAGTCACTTTAGAGCAAGCAGAAATTCCAGTTGAATTCTCTGAAAAGTTTCAGAAGTGATTATCAGATAACTTACAAGGGATTTTTATTTAGAGTTTCCATTTGAACTATATTTATATTCTATAAAAATTTTATTTCTATTTTCCTGAAAAATTAGTGTCCCTTTTTTCTAAGAACGCCTTAACGCCTTCTTTAAAATCTTCTGATTGACCAGCTTCGAACTGTAATTGTCTTTCCAAATTCAATTGTTCTTCGTAAGTGTTATCAGAGCTTTCCCAAAATGCTTTACGAATTAAACTAAGCGACATAGGGCCTTTTGAAAGTTTCTTCGCAATATTGATAGTTTCTTCTTCAAGGTTGATATCCTCACAAACCCTATTAATTAATCCCCATTCCAGTGCCTTTTCAGAGCTTAGCCTTTCACCCAAAATTGCCAACTCTTTTGCTCTGGCGTTTCCAACTAGCCTAGGTAGCAGCCAAGTTGAACCTCCATCTGGGACCAGACCTATCCTTCTAAAAGCCTGCAGAAAAAAAGCCGATTTAGAAGCTATTACTAAGTCTCCCATTAACGCAAAAGACATCCCAACTCCTGCCGCTGCACCATTTACAGATGTAACTATTGGTGTATTGAGATTTCTTAATCTTCGTAATATTGGGTGGTATTTGGTTTCAAGAGCTTGACCCGCATCTTGTCTCCCCGAGTTAGACCTATCAGATCCACTTGAAAGATTTGCACCAGCACAAAAACCCTTACCTTCACCAGTAATTATAAGGCATCTTATTTGTGATTTAGGATTTTCAATCTCATTAAGGCATTCCCAAATCCCATCAAGCATATCTGCTGAAACTGCATTCATGACATCAGGGTCATTAAACTTCATAGTTCCTATATTCTCACTTATTTGCAAAGAAACTTTATTAAATTCGGTCATTGAGGTCTCCAAAAAAAATTATATGTCTAGATTATCGTATAGATTAGCTTTTTCTCTTATGAATTCAAATCTTAATTCAGGTTTATTGCCCATGAGTTTCATTATTGTTTCTTTTGCCTTTCTCTCTTCCTTCAGTGGTATCACAACTCTTAATAAAGTTCTTTTACCAAGAAGCATTGTTGTTTCTTTAAGTTGAGCCGGCATCATTTCCCCTAATCCTTTAAAACGATTGATTTCAATTTTTTTATCTTTATTAAAATTTTCTTTAATTAGTTTCTCGCGGTGAGAATCATCCCTAGCGTACATGATTTTCTTTCCTTGAGAAATTCTGTATAAAGGAGGAACTGCTAGATATAATTTACCTTTTTTTATTATTTCAGGCATTTCCTCATGAAAGAAAGTTATAAGTAAAGAAGCAATATGTGCACCATCAACATCGGCATCTGTCATTATGATTATTTTCTCATAACGTAGATTTTCTTCATTAAAAAGATCTCCATAACCGCACCCCAATGCTTGAACTAGGTCTGAGATTTGTTGGTTATCTTTTATCTTTGACTTTGATGCGTTAGCAACATTCAAAATCTTACCCCTCAAAGGTAGAATAGCCTGATAAATCCTATCTCTAGCTTGTTTAGCAGATCCTCCAGCACTATCTCCTTCAACTATAAATATCTCAGTACCTTCTTTGCTGTTTTCTGAACAATCAGCCAATTTTCCAGGTAAACGGAGCTTTCTAATAGCATTTTTTCTCGTTGTTTCTTTTTCTTCCTTTCTTCTCAATCTCGTTTCTGTAATTTCAATAATATAAGATAATAAGTTATCTGCTTGTTGTGGTGAATTTGAGAGCCAATGTTCAAATCTATCTTTAATAATATTTTCCACGTACTTTTGAACTGATTTATTAGATAATCTATCTTTTGTTTGACCTTGAAATTTTGGTTCTGGTATAAATATTGAAATTGCTCCTATAATATTTCTACCTACATCATCTGAGTTTATTTTTGAGGCCATCTTATTTCCTGTTCTCTGAGCATGAGATTTAAGAGCTTTAAGGATTCCTCCTTTTAAACCAATTTCATGAGTTCCACCCTGAGGGGTAGGGACTGTGTTACAATAAGAGTTTAAAAATGTTTTTGTTCCCAAAGACCAGTTAATTGCCCATTCAAATGATATGTTATTTTTATCTTTTTCTTTCTTTCCAGAAAAAATTTCATTTAACACACAAGATGATTTATCTACTTCATCATTTATGAAATCTATTAAGCCGTTTGAAAATTTGAATTTATCTTTTGACGGGATGTTAAATTTATCAGAAATTTCTTTATCGCAACTCCATCGTATCTCAACTCCAGCGAATAAGTATGATTTAGACCTGCTAAAATTGTATAATCTTATGGGATCAAAAATACTATCTTCTCCGAAGACTTCTATATCGGGTTTGAAAGATATTTTTGTTCCTTTTTTATTTGTTCTTTTGTTTATTATTTTTATTGGCTTAAGAGGTTCTCCTCGAGAATATTTCTGATAATAAGCCTTTTTATTTCTATATATGATGACCTCTAGGAACTCCGACAATGCATTTACAACACTTATACCCACACCATGAAGACCTCCAGAGGTTTGATATATTTTATTTCCAAATTTTCCACCTGCATGTAATGTTGTCATTATTACTTCAACTGCGGATTTTTCTGGGAAATTTGGATGGGGATCAACAGGAATTCCCCTACCATTGTCTAGTACAGATACAACATTATTATTTGAAAGGTTAATCTCTATAAATGAAGCGTGATTAGCCACTGCTTCATCCATAGAATTATCCATAACTTCGGAAAAAAGATGGTGCATGGAAGCATTATCGGTACCGCCTATATACATACCTGGTCTTCTTCTTACAGGTTCAAGGCCTTCTAAAACTTCAATATCAGATGCTTCGTATTTATTTTTTTTAGTCATATAATGAATTTTTTGTCTATTCTAATGAATATAAGTATGATTCGAGTGAAAGAAAAAAGCCCGTTTTAAAAAACGGGCTTTTTAAGTAGGTATCTGAATCAGTTTTTAAAAGATTAACTGATAAGAGCCCCAACTAAATGAGCTAAAATCTTGTAAGGGTCAGCATTCGATGCTGGTCTTCTATCTTC
>CAJWUE010000086.1:0-5726 GCA_913047775.1 uncultured Rhodobiaceae bacterium
TTCTATAATTTAATCAAACCACCAATGGATGATCCCACTATAAAACGGATTCGGCCCTTTAAATTTTGTTTTATATTTTACCCGGATTTTAATCTTCCATACTTTTACTTCGCTGGCAGATATTAAATGATTACAAATCATGATATTGTTATGATAGGTGGTGGTGGAGCAGGGCTCCGGGCTGCTATTGCTATCGCAGAAACAAACCCAAACTTGAGCATCGCAGTGGTGAGCAAGGTCTATCCTATGCGAAGCCACACTGTGGCAGCAGAAGGCGGCGCAGCGGCTGTCATCAAGGATAATGATTCCCTTGAAAACCACATTCACGATACCATTGCTGGTGGTGACTGGATGTGTGATCAGGACGCAGTTGAATATTTTGTAAACGAGGCACCCAGAGAAATGATCCAGATGGAGCACTGGGGATGTCCCTGGAGTCGTGATCTTGATGGGACTGTAGCAGTACGGCCTTTCGGCGGGATGAAGAATGAACGGACATGGTTTGCTGCAGACAAGACCGGCTTCCACATGCTCCACACCTTATTCCAAACATCGCTCAAGCACAATAACATCACCCGTTACGATGAATGGTTTGCAACGAAAATTCTTGTAGAAAATGGTCGTTGTCAAGGCGTGACAGCTATTGAACTTCGCTCCGGTAAAATAGAGACAATTGCGGGTAAAGCAACGATTATGTGTACTGGAGGGGCAGGACGGATTTTTCCGTTTACAACCAATGGTGCCATTAAAACAGGCGACGGAATGGCAATGGCTTACCGGGCTGGCGTTCCGCTCAAAGACATGGAGTTTATCCAGTACCATCCCACTGGACTTCCGGGTACAGGTATTCTCATTACAGAAGCAGCCCGGGGTGAGGGTGGAATTATGTTAAATAAAGACGGCTATAGATACCTTCAGGATTATGATTTGGGCAAACCGTTAGATATTGATGATCCGAGTCATCCAGTAAAAAAAAGCATGGAGCTTGGTCCCCGAGACCGTCTGAGCCAAGCTTTTGTAGCCGAAAGAGAAAAAGAGAGAACCGTTCCTGGTTCATATGGACACGTAGTTCATCTCGATATTCGTCACCTAGGTGAAAAGAAAATTGACAAAAAGCTTCCTTTCGTACGGGAATTGTCCAAGAATTACGCCGGTATTGATCCCGTATATGAACCAATCCCAGTAAGACCTGTTGTCCACTACATGATGGGTGGCATCGACACTGATATCAATGGAGCTACTTCTCTGCCTGGTTTGTACGCTGCCGGTGAGTGTGCTTGTGTTTCTATTAACGGAGCAAACCGTTTGGGTTCAAACTCACTTACAGAACTCTTGGTCTTTGGCGGCCGCGCAGGTAAAGCAGCGGCCAGGTTCGCATTGGATGCTCCACAACTTGACAAAGACTCGCTTGAACTGCAAACTGCCGATGAACAAAACCGTATCATTAGAAATTTTTTCAGAAGAGAGAGGGGCACGGAAAGAATTTTTTCTCTGCGGAAAGAAATGAACGAAACCATGGAAACGAGTGCCGGCATATATCGATCAGAAAAAAGCTTGAAGGAAACATGCGATAAAATCAAAGAACTTAAAGATCGTTTCGTCAACATCGTTTTGGAGGACAAAAGTCTCAATTTTAACACAGAATTGACTTCGGCGCTAGAGCTCGAGTTCATGCTGGATGTGGCCGAAGCCATCGCCTATAGTGCTCTAGAAAGAACAGAAAGCAGAGGTTCTCACCAACGGTCTGATTTTCCTGAAAGGGATGATGAAAATTTTCTCAAGCATTCTATGGCATACCAAACCAACACCAAACCCCGCATTGATTATAAGGATGTGGTAATAACCAAATGGCCGCCTGGAGAACGGGTTTATGGAAAATAAAAATAAGGTATAAGAAATGGCAGAAACAATTAAATTGGAAATCTTTCGCTACCGCCCCGAGAAAGAGAGCGAGCCTACTTTTCTGACATATGAGGTTCCATTTCTTGAAGATTGGGTGGTGCTAGACGCCATTAATCACATTAAAGACGAAATAGATGGAACACTTTCCTATCGTTGGTCTTGCCAAATGGGTGTATGTGGCAGTTGTGGCGTGATGATCAATGGTGTGCCAAAACTATCATGCGCTGCTTTTTTAAAAGATTACTACCCAGATAAAATTCGCGTAGAGCCATTAACCGGTTTTCCAGTCGAGCGGGATCTTATCTCCCAAATAGATGATTTTATGACAAAACTAACAAAAATACAGCCATATATCATCAGGAAAAGGGGTGAGGAAAAGCCACTTGATGAAGGTGAATACCTTCAAACCCCTGCTGAGCTGGCGCGCTTTAAACCATACTCTATGTGTATTAACTGCATGCTTTGTTATGCTGCTTGTCCTGTTTATGCTCTCGATTCTACTTTTATCGGACCTGCTGCTATTGCTCTCGGCCAAAGATACAACATGGATTCCCGAGATCACGGTCGAAACGCCAGGCAAGAACTCATCGCTAGTAACGAAGGAATCTGGGAATGCACCTTTGTGGGAGAGTGTAGTGCTGTTTGTCCAAAGGATGTGGATCCAGCCGCGGCAATCCAGCGCGCAAAAGTCTCCAGCACTATTGACTGGTTTAAAGATGTTTTGATCCCGTGGGGAAAAAAGAAATGAGCACCTACCACAGACCCGTTCCCAACACCTGGTGGCTTAAGCGTAAACCATATGTTTTATTTATGATTCGGGAGTTAACCAGTATCTTTGTTGCGGGGTATTGTGTTTTTCTACTGGTTTTTATTTATAAACTAACACAGGGAGCCGATGTCTATGGCAATTTCATAGACGTTTTGAAGTCACCCAGCAGCGTGGCGTTACATCTCATTGCACTTGCTTTTGTACTTTACCACACTATTACCTGGTTTAACCTGACGCCAAAAATACTCGTACTCTATAAAGGAGAGGAGCGAATCTCCCAGGGGCTGGTCGCCGGAACGTTCTACGCCGGGTGGGTCGTAGTTTCTGTTATTGTTGCATTGTTTGTATTGGGAATATAAAGATGGCAAAGTCAAACGAACCGATCTGGTGGTCGCTATTTTCAGCTGGTGGTATGGTAGCAGCTATGATATTCCCCGTCCTGATCATTATAACTGGCATCTTAGTGCCATTTGGATTGATAGATGACGATCCTCTAAATTTCGAAAGAATTTATACCGCCTTGTCTCAGAGTTACCTTATAAAGCTAATCTTTTTCATCGTAATTACCTTACCGCTCTTTCATTGGGCACACCGTTTCCGCTTCACACTTGTAGATGTGGGGCTGAAATCCATAAGCACCCTTATATCCATCCTTTGCTATGGTGGAGCGATTGCTGGAACAATCATCTCAGCAATTATATTGTTAAGAATTTAAATAAGTTTATTTTTTCTTCAGATCCTAGTACTCTTTATAATAAAAGCGCATTCCCGACACAACAAGAAGTTCATCAAATAATACTTTATTTTGTTTTGTTATTTTATCAAAATCAGTTGTCAGTAGTTGTTCAACAGGATAATCCAAATCTTGAGAAAAATTATTTATGAATTCAATACCAATCCCTTCTTGTATGGCGCACTTACGAAGGACCACAAGTATAAGCATTAGATCGTCTAAAAACCCCAAAGCGCCATGTTCTTCTTCGGGATAAATATCATTTGGATAAATTAGATAGCCAATTGTTAAATAGAAATCTGCACGTAATTTTTCTGGTAATTCATCCGATTCTAGTACATTACATAACAGATCATAAAGCGCCGGAAGAAGTGAAATATATTCTGAATATTTTCCAGTATAACCCCTTGTATTTTCAACCAGATACTGTTTGAGATCAAATTCTTGATTAAGTTTCATAAACATAAATTATGATATATTTTTCTATCTTAACAGTTTGTTTAGCAATAAACAACTTATGAGTTTTCATCTCGTCATAATTATTTTTTTAACAAAATAATATTAAACAATAGTCCTTCTGATATATATTGTAGGATTAATTCTTAATCTAGAATAACGAGGTAAAACTAATATGAAATCATTTCCCCGAATCATTATAGCATTATTAATTCCTTATTGGATTATAAGCTGTTCCAAAACAGTAGATGTGGCGCTGCCCATTACATCTTCAAATGAAAAAGCATTGGAATCATATAATCAAGGTTATAATTATTTCACCCAGAACGAAGCGTTAGAAGCAAAAAATTTGTTTGAACAAGCACTTAGCTTAGATCCTGATCTTATACTCGCTAATCTATATGTTCCTGAAACAGATCCAAACAAAAGAAAAAATTACCGAGACCGTGCTATTGCCAATAAAAACAATGGAAACGAAGCCGAAAAATTGCGTGTAGATATATGGGTCGCAAATAGGGATGGTCGTTTAAAGGATGTCGTTTATTTCGCTGAGGAGCTGGTTAAAAAATATCCCAATAGTTCGGAAGCCTATGCTGTTTTGGGTGATGCCTATACATCCATGCAAAATTTTGACGGCGCTATTGCGCAATATAATAAAGCATTATCAATAAATTCTGAACAATATCTAGCTTGGTCTGGGTTGGCTTTTCATCAAGTAAATGTTGGTAATAATATATTATTACCTAAAGAGAAACAAACTAAGATGCTCGCTTTGAAATATACTAAAGGAATGGTCAAAGCGCGCCCAAGCGCTCCATTTTCTTATCAACTCAGGGCCAATGTAGAGCGTCAGTATAGTGATTTCAACGCCGCAAAACCACTCTATCAAAAAATGGTTGATGTTGCAGAAGAAACAGGTTCTTCATCGTTGGGAAATGCCCATAACGTATTGGCACATAATTACCTATTTGGTGGTGATGCTGAAATGGCAAGAGAACACTATGACAAAGCGATTGCGCTTGCAAAAAGACCCGTAGTAGTGGTCGGTCTCTCTATTTATAAAATACAATCTTACTTGTTTCAAAATGATTATGAAGGCGCATTGGGCGTTGCTCAAAATCTTGATAATAAAATAGATGCGCTGGGATTTACAGAAGTATCATTAAACCAGCAAAAAGCAAGAGTGGAGTTCATGAGGTTTTTAGCTTACGCTCAAAACCAACAAAAAGAAGAAGCCTATAGTGCATTGAATGCGCGTAAAAGCTATGCTGCGGCCGCTATGGGAATGATGGAAGTCGATGAGGTCAGACAGAGAGGCTTTGACTCCTTTAATGCTCAAATGGAAGCTTGGTATCATATCCTTTTTGGTGAATATGAACAAGCAGAAGAACAGCTTACTAAACTCTATTCCATTGCTAGTAAAATCCAAAGCCCTTCCGCATTAGATAATTATAATGCTTTATCGGGAATGGTTCGATTGTTCAGCGGAGATGCACAAGGTGCTCTCGGCTATTTCAAAGATAATAACATTAATCCAGAAAATTATCAGTATTACGGCTATTTTAAGGGTTTAGCATTAAAAGGTGCGGGAGAGGGCGCAAAAGCTGAAGAGATTTTTAATTATCTTGCAAATTATAACTTTAACAGCTGGGGTGCATCCTTAGTAAGATCTCTAGCTATTAAACAACTAGAATCTTAATAGGAAGATTTTTGACATAATTAAAAGGGCCGTAGAAACGCGGCCCTTTTTTATTTATAAATAAAAACTTTAGCTTTTTAATC
Organism: uncultured Rhodobiaceae bacterium; assembly: GCA_913047775.1. Classification (GTDB taxonomy): domain Bacteria; phylum Pseudomonadota; class Alphaproteobacteria; order MED-G09; family MED-G09. Next base: position 5,643 of record CAJWUE010000086.1, read on the forward strand.
TAAAATTTACAGGGATTGAAATCCACACACCCACAGCTCGTTCGCGTTGTTTTGCTGGTTTAAAACGCACAACGCGAATCGCAT
>CAJWUE010000087.1:0-5693 GCA_913047775.1 uncultured Rhodobiaceae bacterium
AAGACTATGTAAAATATATTACAATTTTACTAAGGTCTTCCCAATATTATTTCCATTAAACATCCTTTTATAGGCGACAAGAACATTATCCAAACCATTGGTGATATCTGCTCTAAATTTAATAGATCCCTCTTCATACCATTCCTGCATAATCTGTTCAATTTTTGGTCCTTCTTCCAAGAAATCTGGGCAGAAAAAACCTGTTATTGTCGCTCTTTTCATTAAAATCTGATCAAAGTTATCAGGTCCAGGTGAACGAGATCCTTTTTCATTATATTGGGCAATCAAACCACATAAAGGGATGCGTGCATAAAGAGCAAGATGCTGTAAAACGGTATCCAAAATAGGTCCAGCTACATTATCAAAATAGATATCAACACCTTCAGGGCAATAGTGTGTTAATGCTTCATCAAGATTTTCCTCTTTATAGTCTATAGCAACATCAAAACCTAATTCGTCAGTTAGCCAAGAGCACTTCTCTTTACCTCCTGTCAATCCAATTACTCTACATCCAGCTTTTTTTGCTATTTGACCTGCGAGAGATCCTGTGGCACCTGCCGCCGCAGAAACCAGAAAAGTTTCACCTTTCTTAGGTCTTCCAACTTCCATAACACCAACATAGGCTGTCCAGCCGTTTAGCCCAAGCACTGAAAGATAGGCTTCATCTCTATCCAGACCCGCAGTTAATTTTAAAAAACTTTCAGGATTTACTTCAGCATAATCCGCCCACTCTCCAAAGCCACGAATGAGATCTCCTTTGGAAAAGTTCGGGTTTTTAGTCTCAATCACCTCTGCCAAGCAAACACCTACCATATTCGCTCCTATTTCCAGTGGGGGTTGATAACTGTCTTCTCGATCACTCATCCACATACGAGTACCGGCATCCATAGAAATAATTTTGTTTTTAACAATCAAGTTTCCATCGGAAATATCATTGATATCTTCTTCTATCAAAGACAGCGCGTCTTCAAAATCCATACCTTCGGGACGCTTCATTAATTTCCAAACTTTACGCTTCATTTTTATCTCCATTTTTATTGATATTTGATATCTTCTGGTTTTTTACCATCATTGTATTCTTTCTGCACATCTTGCATCTTTTTTATAGCTTTTTCTGTTCCAACAATTGTTTGAAATAATTTCTGTTCATTCTCGAGGGCTTGAGATAAAGGCATTTCTAGACTTTCAAGTAATATTTTTTTTAATAAAGAAAGAGAATCTTTGGGTTTTTTTGACAGTTCTTTAGCAAACTCTATAGCAGAATTTAAGGAATCTCCATTATCAACAACCTTATTTATTGCCCCAAGTTTAAACATTTTTTTTGATGTAAATTCATTCCCCAACATTACCAATTCTGCTGTATTTACTGGCCCTATGAGTCTTGCTACCCTACTTGTTCCTCCGATACCAGTAGTAATATTTAAGTCCACCTCGGGTTGGACAAATCTGGCTTTTTTTTCCGCTATTCTGAAGTCACATGCCCAACCAATTTCTGCCCCTCCACCTGAAGTACGACCATTTATTGCAGCAATTGTAATTAGATCAGGATGAGTTAGTTCATTTAACAAACGAAACCAGTATTTAGCTGGAGCTGTGGTTTCTCGATCTTCATAAGGTGCTAAAAGATCAGTCAACCATGCATGCTCAAACCAATGATCTTTCAATCCCGAGGCCAATATAGCAATATTAGAACCGGACTGACGTGCATTTTCCAAGGCATTTGATAATTGTTTGACGGCATCCCAAGAAACATTGTTATTAATTTCTTTATTTGACATTGTCAGCAAGACAATATTTTTTGAGATTTTTTTTATTTCAATAATTTTTGTCATTTTTCTCTAAAAATTCTAACACGAAAAAAGAAAAAAGCCACCGAACGATAAGTAAGGTGACTTAATTCATAATTACGTAATTTTACTATTAAACGTTATCTAGAGCTTGAGAAATATCTCCTTTGATATCATCTATGTGTTCTATCCCAACAGAAAGCCTCACATAACCTGGGGTTACACCTGAAGCCAATTGCTCTTCTTCGGAAAGTTGACTATGGGTCGTGCTGGCGGGATGAATTGCTAAACTCCTTGCGTCACCAATATTAGCAACATGGTATAAAAGCTTAAGTGAATTTATGAAATTCTTGCCAGCTTCAATGCCTCCAGCTAGCTCGAATCCAACAAGTCCTCCGTATCCTCCATTTAAATAGTCATCAGCTCTTTTTTTGTATTCACCCTCCATAAGGCTTGGATGAATAACCTTTGTGACTTTATCGTGTTTATTTAAAAATTCGGATACAGCTTGGGCGTTTTTACTATGCTCGCGAATTCTTAAAGGGAGAGTCTCAAGTCCTTGTATGAATAAGAAGGCGTTAAAAGGACTCATTGCTCCTCCCATATCCCTTAATAATGTCGTTCTAGCTTTCAAAATAAATGCTATCGGACCTAAAGGTTCAGCTGCAACGGAAAAAATAGCACCATGATAAGATGGGTCAGGAGTATTTAATGCAGGTTGTCGATCTCCGGCTCCAGCCCAGTCAAAATTTCCGCCATCAACAATTATACCTCCAATTGATGTTCCATGTCCCCCTATATATTTTGTGGTTGAATGGACAATTACTGCTGCTCCATGCTCAAAAGGTTTGCATAAAATTGGAGCCGCTGTATTGTCTACTATTAGTGGTATACCTTTCTTTCTTCCTATTTCGGCCACCTCTTTTATTGGGAATACCTCCAATTTTGGATTAGGTAAAGTCTCAGCAAAATATGCTCTGGTGTTATCATCAGTAGCCTCTGCAAAAGCATTGGGATCTTTGGGATCAACAAATCTTACTTCTATTCCTATATCTTTGAACGTATTGCTAAACTGGTTCCACGTTCCTCCATACAAATCAGTAGAAGAAACTATATTATCGCCTGCACGTGTAATATTTTGGATAGCATAGGCCGTCGCGGTTTGACCCGATGAAACAGCTAATGCCGCGGCACCACCTTCAAGCGCGGTAATTCTTTGTTCCAAGATGTCACATGTAGGATTCATAATTCTTGAATAAATATTGCCCAGCTCCGCAAGTGCAAACAAATTTGAGGCGTGCTCAGTATCATTGAATTGATAGCTTGTAGTTTGATGAATAGGCACAGCAACAGAATTAGTATTCGGATCCGAACGCCAACCAGCATGTAATGCTAAAGTTTCTGGATTTTTTATATCGTCAGTCATTTCTTATCTCCTTTATCTCTGGGAGAAAAAAAAACCCGGCATCTGCCGGGTCTCTCCCAGCCTTTTAGCTACTTCTTTTACGTGGCTGCAAGCCGACTGGCTCAAATTACCACAATCTCTGCAAAAAAGCAGAGAGCTGAAACTACATCTCATTATTTTTATTGTCCAGTTATTTTTTATTTAGCTCAATTATTGCCGAATAAACTAGGCTTTGGGCTTGGGGGCGTAATGGATATCGTCCAGAAGGAATAAGTTGTGTTAACAAAATGGTAAATAAATCTTGTTCTGGATCAATCCAAAAAAAAGTACTCGCCATTCCTCCCCAAGAAAAACTTCCATATGTCACTGGCATAGCGGCCGTTACTGGATCCACGATAACAGAAAACCCTAGTCCGAACCCTGCACCATCAAAACGAATTTCAGAAAAACTGCTATCTCCCATCTGTCCCAGAGTTTTGCTATCAGGAAGGTGATTCTGGGTCATAAAACCTACAGTTGTAGGGCTTAAAAGTTGTTTATCCTGAAACTTACCACGGTTTAAAAGCATTTGACAAAAATTGGCGTAATCCGAAACAGTTGAACATAAGCCACCGCCGCCAGACAAAAAATTTCTTGCTTTAGAATATTCGTCTTCCCCAGCTTTATGAGATAATTTCATTTTTTTATCTTTCTTGCTTATTAACGCCTGATAACAATCCGAAAAACGGTGGAAATTTTTTTCCTCGACAGTAAAGCTGGTATCCACCATATCAAGTGGATCAAAAATATTTTTCTTAAGGAAATCGTCCAATGTTTGTCCGCTAATAACTTCAACCACCCTTCCTAATACGTCAGTCGCACATGAATAATGCCACTTTTTTCCCGGATCAAACAAAAGAGGCAAAGAAGATAACTTTTGTGTAAAAGTTTCAAGATTCATTTCTTCTTTTGTTTCAACATCTATATGATTCTCAATACCATGTTTTTTATAAAGAGCCGATCCAGGATGGCCTTCCATAAAACCATAAGATAAACCCGAGGTATGTGTTAAGAGATCACGAATTAAAATTGGATCTTTGGAAGGGCGCGTCTTGTAATTTTCGACAGTTCCTCCATCCCAAACCTCAGTATTTTTAAATTCTGGTAAATAACGGGACAACTCATGCTCTAATCTTATCATTCCTTTCTCATAAAGCATCATTATTGCAACGGACGTTAAAGGCTTTGTCATTGAATAGATTCTAAAGATAGAGTCTTCATTAATTTTTTCCTTTGTCTCGATATTTTTAAATCCCTGATGCGAATAATGGGCAACCTCACCATGGCGTGCTACTAGACACATAAAATTTGGAATTCTTTTTTGATCAAGATATGAAGAAAAATATTCAGGAATATAATCCAAACGATTAGCATCAAAACCAAGGTCAATCCGATTTTTTTCTCCCTTAATATATTCTTTAATTTTTTCGTTATACATAATTCATTCTCAAATGGTTGTATCGAATACAACCTTAATAGCTCCAGATTTTCTATCCCCGGCTATTTTAAAAGCTTCCACTGAAGCATCTAAAGGAAATCTATGAGTTATTACTTTTTCTCCAAACTCTGGATTTTCAAATAAAATTTCTGCTGCTCTTTCAATATCTCTGCCAAGATTGCTCTTATTATCATAACAACGAGATGTATAAAAACTACCCTCTTTATTAAGAATACCTAAACCGGGAAGATGTACATCACTCCAACCTGCAGCAAGACATATTATTTTTCCCCCGGGTTTCAGAAGTTCTACACTTTTGGCTAAAGCGTCTTCGTTTCCAACAGTATCGATAACCCTATTGTATTCCCCTTGAGGTTCTTTAGCGCCCCAAATTTCTGCAGCTTCTTTTTGATGATCATATCTAGCGTGTAAATCCACTTCACATCCCATAGAATAAGCCACAACAACAGCGCATTGACCTATTGATCCACCCCCAATTACTGCAATTCTATGATTGCTTTTGGTTTCAGTAATTTTGTAGCCATGAACTGAGACAGCGATAGGCTCAACTAATGAAGAATTATTAACATTGATTTCTTTATTGAGCTCAACCAGACAATACTCGGGAACAATAATTTTCTCTGCCATTCCCCCATCAGAAGTAATGCCCAATAGATTGAATTCTTTAGACGAACACAAATTATATTGACCATTAGAACATTCCTCACATGAGCCACAATATGTTAGCGGCTCTATTGCCACTGGTGTTCCGTCTGTTAAATATCCTGCAATCTCGTGGCCAACGATATGAGGATTATGCATTCCCCCTTCAAGAAGATGTAAGTCCGTTCCACAAATTCCGCAGCTACTAATATTGACCAAAACACCCTCCCCAGAAGGGTTAGGAGCCTTGTAAGTTTTAACCTTACCTTCAGAATAATTTACAGCCTTCATCTTCATGTCCTCAAAAATTAGCTTGAAAACATATATCATACCTGTAGTGTTTCGTAATGAACAATAATTC
>CAJWUE010000088.1:0-5669 GCA_913047775.1 uncultured Rhodobiaceae bacterium
CCATAAAATTTTGTAAAAATTGTCCCCCAACACCTTGGCTCTTCTCGGGATGAAATTGCGTGCCAATTATATTGTCGTTGGATAAAATTGAGGCAAAAGGAATACCGTATATAGTTTCTGCTATTATATTTTCACTTTCTTTCGCTTGAAAACAATAGGAGTGTACGAAATAAAAATCCGCACCACTTATGTTGCTTAAAAAACTTTTTTCTCTCTTTACTAGAATATTGTTCCAGCCAATATGTGGTATTTTGAGTTCTTTGTCGTTGGGAGAAAGCACACGAACTTCTCCTGGAATCCAACCTAACCCTATGTGCTCACCATCTTCGAAGCTTTTATCGGCCATTAATTGCAATCCTACACAGATACCTAGAGTGGGTGTAGAAAGTTTGAGTGCCTTCTCTTCTATAGCTTCTCTTAGACCTCCAATGTTGTTAAATTTTTCATTACATGCAGCAAAAGCGCCAACCCCCGGTAATACTATTCTATCTGATTTTAAGATAGTGTCGGGATCATTAGTAATCACTACGTCACCTGAAATACTAGATTTATCCCTCGCAAGCTCTATCGATTTTAATGCAGAATGCAGGTTGCCACATTCATAATCAATTATAGCTATCGCTATATTTTTCATATAACTTAACTTCCCAGCTTTCCTTTGCTCGAAGGAATCCTTCCTAGCTCTCTTGGATCAATAGTTAAGGCTTCTCTTAAGGATCTAGCAAGACCTTTGTAACAAGACTCTGCAATATGGTGGTTATTTTCTCCATAAATGTTTTCGATATGGAGGGTTGCTCCAAGGTTTTGTGAAAAAGCGCCAAACCATTCCTGAAAAAGCTCGGTATCCATTTCTCCAAGAAGTGGCTTAGAAAAAGATACCTTCCATATTAAATGTGGCCTTTTTGAAACATCTATAGAAACCCTTGTAAGAGTTTCATCCATGGGAAGTAATGAGCTACCAAAGCGCGTAATGCCGGAAAAATTACCTAAAGCTTCAGCAATAGCAGAACCAATGACAATTGCTGTATCTTCAACAGTATGATGCTGATCAACATGCAAGTCCCCTTTTGCGGCAAGCTTCAAATCTATAAGCGAGTGACGTGAAAAACTTTCCAACATATGATTCAAAAATCCTATGCCTGTATCAACTTCAGAAATGCCCGATCCATCAATATTGATTTCAACCTCTATTTGTGTTTCTTTGGTCTCTCTTAGAATCTTTCCAATTCTTTCTGTTTTCGTTTTATTCATTAATCTCACCCTAATGTTTCTTTTTTCTTAAGTGAATGATTATTGCTCCATCTCCCCCCTGTAATCTATGTGCTGAAGAGTACCCCACAACAAAGAGAAATGAATCTTTTTCCTTCAAATAACTCAAAACAGAGTCTCTGACAAGCCCTTTGCCCTTCCCTGTAATGATACAAACATATTTGCATCGAGAATTAACGGAGCCTTTAATGAACTTTATTGCCTGTTCCCTTGCGCTTATCCTATCATAACCATGCAAATCAAGAGTTGCATCGATTGGAAGCTTTTTATTCGCAAGCTTCTTTAAAATCTCTCTTGGAAGTGATGTTGGGGTTGGTGCTTCCAAATTTCTTATCATTTCCTTGTATTCAAACGGATTGTCCTTGTTGGTCTTCCGCCAAAGCAAAAGGTCACTCTCACTAAGTTTTTTCATTTTTTAGGTTTCCGACTCGGTTGTAATCAACATCCATATGGGGCTTTTGTCTTTTAATGCTTTCTTGAATGTCCAACAGTCAATTACAGAATGAGGATTATCTTTGTTTCCTTCGATTATTGTTTCGTTTTCGTCTACAGCATAACTAATAATTCGAGTATAAAATTCTACAGTAATAATTGCTTCTTTTTTATCCAAAATTGCTTCTGCCACTTCGCACTTATCAAACTCAATTATTTCATTCACTAACCTATGTTCTCTATTTTTTCTGTCCTTTATGGCTTTATCAAAACCTTCGAAAACTTCCTTACTTATAAAGCCCTTAATTTTTCTGAGGTCTCCATCAGAGTAGCTTTTAAGAATTAATTTATAAACGTTTTGGGCGCCTTCAATAAATTTCATTTTATCGAAGTTTGAAATATTATTCTCAAGATATTCAAGTACTTCATCCTTATTAAGATTTTTTTTATTCTTAATTGGTGAAGGAGAAATATTTATTATTTTTTCTTCCTTAGTATAAAGAGGGGGGGTTTTTCGACCGATGGGGTCCTCATTTCCTGTTCTTCTGCCCAATATCATCCTCAAACGAATAAAACCAACAACAGCAATTACTATCAAAATTATGTTTAAAGGGTCAAATGGGTTACCCATAAATCTCTCCAAATGTTATAACTGGAAGTATTATACTAAATTTTTTATTAATAGAATGAGAAATTAACTTTAATGTATTATATTTAATGTAATCTTATGCCCCTATTCCTATTAATATTATTATTTGCATTACCAATTTTGGAGATTTTTCTTCTGATTAAACTGGGTGGTATAATTGGTTTTTTTCCTACGATGTTTGTCATATTAGGAACTGCTATTTTAGGAATAATGCACATACGTCAACAAGGCATTGGTTTAATAAATGAACTTCAAGTTAAACTATCTCGAGGTCAGAAAGCTATAGGTGAAATAGTTGATGGACTCGGGCTGTTGATGGGCGGTTTCTTTTTTATAATTCCTGGAGCAATAACAGACTTTTTAGGCTTATCTCTCTTAATTCCGGGTTGCCGTCGATTTATTATGAAAAAATTAATAAATTATCTTATCGACAGACTGAGAGAAAGTGAACAAAGAAAACTTTAGTTCAAAAATTACAAATCTTTTTTTCCACTCGCCAATCTGTTCTGGATATACTCATTTATTATATTGTGTTTCCCGTTTCTTTTGTTTCTTAAGGTTCTTTTAGCTTTTATTCCAAATGGGGTTTTTGATATTCTGGATAAATTCTAGATGTTCTGCCTCTTCTTCTTGAGAAACATCATAGTTTAAGGGTGTGTCTCTTTTATTGGACTCTCTTCTGGTGTTGGTGTTTTTTTTGCTGTCTTCTTTCTTTTTGTTAACCAAATTTAAATCGGGTTCCTTTCCTCCAATAAGCTCTAAATATACCTCTGCTAAGATTTCTGAATCTAAAAGAGCACCATGAAGATCTCTTCTAGAACTATCTACATCAAATCGCCTACAAAGAGCATCAAGGTTATTTTGTGCTCCCGGGAATTTTTTTCTTGCTATGGAAAGCGTATCTATGGCTCTTTCAAATTCTATATTTTCCCTACCAATTCTATTGAGTTCGTTGTTCAAAAAAGCTAAATCAAATTTTGCATTATGAATTACAAGGGTGCTTTCCCCAATAAAACTTAAAAATTCATCCACTATTTTTAAAAAAATTGGTTGGCTTTTGAGAAAATCGTCAGTCAGACCGTGTATTTCCTGAGCCCCCGCATCCATTAGGCGTTCAGGGTTTAGATAAGTTTGAAATGTTTTGCCCGTTGGGACATGATTAAAGAGTTCGACACATCCAATTTCGACAACCCTATCTCCTTTTTCAGGGCTAAGGCCGGTGGTCTCCGTGTCTAAAACTATTTCCCTCATTTGCTATCTTTTATTTTCTTAACTATTTCTCCAACCTGTCTTCTCGCATCCTCAATACCCGTAGAGGTGTTAACGACAAAATCGGCCTTCTCTTTTTTTAACTCATTGGGCATTTGTTCCGCAATGATCTTTTCAAATTTTTCTTTCGTCATGTTTGTGCGTGACAAAACCCTTTTTTCCTGAATATCTTTTGGCACATCAACAACTACAATTATGTCAACATATTTTTCACCACCTGTCTCAAATAATAATGGAATGTCCAACACAACAGCATGTGCATTAGAATTTTCCAGGAAGAAAATCTCCCTATCTTCACCCACAAGGGGATGAATGATACCCTCAAGTATCTTAATCTTTTCTGTGTCCCCTAAAACTTCCTTACTTAGGTTTTCTCTATTAACAGATCCGTCTGGATTGATTGCAGCTGGGAATGTCTCTTTTATCTTTTCTGCGCCTTTCTGTCCTGGTGTGTACAGCCTATGAACTGCGTTATCTGCGTTGTATAAGGGAAAGCCAAATTCAGAAAAGATTTTTCCCGTTTCCGTTTTCCCCATGCCAATTGATCCAGTTAATCCGATCTTAATCATTTGCGGACCTTTAGGTCTTCTTCTAAAAGACTAAATATGTCATCATCGACATCCGGCCAAACACCAAAAAAACTATTGAAGGCTGGGACTGCTTGATATATCAGCATGCCAAGGCCCTTTATAGTTCTGAGACCGCGACTATTAGCTTTTTTTAGAAGCCCAGTTTCTATTGGTGAATAAACAATATCATAAACCACTAAACTCTCCCTGCAGTTAGCAAAATCAAAATTAAGCTCTTTGGCGCCGCCGTCCATGCCCATAGTCGTGCAATTAATTAGGAGGTCGCAATCTTTGGTTTCTCTTTTAAAGTTTTCTGTATCCAGATCGCGGTGTTTTATGTTCACACTTTTTGATGGTAAATTGTAATTACTAAGTTCATTAAGATTCTTACACAATAGTGATGCTCTTTCATGTGATCTGTTAAGTATGGTTAGTTGGCGGGGCGGGGCCTTTTGGTTGTCGACAAGGGAGAAGGCTATGGTACGAGCAGCGCCTCCAGCCCCCAAAATAGTGACTTTTTTTTCGTATGAGGCCTTGCTAAATTCTATTTCACCTACTTGGTGAAACGCTCCGTTGTAGAAACCAAATATGTCTGTGTTATCACCAAATAATTTTCCATTTTTTATTTTTACTGAATTCACGGCTTTGGTGGTTACAAGATATTTTCTATGATCTTGTGGGCTGTTCTGGATCCCTATGGTGTCGCATAAATCGAAGGCCTTTCCTTTGAAGGGGGTGGTTACATTGAATCCTGAGTAGCCCTCATCAATAAGTCTGGTTATAACTTTTTCGAAATCTTTTTCATCGTCTGCCTTGATGGCTTCGTAGTGCCCTTCAATACCGTGTTTCTTTAACCAATAATTATGGATCGTGGGCGATCTGCTGTGCACAATGGGGTTTCCTATGACGGCGGCTTTTTTCATTCTATTTTTTTTCCAGCTTTCTTATTTCATTCAAAAGGGGTATTAAAGGCAAACCAACTATAGAAAAAAAATCTCCATCAATTTTTCTAAATAGTCGCACACCACATCCTTCAACTGTATAAGCGCCCACCGACTTAAGAATTTTTTTTCCTGTTAGCTTGAGGTAATGATCTAAATAATTTTTCTCGAGCTTGTGCATCGTCATCTTGCATTCTTCAGTATGTTTCCAGACTATTCTATCATTCTTTGCTATGACTGTCCCGCACACTAGGTTGTGTGTCTTTCCTGATAACAGCAAGAGGTGTTTTTTGGCTTCGTTGATTGACCTGGGTTTATCGAAAACCTTTCCCTGAAAAAAAAGGACCTGATCTGCACCAACAACAATTGTATCCTTTTGGGTTTTAATAGAAAGAGCTTTTTTTTCAGCAAGATATAAAGCGAGTTTTTTTGGGGGGCCTTTGTATTTTTTCTTTTCTTTGTTCTCTGTTATGAGGGGTTTCGTAACTAAAAAATCAATGCCTGCATTTTTAAGAATTTTTCTCCTTGAGGGGGATGATG
>CAJWUE010000089.1:0-5581 GCA_913047775.1 uncultured Rhodobiaceae bacterium
AAGCCACTGAACTTCGCCGAAAGGTGAGTGATGCACAAGCTCGCTATCGCGTTGTCAAGAATTCACTGGCCAAGCGAGCTGTTAAAGGCACCCCTTTTGAATCACTGGATAACCACTTTGTAGGGACAACCGCGGTTGCTTATAGCAGTGACGACCCGGTGGTGCTGGCGAAAGCGCTCATTGATTTCGCTAAAACCACACCGGCGTTAACTGTTAAGGTCGCTGTTGTTCAAGGGCAGGAAATTGAAGCCCAAGGTGTGGCTGATCTGGCGACGCTTCCTGGGAAGCGTGAACTCCAAGCAAAACTGCTGATGATTATGCTAAATGATGACAAAAAAGCATTAGAGAAAGTAACATAATGATTCTGGGTGTTGCTTACAAAAAAGATATTGATGATATAAGAGAATCTCCAGCTTTAAGAATAATGGAATTACTACAATTCAAAGGAGCCAAAATCAGTTACCATGATCCCTATGTCAAAGAAATTGATTCCCAGAAAAGTTTAGAACTAAATACGGAAAATTTAAAAAAACAAGACGCCATTGTGATAACTACAGACCATTCAAATGTTGACTATGAACTAATAGGCAAACATGCCCGATTAATTATTGATACGAGAAATGTTATGGCTAATATCAAAGAACCCAAAGCCCGCGTGTTAAGGGCTTAGATATGGGTGCTTTTCAAACTGTAAAACAAAATATTATAGAACGTTACAGTAATATTGTTGATAATTCTCCTAAATTTGCTAAATTCGTAAATGAACCATTAAAGCAATCTTTCAGAGTAAATACACTTAAAGGAGAAAAAGAAGAAGTATTAGAAAAACTAAAAACCTATGATTCCAAAATAGAGAAAGTCAAATGGAATGATAATGCTTTTGTATCAAATCTTACAAATTTAGGGAGCAGTATTGAACATTTTACTGGTCAAATTTATATTCAAGAATTAACCTCAATGATACCTCCACTAATTGTAAAAGACGTAATTGAAGAGAATAAAATTATAGATTGCTGTGCAGCACCAGGCTCAAAGACCACCCAAATAGCAGATATGATGCAGAATAGAGGGCATATCATCGCTAATGACTCAAGACATACAAGGATAAAATCACTAAGAGGTAATTTAGACCGTTTAGGCGTAACAAACACCACAGTATCATTAAGAGATTTTAAATCATTCCCAAACACAAAAGCTGAGTTATACTTAGTTGATGCACCATGTAGTTCAGAAGGAACTATTAGAAAAAAAAATGCTGTAGCCCGAAAATGGAAAGAAAAAGACTATGAAAGATTTAGCAAACTACAGAAAGGTTTATTGAAAAAAGCCTGTCAAATGGCACCTAAAGGAAGTACAATAATTTATTCAACGTGTACATTTTCTCCAGATGAGAATGAAAAAATTGTTAGCGAAATTCTCACAGAAGAATCAATTGATCTTAAAAGAATTAATCTTAATGGATTAAAAACCGGAAAAGGGATAACTGAATGGAATGGACAAATCTATGATAAAGAAGTAGAAAAATGTATGAGAATTTGGCCCCACCAAAATGATACTGGTGGTTTCTTTGTGGCAAGGATGGAAAAATGTTAACATCACTGAACCTTGAGAAAAAAACGGAAATTCTTGACTATTGCAAGGAAAGATTTGATATTTCAAAAAAAATATTTGATGATTATAATTGGTACCTTGGTTCAAAAAATAGAATTTATATTGGTCCCGATGAAATTGAAAGAATAAATCCTGAAAGTATAGGGATATGTATATTTCGATTAGATAAAACACCGAAACCAACAACTAATTTTCTTCAACTATTCGGAAATCAAATCTACAAAAATGTTATTCTATTAAATAAAAAACAAACAACTGATTATTGTAATGGTTTAAATCTAGAGCCTGAAACAAATGTGGAGCCTGGTTTTGTAATAGTTAAATACAAAAAAATTACGTTGGGATGTGGCCATTGGAATGGGAATTTACTCAAGAATCAAATACCTAAGTCCCGATTTTGTAAAATAAATTATTTGTGAAGGGGTACTGCTTAATTATTGGCACTTATAGGCCCTGAATGGACCAGATGACCTTTGATTTCAGAAGTGAAGATGATGAACCTGAAGAACCTCATGTCGAAGAAATTAAAGTAGAAAAAAAAGAAGTTAAAAAGAAACCAAAAAAGACTACTAAAGCCCATCAACTTGCTAAAGAGCAAAGGGATATTCCTGTTTCAGAATTTTTTGAACAAAATAGACACATTTTAGGATTTGACAATCCCACACATTCCTTGATAACGGCTGTGAAAGAAGGTGTTGACAACAGTCTTGATGCATGTGAGCAGGCTGGAATTCTTCCTGAATTGAAAGTAGAAATTGGAACTCTTGGTAAAGATGAACTTAGTATTGCAATTGAAGATAATGGACCTGGAATAGTGGAAGAAAATGTACCAAATGTATTTGGAAGATTACTGTATGGTTCAAGATTTGGTAGTGGAAAGCAGTCAAGGGGACAACAAGGTATTGGAATCTCTGCGGCTATAATGTATGGACAACTAACAACTGGAAGATCTGCAATCATTAGTACAAGAATATCTGAAGAACATCTAGCAACTAGAATAGCAATGAAACTCGATACTAGAAATAATAGAGGTAATGTTGAAAGAACTGAAGATTTTGTTTGGAAAAATGAAAACGGTGAACCAGATGAAGATGGAATCTATCCTGAAAAATATCATGGAACAAGAGTTGAATTTGCAATCAAAGGCAGATACAGAGAAGCTAGACCTTCTGTATTAGAATACCTAAAATCAACTGCAATAGTTAATCCGCATGCTAAAATAATTTTTACTAACCCTGATAAGAAAATATTCTTATTTGATAGAGGAAGTTCTGATCTTCCAAAACTTCCAAGTCAAGGAGTTAAACCTCATCCACATGGTGTTGAATTGGGACAATTGATGAGAATGGCTCATCATAGTAAAGAATACCAAATGGGGCATTTTCTACGTAAAGATTTATCATCTATGGGTACTAAAAGTATAAGTGACGTTTTGATAAAAGCTAGACTCTCTCCTTATGTAAGACCTCAAGATATAACTAGATTAGAAGCTAAGGCATTGATTGATGCATTCAAAACTACATCAATCAGAACGCCGACAAGTGGAATTTTAGTACCAATTGGGCCTAAATTAATCAAGCTCGGATTGAAACAAGTTTTAGAAGAATACAGACCCGAGTTTTACACCTTACCAATTAGTAGAACGCCTTCAGTTTTTGCAGGAACTCCATTTCTTGTTGAAGTAGGAATGGTTTATGGTGGAAATCTACCAAAGGATCAACCAGTCCAAGTTCTAAGATTTGCAAATCGTGTTCCGCTACTTTATCAGGCCGGTGGTTGTGCAATTACAAAAGCTGTTCAAGGAATTAACTGGAGAACTTATGGATTAGAACAGAAAAAAGGAAAGGGAACACCAAGCGGCCCTGCAATAATTTTAGTACATGTAGCATCAACGAACATACCCTTTACATCTGAAGCTAAAGAAGCAATTGCTGATATTGAAGAAATAAAGAAAGAAATAAAATTAGCTTTAAGAAATAACGCAAAAACATTGTCAAGGCATCTTAAAAAACAAAAGAAAAGAGCAAAAGTTAGTGAAAAATTTGACTTAGTGCAAAAAGTTTTACCTGCTATAGCTGAAAAAGCTTCAAACATAGTAGGGCAACCTGTACCAAATTTAGACAAAGTTGTCGCCGCTATAATGGATGTTGTTTGGATTGAAGAATATATTGAATTTAAAAATGACCGAATTGAAGTTGAAATAAAAATAATAAATTATCGATTGCGATCGGCAAATTTCAAATTGAGAGTAGCGGTTCCAGGACATGAAATAAAAGAGGCTGAACCAAAGCCTGGAAAACGTGAAGGAAATCATGTCGTATGGTCTGTTGGGTTGCCAACCACTGAATCGACAAAATATAAATTTACTATTCCTGAAGGAAACAGAAGTAGCTTTGAAGGACTAGAATTATGGGTAGAGGGTATTGACTCAACCAATATTATCGGAGCTGAACCATGGACTGGAATAATAGATCCTGGCATAAGTGAAGCGATAGAAGCTGAAAAACAAGGCTTAGCCTAGTTATGAAACTCCCCGATAATTTACGGAAGAAAAGAGGATTTTTAGAACTAAAATATGGCAAATACTGGGTTGCCTGGAATCCTTATCATTCCAAATTAGCGGCGTATGTCTTAGGAAAAGGAAATCACTGGCCGTTTGCAAAAGAAAGTACCGTTCTATATCTAGGAGCTGCAGAAGGAAATACAGTCAGTTTTTTGAGCAAAATATGCATAGAAGGTAGGATTGTTGGTGTAGACATTTCACCTACAGCAATGGCTGAACTCATTGTTTTAGCTGAAAAAGAAAAAAACATAATACCTTTTCTAGGTGATGCACATTTTCCAAGAACATACCAACCTCATGCAAATATACCTGATATCTTATATCAAGATATAGCACAACGTGACCAATTAGATGTTTTTATTCGAAATTATCTTTTCTTTAAACCAAAATGTGGTTTCCTTATGATAAAATCACGTTCAATGCCTGGAAAAGATGAAGATATCTTTGATACTGTAGAAAATAAACTAAAAACTGAATTTAATAACGTTGAAATAATAGACATTAGAAAATGGGCAAAGGGTCACAAAGCATACTACGTACAATAATGGAGCCATCGGTGGGAATCGAACCCACGACCTGCGCCTTACCAAGGCACCGCTATACCCCTTAGCCACGATGGCTCATATCTGCGACTAAGGGGTGCTAAAAAGAGTTTATCACTTAACAGTTGTTAGAATACTGCCCAAAGATTATTACCCCCCCTTGCTATTGTCTTACAAATATCGAAATAAAAAACATGGTCAAATATATTAAAGAAAGAAGAAGTAAAGGAGAAATACTCAAAAGTTTTGAACCTATCGTAAGAAAATGGTTCAATGAAAGATTTAATGATTTGACTCCGCCACAAGCGATGGCAGTTCCCTTAATCGAAAATAAAGAAAATGTTCTCGTCTCAAGTCCAACAGGTTCGGGAAAAACACTTACGGCATTTCTAAGTATATTAAATGGTTTTTTCAAGAAGTATAAAAAAGGGAATTTTGAGGACGGCGTACATGCAATATACATCTCTCCGCTAAAAGCTCTTGCAAACGATATTGATCGAAATCTAAGACAACCACTCGATGAAATGATGTTATTAGCCGAGAAACTCAAGATGGATGTTCCTGATATCAAGGTTGCTGTGAGATCTGGAGATACTTCCCTAAAGGAAAGAGCTAGAATGGTTAGAAAACCTCCGCACATCCTAATAACTACTCCCGAAAGTTTGGGCCTTTTATTATCTTCTAAAAAATTTAGAGACCACTTTAGAAAAACAAAATACATTATTCTCGATGAAATTCATGATTTAGCAAATAACAAAAGAGGTACTCACCTTTCATTATCTGTGGAAAGATTATCTGAAATTATTGAAGATGAACCTGTAAGAATTGGTTTGTCAGCAACCCAAACCCCTATAGAAGATATAGC
>CAJWUE010000090.1:0-5435 GCA_913047775.1 uncultured Rhodobiaceae bacterium
CCTACATCTGGCATTGTAGGCATTGTAAACCATGGTACATCTCTTGTATCAACAAAATGAGGATGAGAAATTTCCGAAGACAAGACTGAACCTGCGTCTGAATCCACTAATGTAGCTGCATTTGATGACGCAATAGCAAGAGGTTCGCCTGGACCGTTATAAGTTTGAGATCCTCTCTCCCAACATTCTGATGATGAATTAGGAACAAGCGAAATATTTTTCTCTTTAGCAAGACTCATTAAATCAGTCCCTGTTAAAATCGATTTTAAAGAACCATCTTCTTTTAAAAAGGCTACCGCACTATAAAAATTCGCTAATACCTCTGCTTCTTCATGCGCAGTAATTGAATTCACTTTAGAATTAGCTGAAATGAAACCCCATGTACCAGGCGCTAAGACACTTTCTTTGTCTTCTGCAGTATAGCCAAGTTGACCTGATAAGACGAGAAGATCCATACCACCTAAATATATTGAGCTCGGAAATGAAGATCCTTTGTCTAATTTAAAAATCATAGAAAACATTCCACTTTCAGGACTTACCCTAATTGGCTTAACAGATAAGCCAGATACATCTTTAATAGGTATCCAAGGTAATTTATTTGTATCTATGGATCCTTCAGCACCATTTGGATTGTGATCAGGATTAAATTGTTCCGTACTTTCGCTCATGTTGTCTCCCATAAATATTATTTACAAATTATATTAACTATTTCCACGTGTCAAAGCTAGGTTAATTAAAATTCTATAAATTTATTTAAATTTTATCTTATTAAGGCCAAAATATATTCAGATTTCTTTTAAATTGAGTAATCTTGAAGCATTTTTTTTAGTTCAATAGTATGTTGTTCTTCTTGACCTATCATCGTTCTGGCATATTCTTCTAAATAAACAGAGGCATTTTCTACCAAATCAAGAAGACTTTTGTACAGATTCAAAGCATGCACTTCGTGTTCTAAACTTTCTTCAAGAATGTCTTTAATAGAATGTTTGTTGCTTTCTTCTATTGGAGTTATTTTTTGGCTAGGATGACCTTCTAATCCAGTAAGAAGCTCTCCGGCCTGCTGAGCATGTAAAAGTGATTCATTTGCCTGACCTTGAAGAAAGGCAACAATTGGAATCCTATGAGGACCTGTAACCATAAGGGAGGAATGAGTATAACGAACTACACCCGCTAACTCATATTCCATTATAGAATTCAGAATCTCACATATCTTTTTTTCATCAAATTGCTTCATAAATAAGCTCCAAAAATAGATATAATAATGCCTATTTACATTAAAAAAATTATAAAATCATTCCTTTTCTGTGCTACTGCATGTCAGTCGCAAAAAAAATGAGTCTATTTATTTATGGGATACAGGGAGTTTCGATCTTCCCCAAAACAGAAAAGGTCCTACACGTTCGCCATCATCCACTAGTCTTAAATTTGGAAATCTTCTACGTAAGGCATTAAGAGCAATCCTTGCCTCCATTTTGGCCAACTCTTTTCCAAGGCAAACGTGAATTCCTACACTAAAAGACAGAACCTTTTTGCCATCTCTACTTACATCAAAAACGTTTGGATTGTTAAAAACGTCTGGATCCCGATTTGCTGCACCATAATGCATCATAATTTTAGTGTTTTTCGGGATTATTGAACCTTCAATATCAACATCTTTTGATGTGGTTTTAAACAAACCCAGGATTGGTGGATCAAAGCGTAAGCTTTCACTGATCACATCTTCAATATTAATTTTATCTTCAATAAAATCATTCCAAAGGTTATCAATAGATAATAATCGCCAAACAAGATTGGAAATTAAAGATGTGGTTGTTTCGTTTCCTGCAACAAAAATTTGTCTCGTCAATTTAACAGCCTCATCATCAGACAAATGTTTTGAATCTATTTTTGCATGAGCAATTCTTGATAACAAAGATTCTTCTTCTTTTTTATTTCTTTTCAGGAGCATCAAATCTAATAAATATTTTTCCAGGCCCTGCAATTCTTCCTCGAAATCATTCGGGTTATCACTGCACATCTGAGCTATTGAAGCGTCTGCCCATTTCTTAAATTTATTAATATCGTCGGTCGGAATCCCCAAAATTTCACAAATAATAATGACCGGAAGAGGAAAAGAAAGATTGTCATGCAAGTCCCAGACCTCCTTATCCTCAACTTTATTAAGCAGCTCTTCAGTTATATCTTCGAGTCTCGTTTTCAAATTCTTGATTGAACCCATAAGAAAGTCCGGCTGAACAATCCTCCTAATATATGTATGATGAACTCCGTCCGATAAAATCCCATTCGATTCCACAAAATTAGGGCCATTACCTAAGCCTTCAATAAAAGTTTCGGGATCCCTCAGAGCTGAACTGACGTCGTTATGGCGCGAAAGGATGTAGAATGGAGGATTGAAAAGATCGTAATAATAGGCGCGATCTCCCCTTAAAAGTTTTTCCGCAGAGATGGATGGATCAGCAAGTTCTTCTGAACTCATTAAATCAATTATATTGTTCGTCTCGCTCATATCGCTAAACCAGAATTTGATTCATAAAAAAAATATTTTTCGTCACTTGATAGATTCTCCTTTGTGAACTTTAATACAAATGGTTATTCAAGAATTGTCAATCCCTCAAGAAAAAACTTATATAGGAGAAAAGAATGACTTTTAAAGGACCGGTTGAAGATAGACTAGCTATACATGAGTTAGTTATGAGTTATGGTGATGCAGTAACTAGAAAAGACGCAAAAGATTGGGGTAAAACTTGGGCTGAAGATGCAATATGGAGAATTCCACATTTTCCACTCTTAGAAAAAGTTAAGGGACGCGAAGAGATAGTAAGACTATGGTCTCAAGTAATGGAAGATTACAAATATATTGTCTTTACGGCAGTTTTGGGATCACTATCAATTGAAAATGATACCGCTAAAGGGGTCACATATACAACCGAAACGGGTATGAATATTAAGGATAATAAATCCCGAACACATGGCCAATATGAAGACGAATTTATAAAAAAGGATGGGAATTGGTACTTCTTAAAGAGAACTTTCTCTATCCTTCATCAGGATCGATTATAAAAAAAAGATCTTGATCTCAATAAAAGGAAGCAAGGTCAATTTTTTCATTCAATTTATCTTTGGTATGACAACTCAAGCATCATGGTTCTTCCGGGTTTCATATAGGCATATCTATCAGCTTGGAAACCGTAAATACTTCCGGCGTTACCACCTGTAGATGGAGTATCTGATGCAAAGGTTTGGATATACTCGTCATTAAGATTTTTTCCAATTAGACTGAGTTTCCATCCTTGATCCGGAGAGCTAACACTAACGGCAGCGTCAAAAACATGATATGAACCTTGTATTGCATTGGGTATGGTGTCTCTCAATGTATAATCATCAGAATATTTCACATTTCCATTAAGACCTAACTCCAGTCCACTCCCTATATCGGTAATATAATTGAAACCAAGGTTGTAACGTAAATCTGGAGACATAGCTTTGTCACTTCCATCAAGACTCTGTTCCCATAAACCTCCAACTTGCGTCGTACATCCTTCTGAAGGTTTCTGACCTCCATAACAAGGACCGCTAAATTTTACATAGTTGGCATCATTATAACCTAATGCTCCGGTCAATCTAAGACCTTCCACAGAAGGCGGTAAGTAAGTAAGTTGTATTTCAAATCCTTCAGATTCAGTTTCCTCTGCATTCAAGGTTCTGTACGCAAAAGTAGCGGAATTAAAGAAGTTTAATTGAAGATCTTCATACTCGTATTTATAGATATCAAACTCAACATTAAGAGCTCCATCTAAGAGAATAGCTTTCACTCCCGCTTCAACACCTTTTACCGTTTCGGGATCATAAGTAATATCAGCAATCGGATCAGCATTTAATGTGCTATCAATAGAACCATTATCAAATCCAGCTGACTTCCAACCTTCTTTGTAAGCAACGAAATAAGTAACATTTTCAGACGGTTGATAACGAAGAGTTAGTTCAGGAACCAATTCATCAAGTTTTGTTGTCGAAGCTAATACTCTGCCTTCAACAAATAAGAATCCAAACATTGGATTAACATAAGGTTGAGTAAAATAAGAATCCTTTTCTTCCTCAATATAACGCGCACCGACAGTTATTTGGGTTGTGTCCGACATATCCCAAATCAATTCGCCATAAACAGAAATGGTTTTTCCATCTGTTTCAGATACCTTATCGTAAGCCACAAAACGATTTGACGGATCAGCAGCAGAATTTTCAGCTCCAGCAAAAATTACCTCTTGAATGAAGTACCTTTCAGTGTCGGCATAATACGCTCCTAATGCCCAGTTGAAGTTTCCTTCGTTCTTAGAAATAACTTTTGATTCTATAGAAAAGTTCTCGAAATCATTGCCTTCACCTGCAAAACATCCAACACTTGCTCCACCATCACAATCAATTACCCAACCAACATTTTGTTCGTGATGGTTCACAATTGTTTGAATAAAAACTTCATCCAAATCCACATTTAAATGTGCGGTAATAATTTTGGACTCATAATTTTCTCCCAAATCTCCTCCCAATTGACCTGTAATTGGTAATGCAGCAGCAGGAGTCGTTGGAATTGGATTCGCGCCGCTTCGTCTATCTTTATTACACTCGCCACCACCCACATTCTCAATCGGCATTAAAAAACCAGGATTGTCTGGATTTGCCGTGTTTACGTGAGGTTTTCCACCTAAAGTGGTGCAATCATACCATTCACTCACGCCCATGTTTGCATAAGTGTTATCTGCAAATGAGGCTTTTAATTTAAAAAATACATTTTCAGAAAAATTTCCCGCAAGTGTCAAACGACCAGCGCTTAGTTCTGATTGGGGTGAATGGCTGGAAACAGGTCCTCTAGTCTCATGAACTGTTGGGGCAAATCCTTGAGATACATCAACCGTTGTATAGGTTGTTGGCCCTGCAGTATTTTCTAACCATCCTTTATCCATCTCAGAATTAAATAACGCAAGTCGTATCCCCCAATTATCACTTAGTGGAGAAGAAACCATAAATTCTGCAGTGTTTGTCTCATATTCAAACTCATTGGCCACCTTAAATCCCCATTCAAGTTCGTCTCCAGGATCATTGGTTGTAACTACAACAGCGCCCGATGTAGCATTTTTACCGAAATAAAGTGCTTGGGGGCCCTTAAGGATAGCAACTTGGCTTACATCAAATAAGCCTTCATTGATAACTCTTCCTTGTGGAAAGTAAACACCATCAATCATGACAGCTGTTGATTGTTCAATACCTAGACTACCTGGACTGGATGCAATACCACGAATGGCAATTTGAACACCACTACCACTGCTCAACCTATTGATCTCAAGAGAAGCAGAGCTATTAGCAATATCGTCCAGAGTTTGGAATCCATACGTATCCATCTCTTCTTCGCTTATCGCAGTAATTGCTACAGGAATATCTCT
>CAJWUE010000091.1:0-5422 GCA_913047775.1 uncultured Rhodobiaceae bacterium
TCAATGTTCGAAACTGTCCACAAACTATCAAATTCTAATTAAAAAAACCTGTCATAAAATATTTAATAAATTTAAGAGAGTAAATAAATATGCACTCATTAATAATTAATGGAAACACACATCAAGTTGATGTTGAAGATGATATGCCCTTACTTTGGGTTTTAAGAGATGAACTAGGAAAAACAGGAACAAAATTCGGCTGTGGAATTGGTCAGTGTGGAGCCTGTACCGTACTCGTAAATGGTCGCTATTTGTCAAGCGAAATAGTGAGTTATAGATTGGTTTAGGAGGAATGGGAGGATTTTGAAAGGGTCTAATTTAGAATGGAAACTGGCGCAACCCCGATGCCTCCATAATTTTAATCGATTTTATAACACAACTCCAATAAAACATTTCATACAAGCTGGAATTTGTACTTAAGGAAACACAGCCTTTCTTGCATTCAGAGAAGCAATTCCAAACGTTCTTTCACATCTTGGACGGTTTTGACCTCCACTATCTGCATACCTAACCGGCTTGCAACAGCCACATTTTCTGGAGAGTCATCAAAAAATAGGATTTGGTGGATGGGCTCACCTATAGCTTCTGCGACTGCATAAAATGCCTCCTCATCTGGTTTTCTAAGACCTAATTCATAGGAAACAAATATTTTTTTGAATTTGGTAAGAAGCTCAGGACATAAGTTTTGCCAAACTACATGGTGTGGAAGCGTTGTATTTGAAAAAACATACAGGGGGTATCTAAGAGAAGCACGTTTAACAACATCATCTATTCCCGTTATTTCACCAACGAATACAGAATTCCAGCCTTCAAGAAACTGTGCGTTAGTTATATCTATCCTGAGTGTTTCCCTTACTGAATTGAAGAAATGCGCTGATGTTATTTCCCCTCGCTCAAATCGCTCATGATCTTTATCCTGAAGAGAAAACCGAGGGACTAGCTCCTCAGCTGTTATTCCTGCATAGCTGGCCCAGACTGACAAGACTCTTGAGAAATCTATTTCGACTAGAACATTGCCTAGATCAAAAAGTAATGCCCGTATATCAGAGTCGTAGTGGGTGCTCAAAGGAAGACTCCTTCATCGGATTCTGTGATGTGAATTATTGCAAAGACAGCTACACCAGTCGCAGCAAGCAGAATAGAGGATAGAGCAGCTGCTGTACCAAACTCACCGTCTAGGACAGACAGATAAATGCGTACAGGCATAGTGACTGTTCCCCCAACGTATAGAATAATTGAAGAGGAAAGTTCATTAATCGCAGTGATAAAAGCCATCATCGCTCCAGCAAAAACGCCTGGCATCATTAAGGGTAGAGTTACTTTTAAAAATGTCTTGGCTGGACTGGCACCGAGACTTATAGCTGCTTCCTCGACACCCAAACTGATCTGCTTCAGAATAGAGACACTTGAGCGTACTGAATAAGGTAGTCTGCGAACAAAGATTACCAAAATGATTATTGTTGCCGTCCCTACTAAGACTACTGGTTTGCTATTAAAAGAAACTATAAACCCCAAACCTAGTACAACTCCTGGTACGATATAAGGGATCATCAACAAGGAATCCAGAAAACCAGTCAATATTGATGGTTTTCTGGCCACAGTGTAGCCGATCAATGTTCCCAAAGCAACAATCATCAACACAGCAGAAATCGAAAACACAAAACTATTAAAGATCGCATCCGGCACATCATTAATTATTCGCCGATAGCTATCCAGTCCAAAACCTGACTTAAATACAGGTCCACTGGTTTTTCTAAAAGAGTTGTAAATCACAACAAGTGAAGGCAATGAACTTAAAAACACTATGAGATAACAAAGAGCATGTATCGGTATAGAGCTTACTCGACTAAGTTGTTTGACTTCAGGACGTCGTAACATATCGCTACCATAATCTTTTTTTCTAATCAATCTACGTTGTATATAAACAAAGATTAATGAAACAAGAATCAGTAAAATACTGACTGTAGATGCAAGGCCAGGATTACCACCCATTTCACTGGTAAAGAGATTGTAAGCAAGTGTTGATAACACGCGAAAATTACGTCCAATAATAGATGGAGTCCCAAAATCAGCCAATGAAAGAACAAAGGCCAGTAGAGCTCCAGTGCTGACAGCAGGAAATATTATCGGCAATGTCACACGCATAAATTTGGAAAAAGGCCGGCAACCAAGGCTTTCCGCTGCTTCCTCAAGAGAAACGTTGATTGTCCTGATTGCTCCTGCTGTCAGCAAAAAGACAAAGGGATAGAATTTTAGGCTAAACACAAGAATTATCCCCAAAGGTCCGTAAATTGTCGGCATGGAAATGCCCATTGACTCCAAACCAAGACGTAACCATCCGTTTGAGCCAAGCATCATTATCCAGGCATAGGCACCAATAAAAGGTGGCGAAACTAAAGCCAAAATAGCCAAAGTCGAAATTAATGATTTGCCTTTAATATTATAACGTGAAGTAAAAAATGCCAGCGGTATGCCTATTATGAGAGCTCCAACCATGCTGGACAAGCCCACTATAACAGAGTTATAAATAGCAGTACGGTAATAACGTCGACCAAGAATATTAGTATAATTCTGAAGTGTGAAAACGCCTGTTTCATTATCTAAAAAGCTGGCTACAAAGATATTATAGAGCGGAAAGATTAGTAGTAGACCAACAATCACGAAAGCCAGAAAAATGACAATGGTCCAAATGTTATTGAGGGAATATATTAGATGTTTCACAAGATCAACGCCTCAAACCGCTTTTATTGTTGAAAAACATTATTGACTTGTGTGACAACTCCAATTGAACAGTTTTTCCGATTTCATCAAGTAAACGTTCACCCGGACGAGTAATATGGGCTACAAGTTGATTGCCGTCAATTAATTTGACATGAATTTGTGCCTCACGTCCGGAAAATGAAATGTTTTTGATGGTACCTTTCAAGTGTATTACTTGACTTTTTACTTTAGCTGTACTGTTTGATATCAAAACATCTTCAGGTCGAATACCTACAATTAACTTTTCAGACTCGTCACCAACATTAGTTTTTGCAGGTAAATCCTCAATCACCGTTGGTACTTTCAAATCATGAAAATCTAATCCGGCAAAAGGCCAAGGGAAAAAATTCATTTTGCCGACAAACGAGGCCACAAAATGGTCTGCTGGTTTTTTATATATTTCCCAAGGTGTTCCAACTTGCACCATTTGCCCAGAACGCATAATGCAGAGCCGATCAGAAATCACCAGTGCTTCTTCCTGATCATGGGTAACATAGATTGTCGTTGTACCAAGTTTTTTTTGAATTTTCCGTATATCTTCACGCAATTCAATACGTAATTTAGCATCCAGGTTTGAAAGCGGTTCGTCCATCAACAGTATTTTGGGCTGAATCACCAATGCCCTCGCGAGACCCACCCGCTGCTGTTGTCCACCGCTCAATTCATTCGGCATTCTTTTTTCAAGACCTGAAAGTTGCACAGTTTCCAACGCATCGGCAACGCGACTTTTTATTTCCTGACGGGAAACATCTCGGTTCCTGAGTCCAAATGCAATATTATCTCCCACTGACATATGTGGAAAGATAGCGTAATCTTGAAAGACCATCCCAATATCGCGACGGAATGCTGGAAGATTATCGATCCCTATACCGTCTATGTTGATAGTCCCACTGTCTTGACGATTGAAACCGGCAATAGTGCGAAGTAGGGTGGTTTTTCCGCAACCGCTAGGTCCCAAAAGAGTGAAGAGTTCACCGGATTGAATTTCCAGGCTGAATTGTTTTAGAGCCTCAACGTCCGAATATTTTTTGTTAAGATTGTTCAGTTGGACAGTTGACATCCTGCTATGTTGCTGAAAAGGGGGCAATAAGCCTCAGAAAAATACTTGGTGGCTGGCCTAAATTGCCAGGCTCACCAAGTAAAACTTAAGGGCATATTTGGAGGGGGAGAGTAACTCAATAAGTTATTCACCTATCAAAATGTCGTTCCACTTCCTGCGGAATAAATCCTTATTACCTGCTGACCAAGAAAAATCATAAGGAACCACTTTGAATGAAGAAAGAGGAGGAAGATCACCGCTTGCAGATACGTCTTTCCGGATTGGGCGGCGGCCCATTTCATGAACGAGGAATTCCTGGGTTTCCTTAGAAAGCGCCCAATCGATGAAGCGTTTTCCGTTTTCCGAGTTGGGACCATTTTTCACAAGGGCTATACCGTCTGGAGCCGCCACTGTACCGTCCTCGGGATAGACTATCTCAACAGGTCCGCCACCTTCAACATACTTATAGGCATTGTCTTCCAGAGTAACTCCAACAGCTGCTTCACCGTCATTCACAAACCTCGGTACGGCACTAGAACTGCCAGAGAGCACAAAGTTCTGTAGAATCGGTTTGTAAACATCCCACCCTTTGTCACCATAAATTGTAAGCACAGTGGCTAGCTGCATGTATGATGAACCTGATTTGTCAGCCCGAGCTGAGGATATTCTGCCCTTAAAATCCGGCCGTGCCAAATCCCACCAAGTGCGTGGATACTGAGAAGGTTTTAATAGATTTTTATTCACGATGAACACATTAACAATTGCTGTGTAAGGCAACCAATTTGTTCCTACTTTGAAAGCCTGTTCGATATTGTCATAACCAGCAGGAATATAATTAGCAAGTATATCTGAACTTGCCTCTAGTTGTTCACCACCGATAGACCATATTACATCTGCCTGTGGATTATTGCGCTCGGCATCGGCACGATTGATGATATCTCCAGACCCGGCTTTTATCACTTCGGCTTTTATCCCGGTTTTGGCTTCAAATCGGGGTATCATAGCGTCAATGATGGCCTGCTTATGTGCGCTATAAAGTACAACCTTTCCACCCGCAATAACCAAATTAGCAGGTGCAATTGCCATTATCCCCATAATAGCGAATAATGCGGTTTTTTTTATTTTTGCAAACATAGTAATTCTCCTTTGTATTTTAAATTTAATAAAAACCTATCCACAAGTAGGTCTTTTAATTGATCAACATTAAATTTAATGTTGCTAGCCCGACATGGGCTAATTCGGCATTCTAAAAGGATCTTTATCTTTTAATTCAATAAAAGAATGAAGAGTGGTCATCCTAAAAAAAATTCTAAAGTATATTGCCTTAATCTCCTCCTAACAGAAGCTTTTAATATTAGCCTATACTTAAAGTTATTGTAGCTATAAATATTTAAGCTCCTCTGGCCTCAGGCTCTGAACTGAATTAGAATTCAGTGCAAATTTTATCACAAAATTTACTTCTGTCAAGCTTGTTAATTTTAGTAATACATTCTAAGTCATAATTTAGCTCAAAATAAATGTTCTAGAGTTTAGATGCATCCTTACTAATACCTTTACCTGGTTCATAAAGACAAAGGGACTAACTGCTCCACCGATTTGTTTTACAAGGAAGTGGGAAGATTG
>CAJWUE010000092.1:0-5389 GCA_913047775.1 uncultured Rhodobiaceae bacterium
AAAATAATTGTTCTGGGTTTTGGACGCCGGAGATTTCTATAGGCACCCCACGGATAGGCTTGTCGGGATAGCCCCTAGGAACAGCGTATTTACAAACGGTGGCCTTAGCTTTAAACTGTACATCTACACTACTCAAATTACCATCAACAATTCCGTTGCAGATATCGATAAAACACGAATCAAGCAACGGCAAGACATTCATGGCCTCTGGATCGCCAAGCCGCGCATTATATTCAATTAGCTTTACGCCGCTTGCTGTGGCAATAAACCCACCATAAAGCACCCCCTTGTACCCTTCGCCAAATTTATCTTTCAAGGCATTAGCCGTGGCAACATTAATGTTGTGAGCTGTCTCAATGTCTTCTTCCTTTAAAAACGGAAGAGAATGATTTGCATCTGAATAAGTTCCCATCCCTCCGGTGTTAGGACCCGTATCCCCTTCGTAAGCGCGCTTGTGGTCTTGGACAGCAGGCATATGTTTTAGATCGGTTCCATCGGAAAAGCTCATAAGGGAAAACTCCTGACCAATAAGTTTTTCTTCAATGATAAATTTTCCGCCCCGATCTACCAAAGATTGGCAGTATTCTTTTGCCTCGTTATGTGAATTAAGGTGATCTCCTGCTACTTTAACGCCCTTACCGCCAGCTAAGCCATCATATTTTACCACATAATTTTCGTCGAGAGCTTGTAAGTATGATAACACGCCATCCATTGATGAGAAAGTTCGGTATTCGGGACATCCTGGAATGCTGTATTCGGTTAGAAGGTCGCGGGCGAAAGACTTTGAACTTTCGATTTGAGCTAGATTTTTTTTGGGGCCGACGACTTTTATACCGATGGACCAAAGAGCATCAGCAACGCCCACCGCTAATGGATTTTCAGGGCCAACAATTGCAAGCGTAGCACCAATTTTTAAAGCATAACGAGAAACAAGTTTTGGGTCATTAATATCATCGATCTTGATTTCTGTACACAGCTCCGCAATACCGGGGTTCATGTTGGATCCGAGACAAAAAATGTTTTTTTCTTGTGGTGAGTTGTTTAGCGCACGGGCAATGGTGTGCTCTCGGGCCCCGGAGCCAACCAAAAGAACATTCATTTTTGTTTGGACCGTTCATGGTTGCGCTGCTGTTCTATGCTGCCCATGGTCTGTTCATCAATGTCTCCAGTAACGTATTGACCATTTAGACAGGCCATACAGGGACGGTCAATATTATGTTCCCCCCTGCGCGTAACGGCTTCGACAAGATCATCAATCTTTTGGTACATTAAAATGTCTACACCCATATATTTTTCTATTTCAGAAACGCTACGCTGTGCAGCGGCCAATTCTCCGCGCGTGGGCATATCAACACCATAAAAACACGGAAATTTTACTGGTGGGCAAGCAGAAACAAAGAATACTTTTTTGGCACCAAATTCCCGCACCATGCGAACAATTTCTTTGCTTGTGTTGCCGCGGACAATACTATCATCTACAATAAGAACTGTTTTATCGCGGATCTCAAATTCCTGGGGGACTAGTTTATACCGAACAGATTTTTTACGAATTTCCTGTCCCGGCATAATAAAGGTTCTACCAATAAACGGATTTTTATAAAGTCCTTCTGAAAAACGCACTCCTAGTTCATGGGCAAAACTTAATGCGGCGGTATTTGCTGTGGATGGTGCTGGAATAACAATATCGGGGGTGATATCGGGATATTCTTCTTTCCAGCGTTTTGCAAGGTTTTGACCCATGCGAAGACGGGATCGGTATACACTAATTTCATTTTGGATAGAATCGGGTCGGGCAAAATAAACATATTCGAATATACAGGGAGTAAACTGTTCCTTTGTTAATATGCGACTGTGAACAGTGCCGTTTTCTTCAATGTAGATAACCTCTCCCGGAGCAACATTTCCATCTAATTCAAAACCAAGGGCATAAAACATCGTTGTTTCAGAAGCAAAAATGTGATCTGTTGTACCGTCCTCGTTTTGTCGAATTCCCTTGACTAGAGGCCGTATTCCATGGGGGTCACGAAAAACAACCATACCCTTGTTCATGATAGTTCCAATAACAGAATAAGCACCGCTGGCCCGATGAAAAACCGTGTCAACAGCCTGACAAATTTGGTCAAAAAAACTAAGATTTTTAGTATCTGATTTGGGATGATCTAATGCATGGGCGAAAATGTGTAGAATAACTTCAATATCAACAGATGAATTAATAAGCCGATGATTTTGTTCGTATACTTCGTTAACAAGGGTATTATAATTAACCAGGTTCCCGTTATGAGCCATGGAAATGCCATATGGAACATGAGTCATAACTGGTTGCGCCTCTTCAATGCTGAAACCTCCAACGGTAGGATAGCGTGTGTGCCCAATCCCAACCCGACCTTGTAAGCGCGCCATGTTTCGTTCATCAAAAATGTCACGGATGTACCCAGTCCCCTTTTTTTCATGGAACCGTTTGTTATAGGTCATCATTCCAGCGGCATCTTGACCACGGTGCTGTAAGTGAATCAGGCTCTCATATAATTCACCCGCCACCTGTTTCTGAGTAGAAAGAATGCCAACCACGCCACACATTATATCATCTCTACTAGTTTAGGAGCTAAGCCAATATAATTCTCGGGTGTCAAATTCAGCAGAGATTGTTTATCGTCATCTGGAATGTTAAGACCAGCAAGGAATGCAGTGAAAGCCTCATGATCGAATTTTTGACCCCGCGTTATCTTTTTTAATTGTTCGTATGCATCTGTTTTTCCCGTCTTGCGAAGGATTGTTTGTACACCTTCTGCCAAGACTTCCCAGTGATTATTCAATTCAGAAGAAATTTGGACAGCGTTAATGGTGGCTCTTTTTAAACCTTTTAGTATATTTTGCAGGGATAGATAGGCATGACCTAAAGCCACGCCCTGATTGCGCAAAGTAGTAGAATCGGTTAAATCACGCTGCATTCGGGAAACCGGTAATTTTGTTGAAAGGTGATTTAACAGCGCATTTGAGATTCCCA
The DNA here is from genome assembly GCA_913047775.1 of uncultured Rhodobiaceae bacterium. Lineage (GTDB taxonomy): Bacteria > Pseudomonadota > Alphaproteobacteria > MED-G09 > MED-G09. The sequence goes on from CAJWUE010000092.1 coordinate 3,005, forward strand.
GATTACCCTCTGCATTTTCAAATTGAATAGGGTTTATTTTATGAGGCATGGTAGACGACCCAACCTCTCCTTTTATATGTTTCTGTCCAATGATTCCCCGACTTATATAAGACCACATATCACGACAAAGATCAGTAAGAATAGAATTGACGCGAATAACCTGGTGATAACTTTCTACTAATGAATCGTGAGGTTCAACTTGAGTTGTTATTATGTTGGGCTTAAGGCCAATTAGTTTAACAAAGCGGGATGAAAATCGTATCCAGTTTACCTTGGGATAAGCGGCCATTTGAGCGGACCATGTTCCAGTGGCACCCCCGAATTTTCCTAATAACATGTTGGATTTGACTTGTTGGATTTGTCTCTCCAGGCGCACGTAAAAAACAGCAACCTCCTTCCCAAAAGTTGTTGGTGTTGCCGGCTGTCCGTGGGTAAGCGCTAACATAGAAGTGTGTTTATATTTTTTGGCAAACCTTTTTAATAAATTATTAACTGATTGAAGTGCCGGGACGTATGCCCTTTTTAATCCGTCTTGCCACATAAGTGAATAAGAGAGATTGTTTATATCTTCAGATGTAAGCCCAAAATGGATCCATGGGTGTAAAGATTTTTTAACCTTTCCCCGAATATAATATTCAATTGCTTTTACATCATGATTGGTTGTGGTTTCTATGGCTTTCACTTGTTTTGCGCAAGCAGAATTAAAATTTTGATATAATTTTCGTAAATGAGATTTTTGACTGCCAGAAAAAGGAGCCAGTTCTTTTATGCCTTTTTCATTAGCAAGAGCAATTAGATATTCGATTTCGACTTTTAGCCGATATGTCATAAGAGCAGTTTCAGAAAAGTAGGCGGATAAATTTCCAACGCTACTGGCATAGCGCCCGTCTATTGGAGAAATAGCTGTTAGTCGACTAGACACCAAAGATTCGTTTAACCGCCAAAGCGCAATTGCCAGGATCAATCACAGTAAGCACTGGGGTGTTGCTTGGCATCTGTAACGTAGAATGGATATTGATTAACATATCTGATTTATCAGAAAAAGGCGGACAACCTAATGTGGGGAATTCTGAATTGGCAGCAACAAATCCAGACAAAGCATTAGACCGCCCAGCAATAGTTATATAAATAATCTCTTTACTATCTTTATTCGCTTCAAGAATCTCTAATACTTTTAATGGTTGTTTGTGGGCAGATGCGGCATGTTGCTCCCAAGAAATACCATATTCATCCAAGTTATCTGTAATTTTTTTTGCATGAGGCTCATCTGATGTTGAACCCATTATAATTACTGCTTTCATAAAAGCCCCTCTAGGTTTTCATTAATTCTTTCTTGAACAGGCTTCCCAGCATCAGGAAATGGAAAAGATTTGCCAACAATAGTTTCATATAAATAGATATAACGACTTGACAATTCAGCCACCAATTCTTCTGGAGCTTCGGGTAAAGTTTCATCATTGTATGGATCACAATTATCAACGAACCAAAGACGTAAAAATTCCTTATCAATGTTTTGTGGTTCCTGGCCGGCAGACATGCGCTCTTCATAGGTGCTCGAAATCCAATAGCGGCTGGAATCAGGTGTGTGGATTTCATCAATAAGCCTAATTATTCCATCCTTATCTTTCCCCATTTCATATTTTGTATCCACAAGAATCATGCCGTTCTGTATTGCCTTTGCCTGCCCAAAAGCAAATAACTTCAGAGCTCTTTGGCTACAATAATTCCAATCTGCTTGAGTCATCCATCCCTCGCTTATGATTTCATCAGGAGAGATTGGACGGTCGTGATGCTCTTCCTTGGTTGTGGGGGTGAGCATATTGGTGTCTAGTTTTTGGTTTTTAACCAAACCTTCTTGGAGTGTATTCCCACAGTATTCCCGGTCGCCATTATTATATACAGTCCAAAGCGATGTGCTGGTACTACCAGTGATATATCCCCTAACTACAAATTCGATAGGAAACACCTCACATTTTTTTGCTATAGTTACATTAGGATCAGGGATTTCAATTACATGATTAGAGATAATATCCTTGGTCTGTTCAAACCACCAAGCGCTGGTAAGGTTTAGTACTTGTCCTTTGAATGGGATGGATGCAAGTACGCGGTCAAAAGCACTTTGGCGATCTGTAGTGATCAGTACGATCTTGTTATCAAGCTCATACTGATCTCTAACCTTGCCGGTTTTTTTGTTTCCAGAAGATAAGGCGGTTTTGGTTAATGTGTTTTTTAGTTCAGCCTTGATGCGGTTTTTATAATGTTCAGTTGATTCTATAGCATTCATGAGATAAAGGGTTGAATAATATGTGTGTATCTAAAACTTGGTTTAATATGGTTTCAAAATTACCGCTGTTTACAATCACATTCCATATGACACCGCGTTTT
>CAJWUE010000093.1:0-5137 GCA_913047775.1 uncultured Rhodobiaceae bacterium
GTAGACCGTTATATTTCCAAAGACTGGCATGACAAAGAAGTTGAAAGAATGTGGAAAAAAATCTGGCAATTTGTATGTAGGGAAGAAGATATTCCTGAACCAGGTGACCATTATCGTTATGATATTGCTGGAATTTCATTTCTCATTCTTCGTGCAGAGACTGGTAAAATTAAAGCTTATCCCAATTCATGCCTTCACCGTGGTCGGATGCTCAAAGAGTTTGATGGTCACGCCTCTGAACTACGATGCGCTTTCCATGGATTTTGTTGGCATCTTGATGGGTCCTTGAAGGATATACCTGCAGATTGGGATTTCCCTCAGATAGATAAAGAAAAATTTTCTTTACCAGAACTGCCAATCGCTATCTGGGGAGGTTTCGTATTTATTAATCCTGACCAGCAATGTGAACCCTTTGAAGATTTCATTAAGGATATGAAAACTCAGTTTGAACGTTGGGAACCAGAAAAGTTATATAAACAAGCACATGTTGCAAAAATCATGCCTTGTAACTGGAAAATTGCACAGGAAGCTTTCTGCGAGGCCTATCATGTCAGCGGAACTCATCCACAAATTTTACGAAGTTTGGGGTGTGTTAATAGTCAGATTGATGTTTGGGATAATTGTGCCCGAGTTATTACACCATCAATGACACCTAGTCCTCTTTTAGATTACGAACTTTCTGATAAAGATATGATGCGTACCATGATGGATCTGCCACCGGAAGCCCAAGTTCCAGAATTACCAGAAGGCATGAGTCCTCGAGAGTTTATGGCGAATAGTAGCAGGGAGGATTTAAGACCTAACGCAGGAAGTAAAGTTGATGAATACTGTGATGCTGAAATGTTAGATAGCCTCGATTATACCTTGTTTCCAAATTTTCATCCGTGGGGTGCATTTAATAAAATAGTTTATAGATTCAGACCCAATGGTAACGATCACCGATCAGCAATTATGGAATGTATTATGCTTTCGCCATTTCAGGGAGAAAGACCACCGGCCGCACCTATTCATTGGTTAAAAGAACATGAGAAATGGTCTAGTGCATTAGGTTTTCTGGGTAAAGTCTTCGATCAAGATGCATTTAATATGCCAAAAGTGCAACTTGGTTTGGAATCTACTTACAAATCGGGAATTGTACTTTCTGGTTACCAGGAGGGAAAAGTTCGTTGGTTACATCACAAGTTAACTGAATGGGTTGGCGAATAATGCCCTCCGTTACACACCCATTTGACCCAGAAACTTTATATGAAATGAATAAGGATGGTAATATCCGTGTTTCCAAAGGTAAAAAATTCGGTATATTTACCACTGAAGGTCGGCATATTACAGGAGAAATTCGTGAGGCCGATCCACAATTATGTGTGTGGGTCGGAAACAACCCTGATCTTGAACATCAGCTTGCGAGGGATAATCGTTTTACGGAACGCCATGGTTTTAGGGAAAAATAAATATCACGACTTCCAAACCTAAAATTTTATTCTGCAGGTGTCATTTAAACCATAAATATGGTTTATTTCCAGTTATCCTGAAGTAAAGCGACATGTTTACCATATGTGTTATCAAAAGAGCGACCGCTATTCCGATTGCCCATATAGGATCGCGGTAATTTAAATGTGCCCCGATCAAATATAACCCAACAAGAACTGCGATAGTCCATACACCCATTACCAAAAATGCTTTTAAAGAGCTCATATTTTTGTCCTCCTAATTCTCTTTTGCTTAAAATTCAGTTCTACTTTGATTTCGGACTTAAGGATCGATTGACAAGCAAGAATATATCCTTCCTTTAATTGTTCAGCACCCAACACATATCCAAAATCTGTAAGTGGTCTAATTTTTCCCTCTAACAATTTACATCTACATGTCCCACAACTTCCGACCCGGCAATAATGCGGCCACTTAATGCCATTCTCCAAAGCGGCTGTAAGTAATTTCTCTCCTCGTCTTACTTTCAAAGTTTTATTGGCATTTACAATGTTTGCCACAAAATGCTTATCTTTTTTTATAAAAAAATTAAGCACATTTTCAAACATGACTTAATCTGACCAGCAATAATAAACTTAAAGTTTAATAACTTCAGTTCTAAGAGACCATAAGATAGCCAATATTTCGTCTTTTATACCCTGACCAATATTGTTTTCATCCAAAGCAGCCATCATATCATCAATAACCGCATTGAATTCCTCTTCGGAAATATTCATACTCGTATGTGCAGTTATCATATCTTTACCCGTATATTCTTCAGGCCCTCCAAACCCGCTACACATAAACTCGGTTACTAATCTTATAACTTCATCAGGGTCACTATTAACATAACGATTATTAACCGTTGGATTTGAAGTATGATTCTTAAACAATGACGTGGCAATTTCCTTAATTGAATCGGGGCCACCAATCCTTTCATAAAGACTATCAGACATAATTTTCTCCTTTTTATAAAGCCTTAGTAAAATAAACTAAGACTTTAATCAATATTTACTAAGCATAACTAGCTTGTTTGTTAATCTTCGTTGCAATTTCACGCTCGGCATCATTTGCAAAAGTATTATCCCAATGATCAAGCTTTTTCTTAATTAAAGCATGCCATAAAGGTGGCACAAGAGCTAAAGTAAATCCAGTAAAGTAACCCCACCCAGGATTGGGTCCTCCAACATCTTCCAATTCCCAAAAATGTGTTTCTCCACGAACATGATGATCACATTGACGGCCAATTTCTATGAAAAACCAGCTCGTAAAAGCCGTATCATTATCCCAAGAATGACGGTGTTCAATAGGTTTATCTTTTTCCCGAACTAACCCAAAATGCTCCATATAGTTAAGAGCTTCCAGTTCAAAGTTAGAAACAGTCCAGAGAAAGAACATGCAAGCAACCCCAACTATACCACCTGCCCACACAAACAAAATTATAGTTGGGAGGCTGATTATATAACCTGTGATCCATTTGTTATCTAATGAGAAAAATGATTTCCCTTGTTTCTCAAGTTTTTCTCGTTCCAAATCATAAGAAAATTTTGACTGTCCCATATGTGATAACCAAAAATGCTTGTAAAGACTTCTGCCCCTAGGAGAGGTGGCTGGATCATTTTCATGGGCAAGTTCTAAATGATGGTTGTAGACATGCGCATAACAAAAATGTGCTGCACCACTCAACCCCATCATCAATCTTGAAATAGGCCAACCTATATCTTTAGTATGAGATAATTCATGACCATAAATTATTCCAAGTCCTGCAAATGCACCTGCTGACAAAGTAGCTCCGTACAATTCAAGACCTGTAATACCTGTTTGAACAGGTAACCAACCAAACAACGTAACAAGCCCGAAATCAGCTCCATTTGTGTACTGATAAACTCTCCACGCTAATGCAACTTGTAAGATTATGAAGACTGGTAACATAAAATACATTACTAGATTTTGTAACTCTTTTATTCCATAGGACTTTCCATTTTCATCAACTCCAGCACCTTTAGTATGGAATTTGATCACCAGAGTGTCTATGGTAATGCCAACCAAGAATAAAACAGCCCCCGTCCAAACAAAAGGTCCGCCGACAATGAGACCTAATATCGTAACAGAACACAAAACTGGTACAATAAAGTATCTAATATTAATAAAAAATTTTTTCATTTTATCCTCTCTTTAGTGCTTTCAGAAAACCCTTGGGTGCACAATCTGAAAATCAAATACCCTGCTCTTTGGCGAGCAAACCATAACCACACTAAACTTTCGTTTAGCTTTTTACATTTTGAGATTTATAAACGGACCGTTTTTTTGCTTACAAAGCCACATTGTATAACCACCTTCGCACGGTATGCAGGTTGGCAGGGGGTAACCCCTCTCTCAAAATGTAAAGACATTTAATGATAGAAGCCCATAAAATGCAACTAAAAATTGTATATAATAATAAAAAAGGGAAAATCTAGGCGCCTTGAGCCGTAGGGCGTACAACTATTTCATTTACGGCTACTCCAGGATCCTGCTGCAAAGCATAAATAATAGCCTCTGCAATCCTCTCTGCAGGCTGGGCCACAGCTGCAAGATTTCCCTTCATAAGAAACTCCAACATGGATTCATCTTTAATTGAACTTCCTAATTCCGTCTGAAATGCGCCCGGATAAATGCATGTCACTTGCAATTTACCCGCACTTTCCATTCTTAGACCTTCAGAAATTGCGCTTACGGCAAACTTGGTGCCAGAATAAACAGCGCTTCCCGGCATGACTCTTTTTCCTGCTACAGATGAAACGTTAATAATTTGACCATTTCCTCTCTCTAACATATGCGAATAAACGGCATCAATACCATAAAGGACACCTTTGATATTGACATCAATCATCTGATCCCATTCATCAGTTCTACCTTTTTCCAATAAAGACAAGGGCATAACACCGGCATTATTGACAAGGGCATCAATATGACCAAAAGTTGAAATGCCGTGATTTGCTAGATCATGGACCTCTTTCTTGTTTGTAACATCTGATGTTTTAAAGATTGCATTTTGACTTCCGAGACTAGCACACAATTCTTCAAGTCTGTCTTGTCTGCGGGCACCCAAAATTACTTTTGCTCCCAGATCTACACACATTTTGGCCGTTACCATGCCAAAACCAGAACTTGCACCTGTAATTAATATAACTCTATCTTTAATATCTCTCATCTCTCACCTCATTAACTCCCTCTATATATCGGACTCAAATTCATCAAGAATATAAGATCTCATATTCTTTGTATTAGTATCAAAAAGCTTTTCTTCATCCGTATAAATCTCTTTATTTGCCTCTGGCTCACTTAGCTTTTCACTACAAGATTGCATGGTTTCCATATCCGGATACCATATCTCTAGAAAGACATCGAATTCAGGATCGGTTAAATTTCCTTCTCGATCCGGTGTGGGGTTGGTAAATCGTCTCAGATATTTGCTAGCATATCCACGAAGATATTTTTCTCCAATCAATCTGTGATGGTTTTCATAATATTCCCGAAACTCTTCAACTGACATTCCTGGTCTTCGTTTCATTGGCATTACAATCTTAATCATGACTTAGTCCTCTTAAAGATTAATTAATATTCAAATTATAGTATTAATTGCTAGTTTTATACCCTTCACTTCAATAATTATTAATGGTAACTGAAAAGA
>CAJWUE010000094.1:0-5132 GCA_913047775.1 uncultured Rhodobiaceae bacterium
TCAAGGTTAGACAGCTGTTCTAACTTGTCTTCAGGATCGTAGACATAAGCTATGCCGCCACTCATACCTGCTCCAAAATTCCTTCCTACTGGACCCAAGATCACCGCTCGGCCTCCAGTCATATACTCACAACCATGATCTCCAATTCCTTCTATTACTACTTTGGCACCACTATTCCTCACACAGAATCTCTCAGCAGCTACGCCTCTAAAATATGCCTCGCCTCCAGTTGCTCCGTATAAAGCAACATTGCCGATAAGAATGTTTTCTTCTGATTTGAAGCTACTTGCTTTGGGCGGGTAAATAATTAGCTTGCCACCTGAAAGTCCCTTCCCTACATAGTCATTGGCATCGCCTTCCAAAGTTATGGTGATTCCTTTCGCCAACCAAGCAGCTAAGCTTTGACCAGCTGAACCATTCAGTTTTAAGTTTATGGTGTCATCAGGTAGTCCTTTTTCTTCCCAGACTTTGGAGACTTCATTAGAGAGTATGGTGCCAACAACTCGATTTGTATTTTTTACTGGAAGTTCAATGGTTACCTTTTCTGCTTTTTGAATGGCTTTTTTAGTTTGCTTAATCAATTCATGATCCAAAGCTTTATCTAACCCATGGTCTTGGTCTTGAGTGTGGAAGACTTCTGTGCCTTCAAAAATTATTTCTGCTGGATGAAGAATGCTTGAAAAGTCTAAGCCTTCTCTTTTCCAGTGATCTATTGCCTTATCAACTTCAAGACAATCAACTCTCCCTATCATTTCATTGACAGTTCTGAATCCAAGTTGAGCCATAATCGCCCTTAATTCTTTGGCCACCATGAATAGATAATTGATTACGTGCTCAGGGTCTCCTTTAAATTTCTTTCTTAACTCTTTATCTTGAGTTGCGATTCCTACGGGGCAAGTATTTAAATGGCATTTACGCATCATAATGCAGCCCAGAGTAATCAACGGAGCAGTAGCAAATCCATATTCCTCAGCACCAAGCAATGCAGCTATTGCTACGTCTCTACCCGTTTTAATCTGCCCGTCAGTTTGAAGAACCACTCTTGATCGTAGGTTATTCATTACTAATGTTTGATGAGTTTCAGCTATGCCTAATTCCCAAGGTAAGCCAGCATGTTTAATAGAAGTTAATGGTGAAGCTCCAGTTCCACCATCATGACCAGCAATAACCAAATGGTCAGTTTTTGCTTTCACAACACCGGCTGCGATAGTCCCTACACCTATTTCAGAAACTAATTTCACACTTATTCTGGCTTCTCTATTAGCATTTTTTAAATCGTGAATGAGTTGAGCAATATCTTCTATAGAGTAAATATCATGGTGTGGAGGAGGGCTGATTAATCCTACACCCGGAGTTGAGTGCCTAATCTTTGCAATGTACTCGTCTACTTTTCTACCTGGTAATTCTCCACCTTCTCCGGGCTTTGCTCCTTGGGCGATTTTAATTTGGAGTTCGTCTGAATTAGTTAGATACCACATAGTGACCCCAAATCTTCCAGAAGCTACCTGTTTAATTGCCGATCGTTTAGAAACTCCATCCTCTAGTGGTTTGAACCTTATTGGGTCTTCTCCACCTTCTCCGGTATTGGATTTACCACCTAATTTATTCATTGCTATAGCAAGAGATTCATGAGCCTCAGTAGAGATAGAGCCCAAACTCATCGCTCCAGTTGCAAAACGTTTTACTATTTCCTTTTCAGGTTCAACTTCATCTAAATCTAGAGGTTTTTTAGAATACTTGAACTTCAATAAGCCCCTTAAGGTACTGTCTTTAGTGGTTTGTTCATTTGCGTAATTGGAAAATTTCCAATAAGAGTCTTCATTATTATTTCTAGCAGCTTGTTGAAGATCTGAGATAGTTTCAGGGTCCCACATATGAGAATCCCCTCCTTGTCTCCAATGAAAATCACCTGGGTTAGGAAGAACTTCAACATTATTGGGATTATTTTTAGGGAATCCTAATTCATGTCTTCTCTCTACCTCATTTACTAAGATATCAAAGTTCACACCTTGGACACGACTTGCTGTTCCTGGAAAGCATTTTTCTATGATTTCGTCAGCAAGTCCTACTGCTTCAAATATTTGTGCACCTTTATAAGATTGCAAAGTTGAAATTCCCATCTTGGCCATAACTTTGAGAATTCCTTTAGACACTCCTTTTTTATACGCCTTAACCATTTCATTAAATGATATCTGGCCAAGAAGACCGTCCTGCCTAGCTTGCCACAGAGATTCATAAGCTAAGTAAGGGTTAATGGCATCAGCTCCATATCCTATCAGCAAACAGTGGTGATGAACCTCTCGAGCTTCTCCTGTTTCGATGATAATCCCGATTCTAGTTCTCTTCTCTTTTCTTATTAAGTGGTGATGAACTGTAGAGCAAGCTAATAGAGAGCTTAAGGCGATATTATTTAGCCCTAAGTTTTTATCGGATAGGATGATAAAAGAGAAGCCTTGTTCAATTGCTTCTTCAGACTCTTTACAGATTCTATCCAGAGCTGCAAGCATATTTTTTTTATCTCCATTTCCTTTTTGATAAGTGATATCTATGGTTTTAGTTCTCCATCCATGAGAATCCATATTTTGAATACTTGCTAACTCGGCATCTGAAATAATTGGATTTTTTACTCTTAATCTGTGTGCGTTCTCAGGTAATCTAGATAGAAGGTTTCCTTCAGGACCTATTAGACATTCCAAAGACATGATGACCTCTTCGCGAATAGAATCTATGGCCGGATTAGTCACTTGTGCAAACAGTTGTTTGAAGTAATCAAAAATTAGCCTTGGCTTATCAGAAAGACATGCGAGCGCCGCATCATTCCCCATTGATCCTAATGGATCTCTCAACTCTCGAACTATTGGTAAGAGCATAAATTGCATGGTCTCTACTGTATAACCAAAAGCTTGCATTCTTGAGATCAGGTCATCGGATAACTTTGGCTTAGAAACTTCCTTATCAGTAATTTCTTCAAGAGCCACTATTTGCTCCTTGGTCCATTTTTTGTAAGGATTTGCCTTATAAATTTTTTCCTTTATTTCTTCATCTGGAACCATCCTTCCTTCTTCAAAATCTATAAGAAACATTTTTCCTGGCTGAAGCCTTCCTTTCATCAGCACATTTTTTGGATCGACTGGCAGAACTCCAACTTCTGAAGCCATGATTACTTTGTTATCCTTAGTCACGTAATATCTACTGGGACGCAGTCCATTTCTATCAAGTACAGCACCTATATAATTACCGTCGGTGAAAACAATCGATGCAGGGCCATCCCAAGGTTCCATCAGTGAAGAAGAGTATTCATAAAAAGCTCTTTTATCCTTATCCATGATGTCATTGGATTGCCAAGCTTCAGGAATCATCATCATTATTGACTCCTGCAAGGTTCTTCCTGTTAGCATTAAAAATTCAAGGATGTTGTCAAAATTGCCAGAATCTGAACTATCGGGTTCTGCTATAGGGAACAGGTCTTTAAGCTTTTCTCCAAATAGATCGCTTTGTGCTACTCCTTGCCTTGCGCTAATTAAGTTAACATTGCCTTTTAATGTATTTATTTCACCGTTGTGGCACATGTATCTATTTGGTTGAGCTCTGTCCCATGAAGGAAAGGTATTAGTGCTGAATCTTGAATGGACCATAGCCAAATGAGTTTCAAAGCTTTGTTGCTCTAAATCTGGAAAGAATGGAAAAAGTTGTGAAGGGGTTAACATGCCTTTGTAAACGATGACTTTGGATGAAAGACTACAAGCAAATAATAGATTAGCTTGAGTTAGTTTTTTGTTGGTTCTTAAATTATGGCTAAATTGTTTTCTAATAAGATAAAGTTTTCTTTCAAATTCTTCTTGATCAATTCCATCAGAAGATCCCACAAATAATTGCTCTATAACTGGTTGAGAGAGCTTAGCTGCTGGACCTACATCAGCTTTTTTTGAATCGGTTGGGACAGTTCTCCATCCCAAGAATGTTTGGTTTTCTAAATCAACTGTTTTTTCAATTTCTCTCTTACAAAAATCTCTTTCTTTATCATCTTGAGGGAAAAAAATATTTCCAACGGCATATGTACCCTTTTCGGATAGTTTAATTCCTATCTCTTTAGACAATTTTTTAAAGAACTTATGAGGAAGAGCCACTAGAATTCCAGCACCATCACCGGTATTTTCTTCAAATCCACACCCACCCCTATGATCCATTCTGGAATTTACTAAATAAGCATCTTCCATAATTTCCCTTGAAGGAATCCTTTTGATATTGGCAACCATACCAACACCACAAGAATCTTTTTCATAATAAGGGTCATACAAACCAGTTTTTTTAGGACGTCTAATCATTTTTTTTAAGGGGGTAAGGATTTTACAGCACTATCATGCTCGATTAAATGATTAAGAGCATAAAGAAGATTATCAAAGTAATAGAATTTTTTATCTCTGGTAAAGTCGCTTCTTTTTGTTTATTTATTAGGAAAAGCTGATTTTATAGCTTCTATAGGCTCTGGATCTAGACCTAAACAGCTTTTTGCTGAAGAAGATGGTGATAACTTACCCGCATTTGAGGTTACTGTAGACGAAACAACTGGTAAAAATAAAGGATCTTTACAATTAAAAAAGATCTGGCCAGAAGTATTTCATAAATACTTACCAACTGAACCAGTTAGAATTCCGAGAAAAGCCAAACCTAAAGTAGAAAACCCTGATGTACCTGATTTCCTTAAAGTACGATTAACCACTAACCTATTGGAGGATAATTAATGTTTGAAGTAAATGCAGTAGAACTGCAAGAAGCTTTAATTGAAGACTTCAAAGCAGGTCTCACCCCAATGGTAGCTTCTAGTCCAGGAATGGGAAAGTCCGATATCATTCGTACTATTGCCGAGTTATTTAAACTCAAAGTAATTGATTTTCGGGTATCTCAGTGTGAGCCTGTAGATATGCAAGGTTACCCAGGAGTAACTAATGGGCGAATGACCTTTAATATACCAGAATACTTTCCAATTGAAGGGGATACAGTACCAGATGGTTACGATGGGTGGTTATTGTTTCTAGATGAATTTAATTCAGGAAACAAGCAAACGGAGGCAGCAGCGTATAAATTAATTTTAGATCGTGAAGTATATAAATATAAATTACATCCTCGATGTT
>CAJWUE010000095.1:0-5130 GCA_913047775.1 uncultured Rhodobiaceae bacterium
GCATGAGGAAAAAGAGGAGGCACTCCGAATTCCATTAAATCACAAATTATAGAACCGTTTTCCTCGTAAGCATTCATATAGTGGAATACAAAAGAAGGATCAGCTTCAATCCATTTCGCATCTTCTGCTGTACCATCCCTAGGAAGAATACAAATATGACTCCCTTTTTCTGGTTCCCAAGCAAAAGGTGGACCACCATTTAAAGCTCGTTCAAAATCACCCGTTAAAGGAAAGACTGGTATTATTACATAATTTTGAGTTGCAAAGAAGTCGTGGACCATAGATGGAAATGGAGCCTTAATAAGCTCAGACTTGGTTATCTTTCCATCTTTAGAGACAGCCGTATATCTAATTGTATCGGAGAAAAAGCCATCAGCCATATATCCAATGAATAGTAATTCTCCCGTTATTGGATCAACTTTTGGATGAGCGGTCATTGGACCTTCGAGAGTATTATTAAAAGTATGTGAGCCAAAAGACTCTAAGGTAAATGGATCAAACTCAAAAGGTGCATGCGCTTCCTCGAGAGCCAATAGTTTCCCTGCATGAGAAACAACTGCGGTATTTGCTAATCCGTCAGTTATAATATTTGATACTAACGGGTCATTGTTCATTACATCCATACCACTCGACCAAAGAGCTGTTTGTTCTTCGTGCTCTTTTAACCATTTTACCGTTCTCATCCAACGATTTAAATAAGAAATTCTGCCATCTTTAATGTGAAAAGCATGAATCATGCCATCGCCACCAAACCAATGAGAATTATCACCTCTTGGTGGAAACTTTGGATCAGGTCCATTTCTGTAGTAGCTTCCATTTATTTCTTTAGGAACTTCTCCTTCTATGATTATATCATCGATGTTGCTTTCCATTCGAATAGGAGCAAAATTTCCTGTTAAGTGTTCTTCTTTAGGATAAGGTTTAGCCATTTGTTTTTCCCATGGTTGTTTGCCTTAATATAATTATTTCTTAATTATATGTAAAAGAGATTGTTGGTTTTTATTGATTGTGCTGTAATGCTGTACAAGAATTTTAAGGAGGACCAAATGAAAGAGTGTCTTAAGTTTTATATTAATGGAGAATGGGTAGACCCATCCGATCCACAGCATTACGACGTTATTAATCCGGCCACAGAAGAGGCCATAGGAAGAATAGCTCTAGGAAATGCTCAGGACGTTGATAATGCTGTTGCCGCTGCCAAGAATGCCTTTGCTAGTTTTTCGCAAACTTCTAAAGAAGAAAGATTACAACTACTAGGTAAAATTTTGGAAGTTTATCAAACACGATACGATGAAATTGCTGAAACAATTTCTTCTGAAATGGGAGCACCTCTTTGGCTTTCAAAAGCAGCTCAAGCTGCTACAGGAGCTGGTCATCTCGGTACATATCTTGAGATTTTGAAAAATTATGATTTTGAAGAAGACAAAGGTAATACCAAGATTAGAAAAGAGCCTGTAGGTGTTTGTGGTTTTATTACTCCATGGAATTGGCCAATAAACCAAATTACATGCAAGGTTGCTCCAGCACTTGCAGCTGGATGCACCATGGTTTTAAAACCATCCGAAATTGCACCACTGAATGCTGTTTTATTTACTGAAATCTTAGATGCGGCAGGTGTGCCTGCAGGTGTTTTTAATTTAGTTAATGGCGATGGACCGACCGTAGGAGAGGCTATGTCAGCTCATAAAGATATTGATATGATGTCATTTACTGGTTCAACTCGGGCAGGTATTGCTGTTGCAAGAGCATCAGCTGATACAGTTAAAAGGGTCGCACAAGAGTTGGGTGGTAAATCGGCGAACATTATACTTGATGATGCGGATTTCGGAACGGCTGTTGCTGGAGGAGTTAGTGGTTGTTTTACTAATTCTGGTCAATCATGTAATGCTCCAACTCGTATGTTAGTTCCAGCGGACAGACAAGATGAGGCTATTGCGATCGCAAAAGAAACAGCTGAAAATACGGTTGTTGGCAATCCGGAAGACGTTGCCCCTGGAGGAATAGGACCGGTTGTCAGTGAAATTCAATTCGATAAAATTCAAGGTTTAATTGAAAAAGGGATTGAAGAAGGCGCCACTTTGGTTGCTGGCGGCCCTGGTAAGCCCGAAGGTTTAAATGCTGGTTATTTTATAAAACCTACTGTTTTTGCAGACGTTAATAATGATATGACTATTGCAAGAGAAGAAATTTTTGGACCAGTTGTTTCTATCCTACCATATAAAGATGAAGATGATGCCGTAGCAATTGCGAACGACACAGAATATGGTCTTTCAGGTTATGTTTCTGGAAGCCAGGAAAAAGCTATAAAAGTAGCTGAAAGGATTCGCTCAGGAAACGTCCATGTTAATGGTGCTCAAATGGATTTTAATGCGCCTTTTGGGGGATACAAGAAGTCAGGAAATGGTAGAGAATGGGGAGAATTTGGTCTTGAGGAGTTTCTCGAAGTCAAAGCTATTCTCGGTTATACTGCTGCTTAACTAAAAAATGAAATTCTTTGAAAGAGGCCCGCTCTTATAATGAGCGGGTCTATTTAAAAAGGAGGTTTGAGTTTAAGAATAGGGTTTAATATCACTTCCCCGCTTTTTTCAAAAATTAACGTTACTTTTATCCGGTCTCCGAGAGAAAGATTCTTATTTATATTTATTAGCATAATATGATATCCACCGGGCTCAAGAATTGCACTCTCGCCTTTAGGGATATTTATTCCTCCTATGATGTGATTCATTCTTACCACATTATTTTCGCGCACAGTTTCATGTATCATTGCCATCTTTGCTGAATCACTTTTGGCTGACAACAAAACTTCATCAAAAGAATTCTTGTTCTCAATTGTGACATAAACAGAACCCACACCGCTTGGAGTTAACCTTGCCCATTCATTACTCAAAAGAAGCTCTGCGAATGCATAGCTCGTTTGTGACGATAGGAGTAATAACAGTAATAATCTCTTCATTTTTTATGGAAGTATTTTTTCTATCGCTTTTATCATTTTACCGGATTTTGGTTTTGTCATTGAGCTATAAATACCTGAATAAGAACCATCTGGACTTATTAGATATTTATAAAAGTTCCATTTTGGGTTTTTCCCCGATTGGTTGTTTGCCCATTTGTAAAAGGGGTGGGCATTCTCACCTTTCACATCTTCCTTAGTAGTCATTGGAAAGTCAATTCCAAATTTCGTTTCACAAAATTCCTTTATTTTTTCTTCACCCTCAGGTTCTTGTTTCCCAAAATTATTTGAAGGAACCCCAATTATCACCAAACCTTTATCCTTGTAATCATTCCACAAACTTTGAAGGCCTTCATATTGTGGTGTAAAACCGCATAGAGACGCTGTATTTACAACCAACAGTGCTTTGCCCTTGAATTGTTCAAGAGGCATTGCTTGACCTTCAATTGATTCAAAAGTAAAAGAAAAGGCGTTCTCTTCCATGGCAAAAATCCTTTCGTTAACAACAGTATTAAACAACATGAAAAAAAACATGAAAAGTAATACTTTAGAATTTTTTTTCATTTTAATCCCCTTGCCCATCTATATAATAAATTCTTTCCTAATTGTAGTAAGGACAATATATTAAAATCGTCTGAATACAAATTTATTATTGGAGAGAAGTATGGATTTAAATCCAGGACCAGAATATATAAAATTTAGAAAAGAAGTTAAATCGTTCTTATCCAAAAATAATCATATGTCAAGTAGAGTAAGTGATAGTGCTTATACAGCTGACAAAGAGTCAAATTGGCAAGAGAAATTAATAAAAAATGGATATGCGGCAAGAACTATACCAAAAGAGTATGGAGGATTTGGCGCTGAACCAGATGTATTAAAATCAAGAATAATTGCTGAAGAATTTACAGAATCTCAAACCCCACTTGGAATGGCTAATCAAGGCATTTCAATGCTTGTGCCTACTCTTTTAGAACTTGGAACAGAAGAACAAAAAAAATCATGGATTGAGAAAACAATAAAAGGCGAGATAATTTGGTGCCAAGGTTATTCGGAGCCAGGCTCAGGATCTGATCTTGCTTCTTTGCAAACTAAAGGAGTTGATGATGGGGATGACTTTATAGTTAATGGTCAAAAAATTTGGACTTCAACTGCACAGTTTGCAGATATGATGTTTTGTCTAGTCCGAACTGAACCTGATGCTCCTAAACATAAAGGTATTTCTTATATCCTGATAGACATGAAAACTCCTGGAATTGATGTTCGACCTCTAATGACCATGACCGGTCATGCAGAATTCAATGAAGTATTTTTTACCGATGTAAGAGTTCCAAAATCAAATATAGTTGGAAAAAGAGGTGAGGGATGGTTTGTGGCGAATGCAACATTAACTCATGAAAGAGGTATGTTGGGCGATCCAAATCAAGCAACCACTCGACTAAATGAAATAATAGATATTATGAATAATGAAACTATCAATGGTGAAAAATTAATGGATAATCCTGTGCATTTAGATCATTTGATGCGACTTCAGGCAAGGGTTATGAGCATGTCATACAATAGCTTAAGATCTTTAACTGCTTCCCATAAGGGATTGGATGTAAAAATGGCAAAGCTAATTGTTAAATTAAACGGCTGTCAGTTGAATCATGATCTTGCAGGCTTTGCCATAGATTTACTCGGAGAACTTGGAACAATCTATGGTTTAAGCAATCACGATCATGATTCAGGAAAATGGCAATGGCGTTATATGTTCGATCTTGGACTGATTATCGGAGGGGGAACAGCCCAAATACAAAAGAATATAATAAGCGAAATTGGTTTGGGAATGCCGAGAGAACCAAAACCCATGCTAGAGGAAAAAAAATAATGGAATTTGCATTATCTGAAGAACAAGAAATTTTATCTGAAAGTGTCTCTAAGATGATTGAGTCCGTCTGTGATGTCGATATTATTCGAAATCATTCAAGTGGAGATAAAGAGTTACGGAATATTCTTAAGAATCAGTTCGTAGAAATGGGTCTTACTGGGCTTTTAATTCCTGAGGAGTATGGGGGTTCTGGATTAGGAGTACTTGAAGCTTCTTTGGTTGCCGAACAGATAGGAAAATATGTCGCTCCCGTATTGTGGGTAGCCAATTCTGTAATGGTACCTATAAGTCTTTCGGATAAAGGGTCATCGGA
>CAJWUE010000096.1:0-5031 GCA_913047775.1 uncultured Rhodobiaceae bacterium
GGAGAAGAAAATATGAAATTTCGACCCTTACACGATAGAGTCTTAGTACTAAGAATTGAAGAAGACGAAAAGTCACCAGGAGGTATTATTATTCCCGATACCGCTAAAGAAAAACCTTCAGAAGGAAAAATTGTTGAAGTTGGAAGTGGAACCAAAGCCGAAGACGGCACGGTTACACCTTTAGATGTAAAGAAAGGTGACAAAATTTTATTTGGTAAATGGTCCGGCACAGAGGTAACTGTGGACGGTGACGAATTACTTATCATGAAAGAATCCGACATCTTAGGGATTATTGGATAAATTATTATTGGAGGAATTAAGAAATGGCTAAAGAAGTAATTTTCGGGACTGAAGCCCGTACTAAAATGTTAAAAGGGGTTGATATACTCGCTGATGTAGTAAAAGTAACGCTAGGTCCAAAAGGTAGGAATGTAGTAATAGACAAATCTTTTGGCGCACCTAAAACAACCAAAGATGGTGTAACTGTAGCAAAAGAAATCGAGCTAGAAGATAAATTTGAAAATATGGGCGCCCAAATGCTTCGAGAGGTTGCCTCGAAAACTAACGATGAAGCTGGTGACGGAACCACAACTGCTACCTTACTTGCACAATCAATTGTTCGTGAAGGCTCAAAGGCTGTTGCGGCAGGAATGAATCCTATGGATGTTAAGCGTGGAATTGATGCAGCGGTTGTTGTCGCTACAGCAGAACTAACTAAACGTTCTAAAAAAGTAAAATCTAATGAAGAGGTTGCCCAAGTAGGAACAATATCTGCTAATGGTGAAAAAGAAATTGGAGATATGATTGCAGAAGCTATGCAGAAAGTTGGTAATGAAGGAGTGATCACTGTTGAAGAGGCTAAAAGCCTTGACTCTGAATTAGAGGTTGTTGAAGGAATGCAATTTGATCGAGGATATTTATCTCCTTATTTTATTACCAATGCCGATAAAATGATAACAGAGTTGGAAGACCCACTAATCTTACTTCATGAATCAAAACTAACCAACCTTCAGCCTATGCTTCCAATTTTAGAATCTGTAGCACAATCTAGCAGGGCTCTTTTAATTATTGCTGAGGATATTGAAGGAGAGGCCTTAGCAACTCTAGTTGTTAATAGGTTAAGAGGTGGTTTGAAAGTTGCGGCAGTTAAAGCCCCTGGCTTTGGTGATAGAAGAAAAGCTATGCTCGAGGATATTGCTATATTAACGGGCGGACAGGTAATCTCTGAAGATTTAGGTATTAAGCTCGAGAATGTTTCAGTTGATATGCTAGGAACTGCTAAACGAGTCAGTATTAATAAAGATGACACAACTATCGTTGATGGAGCAGGAAAAGGTAAAGATATACAAGGAAGGGTAAGCCAAATACGTCGTCAGATTGAAGAAACCACTTCTGATTATGATAAAGAAAAACTTCAAGAAAGACTTGCCAAACTTGCAGGGGGTGTTGCTGTTCTTAAAATCGGCGGTGCTACTGAAGTAGAAGTTAAAGAACGAAAAGATAGAGTTGACGATGCCCTAAATGCAACACGTGCTGCAGTGGAAGAAGGTATTGTGACCGGAGGTGGTGTAGCATTACTTTTAGCTACTAAGGCAGTCGACAAGATGAAGGCAGCATCTGAAGATGAGAGTGCTGGTATTCGTATTGTAAAACGAGCTCTGGAATCACCAATTCGTCAAATAGCCGAAAACGCTGGTGTTGAGGGTTCGATTGTTGTCTCTAAAGTTCTTGGTTCCACCAAACCTAATTTCGGTTTTGATGCTCAAAATGAGAAATATGTTGATATGGTAGCACAAGGAATTGTTGATCCAACAAAAGTTGTTCGAACAGCGCTCCAAGACGCATCTTCTATTGCCAGTCTATTAATTACTACTGAAGCTATGGTAGCGGATAAACCTGAGCCAAAGTCAGCAGCTCCTGCTATGCCTGATATGGGCGGTATGGGCGGCATGGGCGGTATGGGCGGCATGATGTAATTCATATATTTATATAAACAAAGAAAAAGGCCATCAGATTATGATGGCCTTTTTTGTTATAAATTCACAAATCTATTTCAGTTTTTAACTTTTGCCATGCGCTATCAATATTAAAATATATGAGATTAGGTCTATTAATTCTTATAGGACCATAGCCCTTCGATGTTAAATATTGGGAGCACGAAGACGATTTTTTTTCAGGAGTAATTAAGGAAACAGCATCTCCCAAATTAGGTGTTCCGCCTGAAAAAATACCATTAAACTTTCTAAATAAATCCAATTCCAAACTGTCATCGTAAGAGAGGTACTCAAAAAGCATTTCAACCTTATTAATTGCCTCCGATCTGGCTGAAATCGTTCTCAATAATTTCTCCACTGGATTGAGGTTAAATTTATCCCAATTGAGACTTTTAGATGCGAAAATGCAGGCCTCACTTTTTAAAATTACCCCATCATTTAAAACTCTTAAATTATTAGCCTCCAATGTTTTTCCGCTTGATGTTATATCTACTATAAGCTCTGAAGTCCCAGCTGAAGGCGACCCTTCAGTCGCGCCAGTACTTTCGACAATTCTATAGTTATTAATACCCTTTTCATTAAAAAAATTTCTTGTCAGCCTTTCAAATTTAGTAGCAACTCTTAATCGTCTTTCGTGAATGTGTAAAAAATCTCGAGTTACCTCTGCTAGATCCTGTGTACTGGAAACATCAATCCAGGAGTTCGGGATTGCAACAACTACATCTGCTTTACTGAAACCTAGTTTGGACAGAATGATTACTTCTTTAGAAATCTTATTATCCAACTCAGAGATTAAATCCAATCCCGTAATACCCAATTGAACATTACCCGCCAGCAGTTCCATTGCTATCTCATTAGCAGAAAGGAATCTTATTTTTATATCCTCAAATTCCTTTATATGGCCTGTATAAGTTCTTTGATCTCCATCACGTATGATTGAAATCCCAGCAGAGTTTAGAAACCTATTCATATCCTCTTGAATCCGCCCTTTTGAAGGCAATGCCATAGTAATTGCTTTCATTGTAATAACCTCAAAGATAATGCTTTCTCCAGGTTTTCCATATTTAGTGCGGCTCCTACTGCGGGGATATCAGTTTTTGAACCCATTGACCTTATTAAATTATCATAACGACCGCCTCCACCAAGGTGGATCGATTTCCCTTTTTGGGAATTAACAAAATCGAAAAGAAAACCTGTGTAATACTCAACCTCTCTTCCCTTCTCGGAAGAAAATTCAGATTTATCAAGATTTACTCCAAGCTCTTTAATTTTTTCTAACCTTTCTTTGGCTGTATCAATTTGTCTTAGGAGAGAGCTATCCAAATTTTTTGATATTAATCTTAAACGATCCAAAGCTTTAAAAGGTTTATCTGAGATAGACAGAAATTCTTTTATAAGATTAACTGTAACCTTTGAAAGTGGCTGTAAAGAGAACTCCTCTCCTTTCTGTCTTAATCTCTCCATTATTTCTTCAACACTTCTCCCGATTGGTGTTGCCTCAAATGAAATCCCGAGACTCCTTCTAACCAAATCTGTAGCGGACTCTCTATCAAGTGAAAAAACTCTACGAGCAAGCTCGTTATCGACAGATTTCTTAAAGGACAAATCCTCCAAAAGCGCCTTGAAGTCTGATTCATTCCAGTACTTAGCCTTTAACCTTTTTCTCCAAAGATCAGGAAGATCCATAACATCCAGAAAAATTGAGAATAGAGAAACATCTCCCATAAATGTGTGATAATTCTTAAGACCTTCGCTTCTTAGGGATGATTCAACTTTATGAAAGATCTCTATCTCAGAAGCTAATTGATCCTGTTTTCCTATATATTCTAAGCCTGCCTGACTATATTCTGATGGTCCGGAACTATTGTCTAATCTGAGCTGAAAAACTTTACCAAAATAGGAATATAATTTCTTTTCCCCTGTAAATCCTTGGTCTAAATAATAAAGGCATGTTGGAATGGTTAAATCAGGACGAAGGCATAATCTTAGACCTTCTTGATCTGAAAAAATAAAAAGTCTGTCAGCTGAATTTTCACCCATTCGGTCTAGAACTTTGTCAGCAGAGACTATTACTGGTGGATCTATTAAATCAAAACCTCCAGTTGAGAGATGTTTGACTATAGAGAGAGATGTTCCTGATAAATATTCTTTCGGGTTGGTTTTAATAATCTTCGGAACTGTCATTCCTTCCAAAACATCATTACTAATTTGAACTGATCTCTCTTCACATAACATTGCAATCTTTAGGTGTAAACGAGCTGGAAAACCTTTTTGCCTATAATTAGATACTGCGGAAGGATTAACGCCTAATAAATTGGCAAGCTTTCCTGTTCCACCGAGAGAATTAATTATGTCATTAACATTTTTTTTCATATTACATATTCATATAATATGAATAATATTAACAATCAAATGAAAATTTCATAAATTATGAACTTTTTTTTATTTTTCTCCGAATTTCCGCTATTAATTGATCTTTGGAAATTGAAATTTGTGAGCCTTTACCAGATCTCCACTCTTCATTATCATTAATATTTTCCGATAACTCTTTGCCCCTAGCAAGATCTTTAATAGTCACCGTATCACTTGCAATCTCATCTTCGCCTACTATTACAACAAACTTGGCATTTCTTTTATCCGCATAGCGAAGTTGGGCTTTCATACCTCCATCACCCGTATAGCATTCTGCAATAATTTTTTCTTTCCTTAGTTGTGAGGCTATTTCGTAGAAAATAGATCTTTTCTCCTTGTCCATAACCAATACAACAACATCCAAACAGTTATCTTTAAGGTTGTCTTCATTCAGTAACGCTAAAGCATTTGCCAATCTGCTTACTCCAATTGAAATACCAGAGGAAGGAACTGACACACCTTTCAATCTCTCTATTAAATTATCGTATCTGCCTCCCCCTCCAACAGAACCATAATTATTTAATTTCTTATTATTGGAAAAAATTAAATCAGCTTCATAAATCGCACCAGTATAATAGCTAAGACCTCGAACCACTGAGGGGTCAATGGCAATTTGATCTTCTTG
>CAJWUE010000097.1:0-4693 GCA_913047775.1 uncultured Rhodobiaceae bacterium
CTTGTAAAGGGGGCATCGGGACAGGCTATAGAATGTTTTAACTTAATGTTTGGTTTTGAAGAGGAATTAAGTTTAAACTAGAAAAAATGGTAGATACATTTAATCCAAATGAATTAAATTTGACAGATGGAGCGGTAAAAAAAATATTGTCTCTCTCTGAGAAGCAATCAGAAGTTAAAGTAAACCTAAGGGTTTATGTTACGGGGGGAGGCTGTTCAGGTTTTCAATACGGATTCTCATTCGATGAATCTATAGATGAAGAAGATACTTGTGTAAGCAAAGAAGGAGCTAATTTGATTATTGATCCATTAAGCCTTCAATATTTACTTGGATCTACAGTAGATTATATAGAGGATTTAAGTGGCTCTAAGTTTATTATTAAGAATCCAAATGCTATAACTACCTGTGGGTGCGGTGAGTCTTTCTCCATCTAGTTTATTTCCATATCCTGCCCAGAAATACTTTCCCTTTGCTTCCTGTTAAATTAGATAATTCAAAAGTAACATTATTTAATCTTTGTTTAGCAAGCCAGGCAAAGCATACAGCCTCCATAAAATCTGGGTTAATATTCAATCTTTGTGTGGAATGTGTTTTACATCCAAGTTTATTTTCTAAGTTAGAAATTAACTCCTTATTATGAATACCACCTCCACAAATATAGATATTATTTCTTGAAACATTAAATTTTTTAATTTCTAGATATATTGTTTTTGAAGTTAATTCTAAAAGAGTAGCTTGGACATCTTTGTTCTTTAAAACTGAACCTAGAATTTTTAATTTTCTTTTTATCCATTCAATATTAAAAAAATCTGTACCTGTACTTTTAGGAAAATCTTTTTCAAAATAAGCTTCTTTTAGAAAGATATTAAGCAATTTTTTATTGAGTTTACCAGTGGAGGCCCATTTTCCTCCTTTATCAAATTCTCCTTTTTTAGAAAATCTAGCCCAGGAATCTAGTAAACAATTTCCTGGTCCAATATCGTATCCGATAATATCCTTGCTACCTGTTTTCAATACAGATATATTTGCTATTCCCCCTATGTTTATGACTAATGAGTCCTCTTTTTTTAAGTTTAAT
Source organism: uncultured Rhodobiaceae bacterium (assembly GCA_913047775.1). Classification (GTDB taxonomy): domain Bacteria; phylum Pseudomonadota; class Alphaproteobacteria; order MED-G09; family MED-G09. Next base: position 1,079 of record CAJWUE010000097.1, read on the forward strand.
AAATAATTATGGAATAAAGGGGCTAATGGTGCTCCCTGACCCCCTGACAATACATCTTCACTTCTAAAGTCTCCAACAGTAGGAATCTTACATTTCTTAGCAATTATAGAAGGGTCACCTATCTGCAGGCTAAAAGGAGGTTTAGAGTTAGGCGAGTGTTTAATGGTTTGTCCATGGCTGCCTATAGCTTTAATTTGCTTGTGGTTTAAATTAGTTTTTTTTAACAAATCATTAATAATCCTTGAAAATAGTTCACCTAATTCCTTGTCAAGACGCGTTATTTCTTTTTTGTTAATGGTACTTGACTTAGTATTATCTAGGATTTCTTTTTTAATCAAATAAGGGATTTCATAGCAATCTTGCTTTAAAATGTTTATTTTATTTTTTGAAAAGTCTACTACTACAGCATCTACTGAATCAACGCTAGTTCCAGACATCAGACCTACATATAAATCGTGCATTTTCTCTTATATCTTAATACAAGAAGGATTGATAATTTCTTAATTCTTTAAACAGTTTGTTTGAATGAGCTAAAAATCTTTCTTTTTCTATCGAATTTATGGGTTTAGCATTAGGGAAAATAACCCTAAGAGGGTCAGTATGTTTTCCATTAACATGGAACTCGTAATGCAAGTGTGATCCAGTTGCCATACCTGTATTCCCTACATAACCAATAACACTTGACTGCCCAACCTTTTTGCCCATTTTTATATTTGGATGAAAGGAGTTTAAGTGAGCATATCTAGTTGAGTAATCCTCAGAGTGTTTTATTTCTACTAAATTTCCATATCCGCCCTTAAGTCCAACATAGCTGACTGTTCCTTCTCCAGTTGCTCTTACAGGAGTACCTTTTCTTGCAGCATAATCTACACCAGTATGTGCTCTTATTTTATGGAGAATTGGGTGTTTTCTTCGTAAATTATATTTTGAACTTACGTAACTAAATTTAACAGGAGATCTTAAAAAAGCTTTTTTCACATTCCTTCCAAGCAAGTTGAAGTATTCAGATAAACCTGACGAAAGCTTAAACCTTAAAGCCGTATGCACTTTCCCTTTGTTAATAAATTCTGCAATGAGAATATCACCATCTATTTGTTTTATCCCCTCTACATATATTTCTTCATAAATAAGGCTAAAAGCATCACCTGGTCTAATATCGTGAACAAAATCTAAATCCCATCCAAAAATATATACCAGGTCCATTATTACACTGTCAGGAATACCAGCTTTAAGGCCAGAAGAGTACAGTGAATCTTTTATAATTACTTTCTTAAAGATCTTTTGTTTTTCAGTTTCTAGTTCATAGGGTGTGATTTTGTACTCACCTTCTATTAGTGTAGCTTCTATCCCAGACTTATAATCCTTTATATATCTTAGATATATTACTTCATTATTTAAGTCATTTATTCTAATAGAGATTGTTTCTCCTATTTTTATATCTGAGAAATGATGACTATTCTTTGAATTAATTAATTTAAGGATATTTTCTTTATTCACCCTTAATTTTTCTAAAATAGAAAACAAGGAATCATTAGGTCTTATTATGGTTTCTCTAAGACTTGTTGAAATATATTTTTCTACTAACTTTTTATTAGCACCAACCTCTTTAAGGAGAATTTTACTTTTTAGGCTACCCTCATAGAACTTGGATTTAAGGTCAAGGTTAGATAAAAACAAGATGCTAATAAATAAAGGCAGACATCCCAAAACAATATAAATATGTTTTTTTGGGTAGTTACTTAGGATGCTTTTAAACCATCTTGCTGTTTTTAGGAACATAGTTCTCTTCCATAAAATTGGAAATATTAGTTAATATTAGTTTTATTAGTCCAAGGTTTATTTTTATAAGAAGGATTATAATAAGTTTGAAGATGAATAAAACAGACTTAAGTACTTTGTTGAGAGGAGTGGAAGAGGTAATTCCGAAGAATGACTTTTTAAAACAAATAAAAAAAGGAAAGCCCTTAAGAGTTAAAGCAGGGTTTGATCCTACTTCTCCAGATTTACATCTGGGGCATACAGTTCTAATAAACAAACTAAAATTATTTCAAGAATTTGGGCATAAAGTTATATTCTTGATAGGAGATTTTACGGGATTAGTTGGCGATCCATCTGGAGTAAACGAAACTAGACCAGTACTTTCAGAGAATCTAATTAAAAAGAATTCCCAAACCTATAAAAAGCAAATATTTAAGATTTTAGACCCAAAAAAAACTGAGATTCGATATAACTCCGAGTGGATGAATAAATTTTCTCCCCAAAAGTTTATAGACCTTCTGTCTACACAAACTGTAGCCAGGATGTTAGAAAGAGAAGATTTTAGTAAAAGATATAAATCAAGGAAGCCAATCTCTATTCACGAATTCCTTTACCCCCTTTTGCAAGGATATGACTCTGTAATGTTAAAAGCAGATGTAGAATTGGGGGGAACAGATCAAAAATTTAATTTATTACTGGGAAGAGAAGTTCAGAAATATTATGGACTAAACCCTCAATCTATTTTGACTGTACCTCTGCTGGAAGGATTAGATGGAGTTAAGAAAATGTCAAAATCTTTTGGAAATTATGTAGCCCTTAACGAGAAAAAAGAAGAACTCTTTGGAAAGATTATGTCTATTACGGATGAGTTAATGTGGCGTTATTTTGAGCTCTTGAGTTTTAAGACTAATATTGAGATAAAAAAACTAAGAAATTCTCAAAAAGAAGGAGAAAATCCAAGAAATATAAAGTTCATTTTAGCAGAAGAAATAGTTGATAGATTTCACGGAAAAGATTCTGGAATTAAAGCGAAGGAAAACTTTATTAGGCAGTTTCAAAAGAAAAAAAGGCCTTTAGATATTAATAAGATAGCCCTTACTCTGGATAAGGACTCATTGAGTCTACCTCGTGTTTTAAAAGAAGCAGGTTTAGTTTCAAGTACTTCTGAGGCAATAAGACTTATGAAACAAGGCGGTGTTAGAGTTGAGGGCGAGAAGGTATTCGATACATCTTATGTAGTCTTAAAAAACAAATACCATCTTTTCCAAGTTGGAAAAAGGAAATTTGCTAAGATTAGGGTTGCTTAAATTCCTTTATTTAAAAGGTTTTTGATGTATAATTTCGACCCCTCTTTGAAGAGGGGAGTTTTTTAAAATTTTATAAGCAAGTAATTCGTGTGGGCGTCTGTAATTAGGCGCACTTACCAGCCAGTTAGTATGCGTTTTAATAAGTGTATATTTTCTGGTTTTTTTTGTGTCTATGTATCTTTATAAGATAAGACACGTTAATCAATTAAATTGAAGAGTTTGATCATGGCTCAGATTGAACGCTGGCGGTAGGCTTAATACATGCAAGTCGTGCGGTAACAGACATTTTGATTCAGCTTGCTGAATCTCGTGCTGACGAGCGGCGAACGGGTGAGTAACGCGTAGGAATCTACCCAGTAGCGGGGGATAGCCCGAGGAAACTCGGATTAATACCGCATACGCCCTTAGGGGGAAAGGGGGCATCTTTGATGCTCTCACTATTGGATGAGCCTGCGTAAGATTAGCTTGTTGGTAGGGTAAAGGCCTACCAAGGCTACGATCTTTAGCTGGTCTGAGAGGACGATCAGCCACATTGGGACTGAGACACGGC
>CAJWUE010000098.1:0-4498 GCA_913047775.1 uncultured Rhodobiaceae bacterium
AAACAAACATACCACCTCCAACAATAAAAATACGACGAGATATACCGTTATTATCGTTATCGAAGTTAGTATTCATTAGGTAATTTTAAACCGATTCCTAGCTATAGCCTCCATAAGTTGAACTTAGTGATCTTTGCATATCTTTTAGATTTTCTAGAACTTTTCCTGTTCCCAAAACTACACTGAATAAGGGATCATTAGCATATCTAACCTCTATACCAGTTGCATTCTGGACTACTATGTCGGTGTTTCTTAGGAGGGATCCACCTCCAGTCAAGGTTATGCCGTGCTCCATTATATCTCCGCTAAGCTCCGGAGGCACCATTTCTAATCCTTCTTTAATTGTTTCAACTATGTCAAATAATGGCTCTGCTAGGCTTTCAGATATTTGTCTTTCTGATACTTCTTTTTCTTTAAGAACACCATCAATTGTATCTCTCCCCTTAATAATAATCTTTTTGCCCTCGCCGTGCTTTGGAATAATTCCTGATCCTATCATTTTCTTAACGTTTTCGGCTGTTACTTCGCCAATTATTAGGTTTTCGTTTCTTCGTAGATAAGAAATTATAGATTCATCAAATTTGTTACCTCCAGCTCTTATAGATTTTGAGTAAACTATCCCCTCTAATGACACAATTGCTACTTCAGTAGTGCCCCCTCCAACATCAACTATCATAGACCCTACCGGCTCAGTAACAGGTAAGTCGGCTCCTATGGCGGCAGCCATTGATTCTTCGATTAAATATACTCTCCTAGCTCCCGCTGCAATTCCGGCTTCTTGAATAGCTTTTCTTTCAACAGGTGTAGCGCTTGTTGGAACACAAATGATAATTTTAGGACTTAATAGAGTTTTTTTTGGAGTTGCCTTCTGGATAAAATATTTGATCATTTCTTCTGCAGCTATAAAGTCCGCAATAACTCCATCTTTCATGGGAAGAATAGCTTTAATATTTTCAGGAGTTCGTCCTAACATTTTTTTGGCTTTTTCGCCAACCGCTAAGATTTTTATTCTATCTGGAGGACCTTCAACTGCCACTACAGAAGGTTCATTTACGACTATCCCTGATTTCTTTAGATAAACTAATGTATTAGTAGTGCCTAAATCTATGGCCATGTCGGAACTAATTAAACTAAGGAAACCTTGCAAGATTTACCCCCTAAAAAAATCAGTTGTTTATCTCCTCGGGTATATTTTTTTTTCTTTTAATCATTAATCGATTTAAAGCACTTATATATGCCCTGGCAGAAGCAACTAAAGTATCTGTATCAGCTCCTCTTCCAATAACTGTCTTTCCTGATTCGTGCAACCTTACACTTACTTCAGCCTGTGCGTCAGTTCCTTCTGTTACAGCATGAACTTGGTAAAGTTGAAGCTCAGATTCATGTGGAACAATTTCAGTAATAGCATTAAATAAAGCATCGACAGGACCATCTCCACCGCTTTTAGTTTTGTAAATCTTACCATTAACTTCCATTGCAAGTTCTGCGAACTGTGGTCCCTCGGTTCCGGCCTGTATCATAAGAGATACTAATTTTATTTGCTCATTTCTACTTGAAAATTCGTCATCAATAATTGCAACTAAATCATCATCAAAGATTTCTTTTTTCTTGTCTGCTAATTCTTTAAATCGGTAAAAAGCATCGTTTAACTGGTTATCGGCAAGGACATAACCTAACTCTTTGGCTTTCTCTTTAAAAGCATGTCTTCCTGAATGTTTACCCATTACTAACGTAGATTCACTTAAACCAACGCTTTCAGGTGTCATAATTTCATAAGTTTCATTATTCTTCAACATGCCGTCTTGGTGTATACCTGCTTCATGAGCAAAAGCATTTTTTCCTACTATAGCTTTATTGTATTGGACAGGAAATGATGTAACTGCCGAAACCAACCTTGAAGCGCGAGTAAATAGCTTTGTATCAACATTACTATTATAATTTAATGCATCATTTCTAACTTTCATGGACATGACGATCTCTTCGAGTGCAGCATTTCCTGCTCTTTCTCCGATTCCATTCATGGTACACTCAACTTGCCCGGCACCGGCTCGGATCCCAGATAAAGAATTAGCTACAGCTAATCCTAAATCGTTATGGCAGTGAGTAGAGAAAGTAACCTTATCAGATGAAGGGATATCATTAATTAAGGAGCTAATAATTTCATAGTATTCATCTGGAGTAGTATAACCAACAGTATCAGGAATATTAATTGTCGTAGCTCCTGAAGATATTGCAACATCAACACACTTATGAAGAAAATCTCTTTCTGTGCGAGTTGCATCCTCGGCGGACCATTGTACGTCATCAACCAGATTTCTTGCCCGAGAAACTGAAAAATTAACTGCATCCAAAACCTCTTCTTCATTCATTTGAAGCTTATATTTCATATGAACTGGGCTGGTTGATATAAATGTATGGATTCTTGGGTTTTTCGCATTTTTTAGCGCTTCTGCAGCCCTGTCAATATCTTTTTCACCAGCCCTAGCTAAACCACATACTTGGATATTTTTTATTATTTTTGAAACTTCTTTAACAGATTCAAAATCTCCATTAGATGCAATTGGAAATCCAGCTTCAATGATATCAATATTCATTTGATCAAAAATTTCTGCAATTTGGATTTTTTCTCTTAATGACATTGAAGCTCCTGGTGATTGTTCTCCATCACGCAGAGTTGTATCAAAAATTTTTATATTTCTATTTTTATTAGTCATTTTTTTTACTCCTGAATCTACACTTCGGCTTAAAAATTCTTCCCCTGAGAACAAAGCCAAAAAAAGGCGTACTCAGGGGTAAATAAGGAGTAGTACTAGTAAAGAATTAAATTCTAGAGGTAATAATAGAGTGTCTAGTGTTTTTGAAACACCATCATTAAAGAACTTATGATAAAACAACCTTTTCATATCAATACCTTAAAAGGATAAATGCCTTAAAAAATAGATTTATTCAAGAAAATTAATTTTTTTCTTTGTCCACTAATGAATTTTCACCAAGCCATGACATCATACTACGAAGTTTCTCTCCAACTTCTTCAATTTGATGTGAGTTGGATTTTTCACGTAAATTAAAAAATTCTTTGTTAGACCCTTGTTTATTTTCGTTCATCCATTTTTCCACAAATTTTCCTGTTTGAATGTTTTCAAGAATTTTTTTCATAGATTCTTTAACTTCGTTTCCAACCACCTCTGGTCCTGAAACATATTCTCCATATTCTGCAGTATTAGATATGGAATAATTCATATTCTTAATCCCACCCTCATACATTAGATCAACTATAAGTTTCATCTCATGAAGACATTCGAAATATGCCATTTCTGGGGCATAACCAGCTTCTACAAGAGTTTCAAATCCGTTTCTTATTAATTCAACTACACCACCGCATAGTACTGCTTGTTCTCCGAAAAGATCGGTTTCGCATTCTTCTCTAAAGGTAGTTTCAATGATTGCAGCTCTACCGCCCCCAATTAATGATGCATAAGATAAGCCAATCTCGCTCGCATTTCCCGTAGAATCCTGATGTACGGCTAATAAGCAAGGAACACCCGCGCCTCTTTCATACTCCGACCTCACGGTATGTCCAGGACCTTTTGGAGCAACCATAATGATGTTTAAATCTTCTCTTGGCTTAATAAGATTAAAATGAATATTCAAACCGTGTGCAAAAAATAACGACGCTCCATTTTTCAATCTTTCTGAAATATTGTTGTTATAAATATCGGCCTGTAGTTCATCTGGAGTCAACATCATCATTACATCTGACCAAGAAGCCGCCTCTGAAACAGTTTTAACCTGAAAACCTGCATTTTCTGCTTTTATAATAGAGGAAGATCCCTCTTTTAATGCAATACATACTTCTTTAACTCCGCTATCACGAAGATTTAATGCGTGAGCATGTCCTTGACTCCCATAACCTATGATAGCAACCTTGCTATCTTTAATAAGTTCTGGATCTGCATCACTATCATAATAAACTTTCATAAATATTCCCCTCTTGAAAATTACTTTTACTTACTACCTCTGGTAACGGCGGCTAGACCGGTTCTTGATATATCCTCTAAACCTAAAGGACGAAGCAAATCAACAAAAGAATTAATTTTTTCTATATTTCCAGTTAATTCAAAAATAAAAGAATCTTGTGTTGTATCAACTGTTTTTGCTCTATAAACTTCGGATAATCTGATTACTTCTTCTCTATCATTTTTAGAACAAACAACTTTAATTAATGCCATTTCTCTTTCAATTGATGGTCCTTCAGAAGTAAGATCATTAACTGAATGAACGGGAACAAGTCTTTCTAACTGAGACTTAATCTTATTAATAGTTATCATACTTCCATTAGTAACGATTGTTATTCTTGATTTATGCTTGTCTTGGTCAATCTCAGCTACAGAAAGACTCTCAATATTATAACCTCTTCCCGAAAAAAGCCCTATAACTCTAGCCAATGCTCCAGCCTCATTATCAACAAGAATAGAGATAGTATGAGATTCCGTTTCTT
>CAJWUE010000099.1:0-4375 GCA_913047775.1 uncultured Rhodobiaceae bacterium
GTTAGAAGTTTTTTGGAAGAAAGGATAAGTTTTTTAGACATTTTGGTTGTAGTTCAGGAGTCTATCGAATATGTTTCAAAATCAATTCAAATTAGATCAAATCATAAGATGAAAGTAAGAGATATCTTTGAAGTTGATAATGAAGCAAGAATTAAAACTGAAGAGATTATAGAAATGAGGCATTGACATGGGATTTATACAAGATTTATTTTCCTATATTCCTTTATTAGCCCAGTATTTTTTGGCCTTTGCATTTCTTATTACTGTTGTAGTTTTCTTTCATGAACTTGGACATTATTTGATAGGAAGATTTTGCGGAATTGGTGTAGAAACTTTTTCAATTGGGATGGGAAAACAACTTTGGGGAAGGCGTGATAAGTCTGGAACCTTATGGAGAGTAGCATTACTTCCGATAGGAGGTTATGTAAAATTTTATGGAGATGCAGATCTAACAGGTAAAAAGAGTCCAAACTTAGACTTAGGAGAAGATGAAGATGACAAGAATTTCCACACGAAATCAGTGTGGAAGAAGATAGCTACAACTGCTGCTGGCCCTATTTTTAATTTTTTACTAGCAATTATTATATTTGCAGGAATATTTATTTATAGAGGCGAGAGTATCATACAACCTTTTATTGGAGAGGTTTTAGAAAATTCACCAGCTCATAATTTTGGTCTTAAAAAAGGTGACGAAGTTATATCAATAAATGGACAAGACATCTTTTCTTTTAATGAACTAAGAAGTTTTGTTTTTGAAAACCCTGAAAAAGAACTTACCATTAATATTATTAGAGATGGATCTACAATAACAGTCTCTCTCTTCCCTGAGCTTATAGTTGATAGGGATAGATTTGGAACCGAATATAAAATTGGAAGAATTGGCGTTATGGCGATGCAAGATCCTTCTTATCATAGTGTAAGGGATCATAACGTTATAAGTGGTTTTTATAGGGGAATAGAAGAAACCTTCAATCTTTCTGGAAAGATATTAAGTTATTTAAAGAACCTTTTTTTAGGAAGAGAATCCATAGATCAGATAGGCGGACCCATTAAAATTGTTCAAATAACGGGTGAAATCTCAAATTATGGTATAATTGCTTTATTAAGCTTAATTGCTGCAATATCTGTAAATCTTGGAATTGTGAATTTACTTCCTATCCCAGTTTTAGATGGAGGACACCTACTTTATTATTCTATTGAAGTTTTATTTGGCAAACCACTAAATCCTAAGGTCCAGGAGATAGGTATGCAAATTGGTATGACTATTTTAATAGCCCTCATGCTTTTTGTAACTTTTCTTGATATAAGCCGATTGTAGTCATAAAAATAAATTATTAAAAAGGGAGATTATGGGTAAATACAAAACATTGGTATTTATTGCGGTTGCAGTCTTTCAATTTTTTGGACCAGCAGTGGGTCAAAATTCTTTGCTAAATAATGAAAATTCTGATGCACAAACCTTGGAGAGAATTCTTTTTATTGAGGTTCGAGGTTCTCAAAGGATTGAACCTGATACAATCAGATCGTATATGACAGTTAAACCAGGGGATTTATATTCAGAAGAAACCGTTGATAGGTCTCTGAAAATACTTTTTAACACAGGGTTATTTGCTGATGTGGCAATTAGACATGAAAATTCAGGTCTAATAGTTTTTGTTATCGAAAATCCTATTATAAATAGGATTGATTTTGAAGGAAACAAAGCTCTAAAGGATGATAAGTTTGAAGAAGAGGTTGAGCTAGGACCTAGATCTGTTTATACGAGATCAAAAGTTCAAGCCGATGTTCAAAGACTTATAGAGCTGTACAGAAGATCGGGTCGATTTTCTGCAACTATAGAGCCTAAGGTTATAAGGCAGCCACAAAATAGAGTAGATCTGATATTTGAAATTAACGAAGGACCAACTACTGGTGTGGCGTCAATAAATTTATTGGGGAATATAAGGTTTCGAGACAGGAAATTGAAGAGCCAACTAGTGACAAAAGAATCCTCTTGGTGGAGGTTTTTTTCTTCTGATGATTCTTATGATCCTGATAAATTAGCCTACGATAGAGAACAATTGAGAAAATTTTACCTGGATGAGGGTTATGCTGATTTCCAAATAATTTCTGCTGTTGCAGAGCTTACGAAAGATGGATCCAACTTTATAATTACATTTGTCCTAGATGAAGGAAGAATTTATGAATTTGGTGAAGCCATTATTGAGAGTTCACTAGAAAATATGAATACAGATGATTTGCTTTATCTAATTGAACATGAGCCAGGCAATCAATATAGAGCAACTCAGATTGATGACACTGTGGACAAGATTACCCTTGCTGTTGGCATAGAAGGCTATGCCTCGGCCGAGGTAAGACCTCGTGTACGTCGTAATAAAGAGAATGGAATTGTAGATATAGTTTATTCAATACAAGAGGGCCCTAGAGTATATGTTGAAAAAATTAATATTAACGAAAACTCTAGAACTAGAGATGAAGTAATCAGGAGAGAATTAAGGGTAGTTGAAGGTGATGCCTACAACAAGGTTTTAATTGATAGATCAGAAACAAAGATTAAGTCTTTGGGTTATTTCCGTGAGGTTGAGGTTTCAGTGAGTCCTGGTACTACAGAAGACAGAATTATAGTAGACTTTGAAGTTGAGGAGCAACCTACAGGAGAGTTATCCCTTGGTGCAGGTTTTTCTTCGGCTGAAAGCTTACTCTTAGAAATTAGTATTTCTGAAAGAAATCTTTTAGGAAGAGGGCAGTCTGTAAGATTAAATATTGCAAATTCGGAACGAAGAAAACAGTTTGAAATAGGTTTTACTCAACCATATTTTTTAGGAAGACGTTTAACTGCAGGTTTCGATATTTTTCATATTGATAATGATTATAGACGATATTCATCGTATCGATCAACCCAGTCAGGTGCTTCGCTAAGGGCCGCATGGCCAATGTCTGAATATGCTAGTCTTTCAGTTTATTACAGGTATTTACAAGAAGAAATTTCAAGTTACTTTTTTCAAAGCGGTTATAATTTAGCTGATGATTACAACTCCAACAAATCCGAGTTTGGTTATAGTTATGCAATTGATACTAGGGATGATTATATTGATACAACAAGAGGGTGGACTTTTTCAGTAGGCCAAGATTTGGCAGGGTTGCTTGGTGATTCGGAATATATACGAACCGCCGTTGGAGGAAAATATTATTATGAGATTGCTCAGGGTTGGGTTTTGAATGTGGGTGGAAATGCTGGTTATGTTTACAACTATGGAAGTAAAAACTTAAGGATTAATGATAGATTTTTTAAAGGTGGAAATACTTTTAGAGGATTTGATAGAGCAGGAGTTGGTCCTAAGGAGATTATTACAGACAGACCAAGAGGGGCGGAATTTTTCGCTGTTGGAACTCTAGAGATAACCGTTCCTCTGGGTTTACCAGATGAGTTTGGTTTAAGAACGGCATTCTTTACCGACTTTGGAATAATAGGAAAAAACGATGATGAGGATAGGATTCTTAGTACCTATAGGGCTCAAGAACTTTTAGGAGATCAACTGAGCCCTTATTATGATATTGGCTCCTTATTAAATCAGGATTACTCAGTGTTAGATGAGGCTTGCAGAATTAATAGTGCAGGCTTGAACGAAGAATACGGAACTTTATGCACAAGATTCGTAGATGATGCGACATTTCGAGCTACTGTTGGGGTAACTTTAAACTGGGATTCTCCGTTTGGACCAATAAGATTTGACATTGGTAGGGCCATAGTTTCAGAGGATTATGATGATGCTAAATTCTTTAGGTTTAGCGGCGGAACTAAGTTCTAGTTATTTAAAGTAACTTAATGTAACCAATTTTTTATTGGTCATTTATTAGCGATTGATCTAAGGAATATCAGCAGTTATGTTATTGACACATTTTTAAGTGGAGAGAAGAAAATGAACAAATCTTTTATTTTCCTTTTGGTTTTTTTACTTTGCGGATCTTATTCTTATAAAGTAAATGCTGCAGAGGATGTTCTTGTCGTAAATTTACAGTATGTAGTCAGCCAATCTAAGGCTGGTTCAGCTCTAAGAAAACGAACTCAAGAACTTGGAGAAGAAATACAAAAATTGCAAGAGGAAGCACAAAAATATTTTCAAGAACAGTCAAAGACACTTGATGATGATAGAGCTCTTCTCTCTCCTGAGGTCCTACAACAAAGATTGGACGATCTAAGAAAGGAAGCTGAGGAAAAAAATATTGAATTGCAAGGTAAAGCTCAGAATATTCAACAGGCTATTCAAAGGGCTTCTTCTTCGATAGATTCTGTTATTAGCCCAATCTTAACAGAGATAGTTAATGAAAAAGGAGCAAAGGTTTTACTTGATAGGCAGGTTATTTTATTTGGTGA
>CAJWUE010000100.1:0-4368 GCA_913047775.1 uncultured Rhodobiaceae bacterium
TTCTCAATTTGCCCAGCCATGTGTTCGATTAACATAAATTGTTCGGAGTCAGCTGGCAAACTTCCAAGTTCTCCCCGAGGCCACTTGATTCTAAATTCATTATTCTTTTCAATATCACCACTAAGTGTCTTAGTTACTTGCTCTAAATCTTTTTCTAAAAGGGTTCCACTAGTTTCTAGTTTGTTTAATCTTTCAATGACGCCAAAAAAAGCGTACACGCCAATAGCAACGGCCCCGACGATGGCCAAAAGGTTTCTCATCGGCATAGAAATTGCCGTGTTATCTGAAATTTTCATTATTTAAACCATTGTAAGTACATTAGCCAAGGCACTAATATAGGCCAGACTATGTGTTCTACAATTTCGTATAACACAGCGAGTGTTAACAATATAGCCCAAAACTTTGAGGTCTTTGCTTTTTCAGAAAGAAATTTAAATATTTTAGAGTGCCACAGCCCTATTTTTTGTATAATTGTATTCATTATTCACACGACTCGCAATCTTTTGTGCTATCTACCACTACACCTTCGTCTTTAGTGTCTCTATGCTTAAAGTATTCTTTACCGCTGCATTCACAGTTGGCACATTCACAGCCTACGTGATCAGCTTCGATACAATGGCATAGGTGATTACATTTTATGCAGGTTTTTTCGTCCATAGTCATTTATAGTAGTCTTTCCAGAACCACTTGACAAACTTTTTCCATAGATGTTTGATCATCCCCAGTTCCCTCCGTCCTAAAGAAGAACTTATCTGAATAAAATTCTTAAGTTGCTAAGAAATAAACAGCAATAATAACTACTACAACAGCAGCAGAAATTTTTTTATGAGCTAATGCTAATGCCCATAGTTGTTTTACTTTTTCCATATAGTTCCTCCTAATTTATATTACCCCAGTTTTCGCCAGTTTCATAGTCCACTTTATTTGGTACCTCTAACTCAACTGCGGATTCCATTATTTGTACTATTTGTTTTGCCTGTTTATCATCTTTTACAGAAATATCCAACTCATCATGTACTTGAACATGTGGTATAATTCCCTTTTTATGGAGATTTATCATGGCTTTTTTAGTCATATCGGCTGCAGATCCCTGTATTAGTCTATTTAATGCTTTGTAAGTATAAGCTCTCCTGATCCCTGGTCCGTGTTCCAAGAGCGCTTGATCATGAGGTAATGCTTTATGAATCCCAAACTGATTAGGTTCCCATAAAGGAAACCTGCACAATCGTCCAAGAAGCGTTCTAATTTTTCCTGAATCCTGGGCACGTTTCATTGTAGCATCCATCAGTTGTTTAACGAATGGAACCTTGGCATGATAGGCCCTAAATAATTCTTCAGCTTGGAGTTTATTAACACCGAGTTCTGCCTGGAGTTTATTTTTTCCCATCCCATAAAATAATCCTAAATTAATTGTTTTAGCTTGTAACCTGGGAATATTTGCCATGTCCGCAACAATCTTATGAAAGTCTGCGTCACCATCTTTGTACGCGTCAACAACTTCATTCACTCCATACATGTTTTGTAAAGATGCATAGTGAACAACGAGTCTTGGTTCCTGTTGATTGTAATCGAAACAACCCCAGGTACATCCTTCTTCAGGAATAAATAAAGATCTGATCCGTGGTCCGAGTTCCTTGTTCCTCGCAGGAATTTGCTGGAGGTTTGGATTATTCATAGAGAATCTTCCTGTCACGGTGCCTCCACCTTCGGATCGAAGTTGGTTAATTTCCGCATGAATCCTACCTTTTTGACTATGTTTTAAGATGGTATCGATGAAAGTTGTGTGAGCTTTATTAATCTCTCTTGCTTTAGCAATACACTTTACAACATTGTGTGGGTGATTCGCTAAAAAATTTTTAGTAAAACTTGGCGCTTGTGTTTTAACCGTACGATCATAAGGCAATCCTAATTTATCAAATACTTTTGCAATGGATCGAGCGGCCCAAATCTGTACATCGATTCCCGTATTTACTGACACCTCACCTAACATTTTTTTCTCTTGTTCTATTAATGTTTTCTTTTCGATCGCGGCTTGTTCTTGATTTACACGTACACCGAGAAACCTCATATCCACAAGACAGGGAAGTAATTCCATTTCCATTTCGAATACGGATTGAATATCTTGATTTAAAATTTCTTTTTTTAACACCTGCCACAACTCTAGTGTGAGTTGGGCGTCGCGTTCTGCGTAAGATCCAACATACATTGCTGGAAGTTTATACATTTCAGCTTTAGGGTCGACTCCCCATTCTTTCGCGGCAGCATAAAGAGCTGCTTCGTCTTTTCCTCTTCCAATGTAATCACGACACACACCATTCAGATCATAGCGTAAACGATTTTCGTTCACTACACCTGCTGCAATCATGGTGTCAATAATTCTTCCTTTAATAGTTAAGCCTAGCGCTCGTAGCCAGGACACATCATACATGGCATTATGAAATAGTTTATCTGCTGGGGTGTTTAAAACATCCTGTAACCATTTTAAAACCATCTTACGGTCCAGGTTACCGCCTCCTTCATGAGCAATAGGATAGTAGGCACAGAAATCTTCTGTAGCTACTGAGATTCCAACTACTTCACCCACTCCTATAACAGAGCCAGAACCCATTCGTATATTTAAATTGGGATCTTTGGTTTCTAAATCAATTGCAATTTCACAATATTGTTTAAGGTCTGGAAATTCTTCTGGTGGAAGCCATTCCGTTTGAGGTTTGAATAAAGGCATTTGCATTACGAATAATCCCTTTCAATAATCATATCAATGTAGTGTTTTGCTTTTTCCAAATCTTGTGCTTCTCCTTTAGATGCGTGCCTACAAATATATTTAATAGCGTTTCCTTCTGCAAATAATAATTTGTTATCATTAATAAATTTACTGGGTTGAATCTTCATATTTTTATAGTGAGATCCTCCAACTTGTTTTTTATAGGGGTTCATTTTTTCTTCTTTTCATAGTCTTCATATTCTTTAATTAATTTTTCCGATGGATGGTAGACATCCACAACTGAATGACACTTAGGACATGACAGATTACTGACAATATCATAATCTTCGTTGTCTTCTGTGTCATGATCACCACCCCATATTAGTTCTGTATTACAGTGCCAGCAGTTCATATTTTAAAACTCTTATAAATATCTTTAGGTCGAATAATGTGTAGATGTTTTTTTGTTCTTGTGGCTCCTACATAAAATAATCTATTTTCATCATCCGGATTTCGATCGTAACTCTTTTGTGTGTTTAAACTTAAATCAGTAAGAAGAACTACATTATCTTCTTCTCCTCCTTTAACCCCATGAATCGTTGATAATAAAATTCTAGGCTCTTTATTTAATGCCTCTCCGTTAGCTCTCATTTTTCTTATGTAATTAACGCTTTTAGCAGGGGCCTGATCCATTGCTTCATACCATACAGCGTTGGTTAAAAGTCCATGCTTATTGTAACATTCTTCTATTCTATAAGGCTTATCTTTATTTAAATATTGTAAATTTTCTTTCATGTAATGTTTAGGAGACATATAGGTTGCTATCTCTTTAATTTGATCTGCCTTTAATTCTTGAGATTTCCTAAAATTTTCCCAATTTGTAATAGCATTATAAAGATCGGACTCATATCCTTTCTTAGATTTATTTTTATAAAAAAACCCCTTTTTATAGAGCTCTTCTTCTAAATCTTTTAACATGTATTTAGTTCTAGCTAACACGTACCATTTTCCTTGACTCATATCTATGTCTTGAAAATCATGGTAATAAGAAAGCTGCCCATTTTTATTTTTAGGTGCCCATTCTTTATGATGTCTTTTGGAAATTCTTTTAACAATATTCATTGCTACATCATGTACTACTTGGGGCACTCTTAAAGATTGAGTTAATTTTAAAAATTTCCCTGTTTGAGTAATAAAACTATCGACATCTGCACCAGCCCACCTAAAGATAGCCTGGTCATCATCCCCAGCAATAAAGGAATCTTTTGTTTTATCCCAAATAAATTTAGCCATATCCCATTGCATTCGAGAAAGATCCTGTGCCTCATCAATAAATACAACATCAAACTTAGGGCATGTGTCTGATTTTATAAAATCTAAAATCATGTCATTAAAATCTATTAAGTTATATTCTTTTTTATATCTTTCTATTTCATGAGATATAATAGTAAGTTTATTTCTTTCTAGATCTTGAGTATGTTCTTGAAGTTCATATTGTTTGTCTGGAGTTATGTTTCTAAGTTTCGCTAAATTAATTATTTGTAAGTATTCACTATCAGAAGTGAATATACCTTGATCCTCTTGGTGTTCGGCATAACTAACTGGAAATCCTAGTTTTTTTCCAAGATCTTTATAGTGTCTTGACTGCATGACTTGATCTTTTT
>CAJWUE010000101.1:0-4344 GCA_913047775.1 uncultured Rhodobiaceae bacterium
GCAAGCATTTCATCCATCCAAGGTAAAGGATTTTGAGAAATCTTAAAAATCTCTTCAAGGCCTAATTGGGTAAGCCGGCGGTCAGCAATGTAGCGGATATAATTTTTTACTTCTTGGGCCTCTAAACCTTCAACGCCCCCTAATTCAAAAGCTAGATCAATAAAAGCATCTTCATGATCAATTACCAATTGACAAGCCTCATAAATATCCTTTTGTAAGTCCAGATTCCAAACTTCAGGATTTTCTTCAACGAACGTCTTGAAAAGTTTAATTGCGGATTCGGTGTGTAATGATTCATCTCTTACTGACCAGGTGATTATTTGGCCCATTCCCTTCATTTTGTTGAACCTTGGAAAGTTAAGCAAAACAGCAAAAGATGCAAATAATTGAACACCTTCTGTAAAGCCTCCAAAAACCGCCAAAGTTTTTGCTATATTCTCTTTTGTCTCAACACCCCATTTTCTCATGAAATCAAACTTGTTTTTCATTTCTTCGTACTCAAGGAAAGCGCTGTATTCAGTTTCAGCCATCCCAATTGTGTCTAAGAGATGGCTATAAGCGGCAATGTGAATAGTTTCTGTATTCGAAAATGCTCCCAACATCATTTGAACTTCAGTTGGTTTAAAAACCTGAGAATAATGTTTCATGTAGCAATTGTTGACCTCTACATCCGCTTGAACAAAGAATCGAAATATTTGAGTTAGAAGGTTTTTTTCTGGTTTGGATAGAATCCTTTCCCAGTCTTTAACGTCTTCAGCTAGTGGAACTTCTTCAGGTAACCAATGGATTCGCTGTTGCGTGAGCCATGCTTCATAGGCCCAGGGATATTTGAAAGGTTTGTATACTAGTCGTTCTTCGAGAAGGGACATTTTTCACTCATTGGCAGGATAAACATTCATCATAATTATCTTCGTTCACATCGGTTTCAGTAGCAATTTCATCCAAAGTTTTTACCTCAATTTCTTTGTTTCGATTTGAAGCAGTTTCTGCACGCTGAATAGATTGTGAGCGACAATAGTATAGACTTTTTACTCCTTTCTTCCATGCGTTATAGTGGATTTCGTTTATATAACTTTTATCACTATCTGCAGGTACAAATATATTTAATGATTGAGCTTGATCAATTAATTTTGATCTATCTGCCGCAAGATCAACTAACCATCTTTGGTCTAGTTCAATAGCAGTTTTATATACATCCTTTTCATGATCAGTTAGAAAATCTAAGTGTAGAACCGATCCTTTGTTAGTTAATATTGATAACCAAGTCTCATCATCGTCATGGCCCTTTTCCTTAAGAAGAATTTTAAGATGGCGGTTCCTCACGGTGAAAGTTCCCGACAATGTTTTATGAGAAAAAACATTGGCAGCAATTGGTTCTATACCTGGACTTGTTCCACCACATATTATTGATATAGATGCTGTAGGAGCAATAGCTGTCTTATTTGAAAACCTTTCTCTTATTCCATATTCTTCAGCATCTGGACACGGACCTTTAATTTCAGCAAGATCCTTTGAGGCTTGATCAACTCTTTCCTTTATGTGAACAAATAATTTTTTATTCCAAGATTTTGCAGTAACCCCTTCCCATGGAACATTATTTTCTTGGAAAAAAGAATGGAGACCCATAACGCCAAGACCAACAGACCTTTCTCTCATTGCAGAATATGCAGCAGTTTTCATTGTTTCAGGGGCATTATCAATAAAGTCTTGTAAAACATTATCAAGGAATTTCATAATATCGGGTATAAAGTCTTCATCATTTTCCCAGTCGAAAAATTTTTCGATATTTAAAGATGACAAACAACAAACTGCTGTTCTTTGTTCTCCATGATGATCTATTCCAGTCGGAAGGGTTATTTCACTGCATAGATTTGAGGTTTTAATTTCTAATCCTGCAAGCTTTTGATGTTCTGGTCTAAGATTATTAACAGTATCCTTAAAGACTAAATATGGTTCTCCTGTTTCTACCCTTGATGTTAACAAACGAATCCATAATGAGCGAGCAGGTACAGTTTTTTGAACTGTTTGATCTTTGGGGCTTCTTAAGTCCCACTCGGAACCTTCTTCAACTGCCCTCATAAAAGCATCAGTAATTTGAACGCCATGGTGTAAATTTAACGCTTTTCGGTTTGGATCACCTCCTGTTGGTCTCCTCAATTCAATAAATTCCTCTATTTCAGGATGGTCTATAGGCAGATATACTGCGGCAGAACCTCTTCTCAATGAACCTTGGCTTATTGCAAGGGTTAAGGAATCCATTACTCGGATAAAAGGAACTATTCCACTTGTTTTTCCTACACCACCAACAGGTTCACCTATTGATCTGAGATTTCCCCAGTAAGATCCTATTCCACCACCACGTGCGGCCAACCAAACATTTTCTGTCCAGAGGTTTACAATACCTCCTAAGCTATCTGATGCTTCATTAAGAAAACAGGAGATTGGTAATCCTCTTCCCGTTCCGCCATTGGAAAGTATAGGTGTTGCTGGCATAAACCAAAGCTTTGACATGTAATCATATAGTCTTTGGGAATGATTGTTATCATCACCATAATAAGAAGCAACCCTAGCAAAGAGATCCTGAAAATTTTCTCCAGGCATTAGGTATCTATCAGTTAGTGTGTCTTTTCCAAAATCGGTTAAAAGGGAGTCTCGCGATGGATCTATTGTGACTTTATTTCCTTTGTCAGAATGTTGAACTGTTTCTTCACCAAGACTAAAATCCATTCTAGGTTCTTTTGACATATTTGCCGGTGGTTTATCACCGCGTTTATTTCTTGATTGTGAGTAGAGTTGATCCATTTCTTCTTTAGTATATCCAGAAATTAATATAGGTGGAGTCTTTGTTTTATCTTCTTTTTGATTTTTTGCTTCTTCAGCAAGCATTAAATTTTACCCTTCTTTTCATCTGTTACCTCACTTAAAAGACTCAAACACCTATTAGCAAATTTGACATTTTGCTTTGTTACCTTAACGGTAAATTTGGTACTTTTATTTATGTGATTTTAAGAACCGGAGACTGCCTTCTTTTTGGTCCTTACCCCTACAAATAGAGTATCACATGTAGAGTAACACAAAATATAGTAGCGTGTTCGTTTCTTAGGTCAATAATCAAAAGCAAAAAAAGTCTTCTTTTCTTCATTTTTTTTTATTTTTTTTATTTTTTTAGTACTAATTATCATTAGAATATTAATGGGGGAACAAAAATGAAGGATTCAAACAGGACAAATAGAGCGTGGCGATTGGGAAAAAGACCACAAGGTGAAATTAAAGATAGTGATCTAGAGCTTAAGGAAAATGAAATTCCAATTCCTACTAACAATCAAGTCTTGGCGAGAACTATATATTTTTCTTTAGATCCCACCAACAGAATATGGATGTCTGATATTGATCAGTATATGGAACCTGTTGAAATAGGGGATGTCATGAGGGCAGGTGGATCAATAGCTGTTGTTGAAGAGTCCAAGACCCCTGGGATAGAACCTGGTGATATTGTTCAAGGAGGAATGCATGGCGGTTGGCAAGAGTATTTTTTAATACCAGGCGAGGAAGTTATCAAGGTTCCTGTTGTTGAAGGTTTGCCGCTGACAGCGTTTTTATCTGTCCTTGGTTTTACCGGACCAACTGCATATTTCGGTTTGTTGGATATTGGAAAACCTAAGGCAGGTGAGACTGTGGTGGTTTCTGCCGCTGCTGGAGCTGTTGGTTCTATAGTCTGTCAGATTGCAAAGATTAAAGGATGTAATGTCGTTGGAATAGTTGGAAACGATGAAAAGTATCGTTGGTTGAAAGCAGATTTAGGTATAGATTCAGCTATAAATTATAAAACCGAAAATGTTTTAGATTCTCTCAAGAAAGCCTGCCCAAACGGGATTGATGTTTATTTTGAAAATGTAGGGGGCGATATATTAGATGCTGCTCTTACATTAATGAATAATTTTGGTCGAATACCAGTGTGCGGTTTAATATCTATGTATAATAATTGGGATAATCCAGGCCCTAAAATGTTCAGAAATATTCTTATGAAGAGATTAACTGTTCAAGGATTTTTAGTTTCAGATTTCCTTCATAAATATGAAGAAAGTATTGAAGATTTAGGAAAGTGGATTTCCGAAGGCAGAATGAAATATAAGGTGGATGTGGTTAAAGGTATTGAAAATGCACCTGCTGCTGTCAACAAACTTTTTACGGGTGAAAACACGGGTAAGTTAATTATTCAAACTTCAGAAGAGCCTAAGTAAATTAATAAACTTCAAATAAGCCGGCTGCTCCCATGCCTCCGCCGATACACATAGTCACTACTACGTTTTTGGCTTTTCTTCTTTTGCCCTCAATAAGAATATG
>CAJWUE010000102.1:0-4244 GCA_913047775.1 uncultured Rhodobiaceae bacterium
TAAAGCTTTGTATGTAAAGGCTCTTCTGATTCGGCCCCTTCCATATGTTTTCTCTGCTTCTTCGAGAGTCATTGGTTTATGCATACCAAATTGGTATGGTTCCCATTTATCAAATCGACATCTACGTCCTAATAAAGTTCCTATAACACCATTTAATTGAGCATGTTTTGAAGTTTTATTCATTAGGTCTTTTACGAAGGGAACGCTATCGTGGTATTGATCAAATAAATTATCTGCATCTTGTTTTGTTGGTAATCCTAGTTCAGACTGTAGTTTATTCTTACCCATTCCGTAGAATAATCCAAGATTAATAGTTTTAGCTTGTGTCCGGGATATGTTTGCCATGTCCGCAACTGTCTGGTGAAAATCTACATCATCATCTTTATCATTGAATCGTTCTACAATTTTTTTAACAGACTCATCAAAACAAATAGGTTCGGTTGTAGCTGCATAATGCACTACGAGTCTCGGTTCTTGCTGTGAGTAGTCAAAACAACCCCATTTACATCCTTCTTCAGGAAGAAATAGGTTTCTAATTTTAGGGCCTAGATCTTTATTTCTAGCAGGAATTTGTTGAAGGTTTGGGTGCTGATAACTAAATCTTCCTGTAACTGTTCCACCCCTAGCTCCCCTTATTTGATTTATGTCAGCGTGTATTCTTCCGTTATGTTCATACTTAATAATAGTATCTATGAATGTTGTATGAGCTTTGTTTAATTCTCTAGCTTTAGCAATTTTATTAACTAAAGGATGAGCATGTGTTTGTAATTCATTTTTAGTAAAACTTGGTGCCTGTGTTTTGGCTGTTCGTTCATATGGTAATTTAAGTACATCAAATACTTTCGCAACAGATCTGGCTGCCCATATTTGACACTCGATTCCCGTTTCTGCTTTAACTTCAGATAGTAATTTTTTCTCTTGGTCAGAAAGTTGTTTTTTTAATTTATGTGCCGATTCAATATCTACTTTCACACCCTTAAATCTCATATCAACTAAGCATGGAAAAAGTTGAGTTTCTAAATCGAAAATATTTTGTAGGTTTTGTTTACTAATAGATCTAGATAAAACTTTAAATAGTTCTAAGGTAAGTTCAGCATCTTTTTCTGCATATTTACCAACATACATAGCTGGTAGTTTATACATTTCAGCTTTTGGATCTACACCTGCTTGTTCAGCAGCTTCTGTTAAAGCTCTTTCATCTTTTACTTCATGTAAATAATCAAAAGAGGCGCTGTTTAAAGAATACCATAAGCGATTCTCATCCACTAAAGAGAGCATTACCATCGTATCTACTATGTGGCCATTAATTGGAATATTATAGGCTTTTAACCAGCACACATCGTACATTGCATTGTGAAAGATTTTTATGGCTGGAGTTTTACAGACATCTCGTAACCAGTCCAAAACAATTTTTTCATCCAAGTTACCCTCACGATGTCTAATTGGATAATAACCTTGCCATCCTTCGACGGCTACAGCTACTCCTATAATATATCCTTTACCTTGAATAGCACCAGATCCTCTAGTTTTCAGATTAGGATCATAAGTTTCTAAATCAATAGCTATGTGTTTATACCTTGATAAGTCAGGAAAACTTTCAGGGCAGTTCCACTCAGTTTGTGGTTGAAATATCATTTATAATCTCTTTCAATAATCATCTCACAATAGTGTATTGCTTTTAAAATATCTTGCTTTCCATTCTTGTAAGGATGTCTACATATATACTTTATTATATTACCTTCTGCAAATAGTAACTTATTTTCATGCACAAATTCACTGGGTTGAATTTTCATTTTACGATAGTGGGCTCCTCCAATTTGTTTATTGTATACTTTCGATGTCGTATCCATTTGCCTCCTTTTTTGCTGTCATGATATATAGATTTTGTTTTGTTCGAGTAACTCCTACATACCAAATTCTATTTTCTTCATCTTCTTTATCGGGAGATCTTTCAATGGCTTCCCTAATTTTTTTAGTATTATCTAAAATTAATATGATGTTATCAGCTTCTCCACCCTTTGCAGAATGAATCGTAGATAATACGACTCGTGCTGGGACATCTAGTTTTTCTCCTTGAGACAACATATTTCTAATATAGAGGCTGTCTTCAGGTTCTGTTTCAAATACATCAAACCATCTTTGAGTGTGGCTGTATCCAAGTTCTTTTAATTCATACATTCGTTCCTCGTTGTGAGGGAATTTTTTACCGAGATATTCAAATAAGTCTGTACACTCTGATAGAGAAAGAAGAGATCCATTAGTCCATCGGGTGAAGTTTTGAACAGCATTATAGAGTCTTGCTCGATAGCTTTTACGCCCCTTGTATTCAAAATAAATTCCCATGTCGCGTAAAGTAGGTTTTAATCTTATGAGTTTGTCGTTGTAACGAGCCAGCACTAACCATTTTCCTTCATGCAAAGGGACATCTTCAATAGAGGAAATAGATTGATGAATAGTTCCGTCTTCGTCGCGGGCGTTCCAGTTCTTTTTTATTCTTCGGTCATCTGGTATTCTATTTAAAATATTATCTGCAATACGTTGGATAGCCCGGGGTACTCTATAAGATTGTGGTAGAACAATTTCTTTTGCTGGTTCTCGTTGAAATCTTTTAACATCTGCTCCTGCCCATCCATAAATAGCTTGATCGTCGTCACCAGCTATTATAACATGTTTAGAATTTTTCTTTAAAACATCAAACATTTTCCACTGAATCGGCGATAAATCTTGGGCTTCGTCGATAAAAACGACGTCAAATTTTGGACACATTTCTGCCACAATGAATTTCTCGATCATATCGGTGTAGTCCAGTAGATGATAGGCCTCTTTATAATTATTTATTTCAGCTTCTAGAATTGGAATTACATTTTTATCAACAGCCCATGAATACATGTCGGTGTCGTATTCTTCCTGGCTTGTTACTTCTTTAATACGGGCAATGTTAATTAAATTAAAATATTCATTATCCGAGTCTATAAAACCTGTGTGTTCCTCTCCATCACTATACATTGTAACTTCGATTCCTAATTGTTTTCCAATATCTTCGTAATGTTCATCCTGCATTACTTGGCTTTTTTTCATACCAAGTCTTTCAAAAGCTAGGGAGTGGAGAGTCTGAAAGCGTTTTAATTTTTTGTCTGT
Organism: uncultured Rhodobiaceae bacterium; assembly: GCA_913047775.1. Classification (GTDB taxonomy): domain Bacteria; phylum Pseudomonadota; class Alphaproteobacteria; order MED-G09; family MED-G09. Next base: position 3,139 of record CAJWUE010000102.1, read on the forward strand.
TAGCGTGGGAAAATCATTTAGCATTCTGCCCTTGGCCTCGTTAGCGGCTTTTTTAGTGAAAGCAAAGTATCCTATTTTATCTAAAGGGGTTCCTAGTTTTAAAAATGTTTTAACATATTTTAATAATTTAGTTGTTTTCCCTGTTCCCGGAGGCCCGAGTATTTTTCTCATCATATGATATCCTTTTGATGTTTAAGTTTTGTGTGAAGGATCGGGACGTTTTCAAATTCTTTAATAGAAATTTTTACAACGTTTTTAGTGGGTGTATTATATTTTCCTTTAACCTTACTAGGAAATCTTTTTTGATCCAGAAACTCTATACCACATTCTTTATAGGTTGTGGTCATCATGGTACCTGTCTTATCCTCGCTGTATTTCCAGTTCTTAGATTTTAGTCTATCATAAAATTTATCATATTTAAAAAAAGCACAGCCCGCCTCAATCAGTACGGTTCCGGATTTAAAACTCGCATCGTTCATGGCTTTAGCTCCATTAATTTTAGCGTGTAGAACATCGTGCAGTTTTTCTTTAGGGGTAGTACCGATTGGTGGAGAAACAAGTGTTAAGGTTCCCCATAAAGCGTTTAAAATAGGTAGATCATCTTTGATTAATGGAGGAGTGAAGTGTGCGTCCCTGGATATTACATTTCTTCTTTTACGTTGTTCAGTTAAATAAGATATATCATGACAATGCACGGTAGCTTTGGAGAATCCATCAGCTAGAGTTACATCAAATTCAAATTCAGGTTCGGGCGCTAATTCTATTTTTTTTAAGTTCGTTAATTCTGGGTAGGTTCCTTTAGAACCAGCCAGTATTCCAAATTTTTTCTTGGAACATATTCCTTTTTTACAATACTTTTGTAAGACTTCATCTTTGCATGTATAGCCTTTTTCAGATCGTGTCCAAGATCTTATTTTAGCATTTAAAAATTTATCGTCCCATGCATTGGCGTGTTGCTCTTCAAAATATTTTACAGGTGCGTTTTTAACTTTTCTCGTCCATGTGTCTTTATCAGGATATTTCAATTTAACAAAGACATGATAGTTGTACATGAATCGATCTTTACCGTCGAACTCTGGGTCCTTCATGGAGGTAGATAATGCAGC
>CAJWUE010000103.1:0-4243 GCA_913047775.1 uncultured Rhodobiaceae bacterium
CCCAATTGCCGTTTTAAACAAATACAGATGTATGGATCACGTGGGTGCCCCAGGCGTTGTAATTTCTGTGCGGCCGCAACACTATACTACGATGAATTGAACTGGCGACCACGAAATGTTAGCAATATCATCGAAGAAATCAAAATATTAAAAGAAAAGTATCCAGAAATGGAAGGAATTTTTTTCGATGAAGAAACACATAACATTCACAAAAGTTTTAACATTGAGCTAGCCCAAGAAATCCAAAAAGCTGGGCTAGGCAATCTAAAGTATGAAGCAATGTGTGAATATGTTTCACTTGATGAAGAAGCTCTAACTAAAATGAAATCTGCAGGATATTATAAAATTCGTTTCGGCATTGAAACAGGAAGCGATCATGTCGCGGAACAAATGACTCTTGGAAAAAAACACGACCTCAAAAAATTACGCTCTATTCTAAATTTTGGAAAAGACATAGGCATGCGGTTTTACGCTACTATAAGTGTTGGAGGGCTCGGCTCTTCTCCTGAAGAAGACCAGAAAACCGTAGATCTAGTTTATGAATTGGCGAGCAAGAATTTAATTCATGAAATTCAAGTCTCTATTAACACACCACAACCGGGAACAGACTTTTACAACAGCTGTATTGAAAAAGGTTTATTAAAGACCGAAACAGACAATGAAGGATTTGATGGTAATGGCCATGTAGTCGTAGAATATCCCAATTACCGCGCAGAGCAAATTCAAGAGAAACAACGTGAAGCTCTGACTGCTTTTGATTTTGGAAAGGCAAAGGCTAATGCATCTTCATTTATGGATACTGCAAAAAGATCACTCCAATCTATCCCCGAAAATTCAAATGTTCTCATATTAAGAAGTGCAAGACCATGGATGATTCAAAATATCATTGAAGCAATGAATCAATATAGAAAGATACGCGTGGACTTGCTGGGACAGGATGCTGTTATTGAAGAATTAAAATGTAACCCAGGGGTTGAGCACGCTTATAGCTACGGCGATGGATTTTTCTCTCCCGACACTATTGACTCCTATCTAATAGAACAACTCAACAATAAAGCATACGATTTTGTCCTTCTACCGATGGCTAATAACCATTTAGATGGCTACCGAAATGTTACAGAGATTGCCCGACTCATTGAACCCAAATTTATCTTAGGGGTCTATCCAGAGGGGAACACTTGCATCATTGAAAAAGAAAGCTCACAAGTTTTGATTTAAAAATTTTATTATCCAAACTTATCTAAATTACGAAGCTTGCTCTGATTTGGCAACGGATTGGGCAGGATTATCAGGTTTTGGGTCAACAATATTTCTTTTTATAAGAATATTTACTAAATTCTTGTCTCTACATGTAACAGCCATATCGATCAACCCGTCGTGATCAAAGTCACCCACGACCATTCCTTGCGGATATTCATCTACAACGTGAGGGATGGGAGGATACGTGAAAGTGCCATCACCCCTTCCAAGAGAGACGGTAATTAAATCATCTGTTGAGTTAGATACCGCTATATCAGGCCTGCCATCCCCAGTAAAATCAGCAACGGCTACAAACTTTGGGAACGAACCAGAAGCAAAATCTTTAAGAGTAGTGAAAGTTTTGTTTCCATTGTTTCGAATTAAAGTCATTGAATGAAGAACATTGCTTGAAGTAACAAGGTCGCCATAGCCATCATTATCCACGTCTATATTGGCAAGTGTTAACGGTTGCCCCCCTCCTTTAATAACTTCTGAAGGTTCAAAAGTACCGTCACCTACACCCCACAGAATCTGCAAGCCTGTTTTGGCTGACCCTGCTATTGCTATTGCAATATCAACCACCTTATTCCTATCATAATCACCTAACACAATAGCTGTGGGTTGTCCTTTTACTGGAATAGCTACCGGATTTTCAAAACGCCCCTTACCCTTTCCCAAAAGAATCATTACTTTGTGATAACGCATAGTAACGGCAAGGTCACTAATTCCGTCTCTATTAAAATCACCCGATTCCATATTAATTGGGATTTTTCCTGGCTTTAAAGTTATCTTCGTTTTTCTGAAATTTCCGAACCGAGAATTAAAATAAATATTGATGGTCTGATCACGATAGTTCAATACGGCAAGATCTAGATATCCATTATTATTAAAATCTGCTGTGACAACACAAATTGGATCTTCACCTGTTTTCATAATTATTTGATCTTTGAATGTTCCATCCCCTCTCCCTTTAAAATAAGATAAAGTATTATCACCACTGTTGGTAACCACTAAGTCCATTTCTCCGTCTCGATTAAAATCTTCAACGATTATAAAAGAAGGTTCAGCTCCTGTTTCCATAACAAAATTACTAGTAAACAAACGAGGCATCTTTTTACGAACCTTGCCGGGATTAGGACAGCCTGCAATAGTCCAAGCCAATATAATGAAGAAGAAAAACGAAATAGTTCTTTTCATTTGAGTATTAATTTATAAGGAGTTGGTTTTCTCACGAGAGTACCATAGCTATTGGATCGGAACAAATGAACGGGAAAACATAAAAATTATTTAAAACGACAAGATACCAGAATAAAAAAGGAACCTTAACGAAGTATAATTCGAAACGAAAAACGTACCTACGCACAAACCTTATCGTGCAAAGAAGGGATTATGTAGTTTTTCCTCACCCACAGTAGTGGAAGGACCATGCCCTGGGTATAGCCGAGTATTATTGGGAAGTGTCAGTAAATTTTGAGTAACTGAACCAAACAAACCCTCCCATGAAGAATTGGCTCGTCCCATGGAACCAGCGAAAATGGCGTCACCCGAAATAACCGACTGATTGATTTTAAAAGAAATCCCCCCTAAGGTGTGACCACGCGTAGGGATAGTCTCGATTTTTAGCTTGCCCAACATAATTGAATCGCCTTCTTCTATTGCACGCAAGTCACGACTTCCAGAGGGCCGCGGTTCTATTTTATCAACCCAGGTGGCACATCCAAATGCTCTATCCAATTGACTCAACCCGCCGGCATGATCCGGATGCGTATGAGTCAACAAAATCATCTCTGGCTTAACACCTAGTGCGCGAGTTTTTTTTATTATTACTTCCGGGCTAGCCCCTGTGTCTATGATGGCCGTGGCGCGAGTTTCTCGACAAATCAGCAAATAGCATTTTACTGGATAGCTGCCCATAAACACATTGAGACAGATAATATCAAAAGGACCCGGATCAGGAGTTTCCTTTTTTGGGACCCACTTACCGGTAGCAATCGCCGCCAGAGAAGGGCCGTGCAAATTAAGGGCATTGGCTATTTTAAAAACAACCGCTTCTTTTGGAGTCCACTCATAATTTTCAATGCGTATAATATCTTTCAAGGACATTCCCGTTGACTTTGCCAGATCGGACTGACTCCATCTTTTACCATTTCGAGCCTTTTCCAGAATATCACCCAACTCATCTTCCAATTCCATATCACATCTTTCTAATTAATAGATTGTGCTAAATTAAATTAACTAACGATCAATTATCGGAATTCAAAATGTTTTTATTCCAATTCAAACCAACTAGCAAATAGATCCAAAGAGCTTTCTGTTTTTAGAAACAATTTGATAAGCACACTCGGCAATCGAAGCAAAGCCAGGAACATTTTCATATATCCGTAGCGGCCATGTCTTCCCAGGAACACAGGCTAGAACTCTAAAAATTGCCTCTGCCCCTTCAAACACATTTCCTTGTGGGCCGACCCATTGAATCGAATGTTCATAGCTCGCAGTGGAAATTTGTGGAAATCTTTCGCATACTTCCTGGGAAGGTAGATACTCTACTCGATCCTTTGTCATATGTTTCAATCGACCTACCCAACGAACACAAAAATTGCACTCGCCGTCATATATTAGTACCGATCTGGCCATACTCAAAGATAACCTCTTAAACCATGAAACTTTTGGTCACATAATGCGGAATAACCAATCATCAATAGTTTAGAGTATTAGTTTTAAATCACACAAGAAAATTCTAAATAAGATTGTTAGTGTATTTCACATTCCTTAAACTTCTTAGATAAAGCAAAGACCTATTGAACGATATAATTATTAATCACATCGATTTCCTTCCTTAACGCTTGCGTTATTTCTGGACCTAGGCTATTGTTTCACCTTATCTCAACATCCTCCATAAGCCGTTCCAAGTTGGTTTGTCGGATTTAACTGAATTAAAAATATTTAAAATGAGTCTAAAAATAAGAAATCGATAATGGCAAAAATGACACGTGAAGAAGTAGAA
>CAJWUE010000104.1:0-4122 GCA_913047775.1 uncultured Rhodobiaceae bacterium
TCTTAACTCTCTGACAAATAAACCATTAAGTCAATATAAAATCCGTGGAGATATTTTAATATTCGATCCAGATACCAATCCTCTTAAAAAAGGCCATACAGCAAAAGAGGCAAAATTTCATCGAGAACGAGCCTTCATACAGGCAAACATCGAGTTGGTAAATTTGCATACGGGGCGTTTGTTGGCAAAAAAAATATTTACTGCCAGTTCAGATACTGGGAGAAAAATTTTTAATTTAAATTTAACGGAAGATACTGACTATAGATCGGATAAATTCAAATCTCATTCAATTGGGAAGGCTTTATGGCAACTGAATGATCAGGTGCAAATGTTCATTTATAAAACCTTGAATGGAGTTCCTCTTGAGGGAGACCTGATATGGGTCGACCAAAAAAATAATAGCGCTATTATCAATTTAGGGAAGGCGAATGGGATTAAAGTGCGAGATGTCTTTACCGTTTTTTCTGTAGAACCTTCATTTAATGATCCAGTGGATAAAGTAGACTTAGGGGAGAGATATACCCGGAAAGGCATCATAAAGATTAGTGAGGTTCAAGGAAGGTTCTCGAAAGCTCAAATACTTGCCGGAGTAGATTTTGTTCCAGGTGATTTAGTCGTCCCTAAAAATAGCACCCCTAAAAAATTATTAGAGCCAAGCAAGATAATTCCTTGGACCAAGAGATATTCTCATAAGGACAAGAAAGAAAACCTCCTTCAAGGCGATGTCGTTTGGGGGGACTACAAGGGCCTACCATCGTTATCATACTAATTGTTTTTTTCTGGTAGCATTCCAATCTTGTAGGGAGGTGACAGTCATATTATTCTCCTTAAGGGCCTGCAATGCTTTGAGTAGGGCAAGCGATCCTGATATGGTTGTGTAATATGGAGTATTTGTGTTGAGCGAAGCTCGCCTTAATGAATAAGAATCCTTGATTGATTGATCACCAAATGTTGTATTAACTACAAATTGAATTTCTCCACTTTCAATTTTTTCGACAATATGCGGCGAACCTTCTTTTACCTTGTTGACCATAACTACATTTAAATTATTTTTATTAAGGTATTGGGCGGTTCCTTTAGTTGCTAGAATAGTGTAGCCATATTTAGAAAAGTCCTTAGCAATATTTACTGCTTTATGTTTGTCTGAATCCTTGACACTAATAAACACAGATCCTTTGTCTGAAAGCTTTATTCCGGTTGCTAGTTGTGCCTTGGCAAATGCCATTCCAAAAGACTTATCAATTCCCATTACTTCACCGGTGGACTTCATTTCTGGTCCCAAAAGGATATCCACATTATCAAACTTGTTGAATGGGAAAACAGATTCTTTTACGGCAGTATGTGACACGGTATCTTCTGTTAAATCGAGCTGATTTAATGAGTTCCCAACCATCACCAGAGCCGCTAATTTTGCAAGAGGAACTCCGGTAGTCTTACTTACAAATGGTATGGTCCTAGATGCCCTTGGATTGACCTCCAAAATGAAGATCTCTTCACCTCTAACTGCGAATTGGATATTAATCAACCCCATCACGCCAAGTTCTAGCGCAAGCCTACGCGTCTGATCTTTTATGGATGCTACAATTTCAGGTTTTATGGAAAAGGTTGGAAGCGAACAGGCGCTATCCCCGGAATGAATGCCTGCTTCTTCAATATGTTCCATAATCCCTCCAATAATAACTGATTTGCCGTCAGAAATAGCATCTACGTCGACTTCAATTGCATTTTCAAGAAAATCATCTATTAATACAGGGTGTTCAGGCGAGGCCTCAACAGCGTGCTCCATATAGTACTCGAGGCGTTCCCGATCATAAACGATTTCCATTGCGCGACCTCCCAAAACGTAGGAAGGACGAACGACCACTGGGTAACCAATTTTTTCAGCAATTTTTTGCGCTTCTTTGCATGTAGTGGCGGTACCATTTGAAGGTTGTTTTAGGTTGAGCGTTGCCATAACCTCGGAGAATAGTTTTCTATTTTCCGCGCGGTCAATATTTTCTGGACTTGTTCCAATAATTGGTACACCAGCATTCATTAGTGGGACAGCAAGTTTTAAGGGTGTTTGACCACCAAACTGAACTATTACGCCATCGGGTTTTTCAACCTCTACAATATTTGATACATCCTCAAAAGTGAGAGGTTCGAAATAAAGACGGTCAGAGGTATCGTAATCGGTACTGACTGTTTCTGGATTACAGTTGACCATAACTGTTTCGTAACCGGCTTCTTTCAGTGCAAAGGAGGCATGGACACAACAATAATCAAACTCAATTCCCTGACCGATACGATTAGGGCCGCCGCCAAGAATCATGATCTTTTTTTTGTTCGTGGGATCAGCCTCACACTCTTCCTCATAAGTCGAATATAGATAAGGCGTGTGAGCTTCGAACTCTGCTCCACAGGTATCAACTCTTTTATAGACAGGTTTTATGTTTGATGAGTTTCTTTTTAAAGTTACATCGATTGGGCTACATTTTAGAATTTTTGCAATATAAATATCTGAGAAACCATTTTCTTTAGCTTGTTTAAGAAGATTATAAGAGGTTTCTTTAATGTTTTTTGCTGAAATAAGTTCTCTTTCAATATTGAGAAGATCTTGAATATTTTGAAGGAACCAAGGGTCAATATAAGTACTGTCATATATCTCTTTAATAGAAAAACCATCTCTCATAGCTTCTGCTACATACCACAGTCGGTCCCAAATAGGTTTTTTTAATAGATTTTTAAGTTTATTTCGAATGTTTTCTCGATTTAATGAAGAAGTATTTGATACACCCTTTATATTTTTACTTAACCCAAAAACATCTATTTCTAATGAACGTATTGCTTTGTTAATGGATTCTTTAAAAGTTCGTCCTATTGCCATTACTTCTCCTACCGATTTCATTTGTGTTGATAGAATAGGGTCGGTAGTGAAGAATTTTTCAAAACTAAATCGTGGGATTTTTACGACACAATAATCTATTGTTGGTTCAAATGAGACAGGTGTTACACGAGTAATATCATTTTTGATTTCATTTAAAGTATAGCCAATAGCGAGTTTCGCAGCAATTTTGGCTATTGGAAATCCAGTTGCTTTTGAAGCCAACGCTGAGCTCCGAGATACTCGAGGGTTCATTTCAATTACTATCATATCTCCATTTTTTGGATCTACAGCAAATTGAATATTAGAACCACCTGTTTCGACTCCTATTTCACGAATGATATTGATTGCAGCATTACGCATTAATTGATATTCCCTGTCTGATAGTGTTTGAACAGGAGCTACAGTAATGCTATCTCCAGTATGTATTCCCATCGGATCAAGGTTTTCAATTGAGCAGACTATGACAACGTTATCCTGGTTATCGCGCATCACTTCAAGTTCATATTCTTTCCAACCGATAAGAGATTTTTCTATAAGAACTTCATTTGTGGGGCTTGTATTTAACGCGGATTTTACGAGGCATTCAAACTCTTCTTCCTGGTAAGCAATACTTCCACCACTACCACCAAGGGTAAAAGATGGGCGTATAATGGCAGGAAAACCCGTTTCTTTGACTATTTGCCAAGCCTTCTTTAGCGAATTTGCGTAGCCACTAGGGGGAACTTTAAGACCGATATTAACCATTGCTTCTTTAAAAAGTTGACGGTTTTCAGCTTTTCGAATTGACGCTATATCAGCTCCAATTAGTTTTACGTTGTATAAATCAAGAATACCTTTATCAGCTAGAGCCAAAGCCGTATTAAGTCCTGTCTGACCACCCATGGTCGGTAGGAGCGAGTCAGGGTGGTCTTTCTTAATTATCATTTCAACAAATTCTGGAGTGACTGGTTCTACGTATGTCTTATCTGCAAAATCAGGGTCAGTCATTATTGTTGCTGGATTGCTGTTTATCAGGATAATTTCCAAACCTTCTTCTTTTAGAGCTTTGCATGCTTGGGTACCAGAGTAGTCGAACTCACACGCTTGGCCAATTACTATTGGTCCAGCACCTATAAGCAGTATCTTTTTAATATCAGTCCTTTTAGGCATATTAATCTTTATAAATATCTTTTATTTCAATTTTACGTGAACGCTCCAAAAGCAACCGCTTTGATGATAATCTCAACATTCAACTAGTTTGTTTCTGCTTTCGTTCC
>CAJWUE010000105.1:0-4100 GCA_913047775.1 uncultured Rhodobiaceae bacterium
ACGGCTTCCCCTTCACTGGCAGAACTGAGCATTAGTCTAAATTCAGGTGATTCGGTTCTATCTAAAGCTCAGATAAAAGATTTAGTTAAAGAAGCTAAGAAGGACTCAAAAAAGATCGTATTCACCAATGGGTGCTTTGATTTATTGCATGTCGGTCATATCACTTACCTTGAGGAAGCTGAGCAGTTAGGCGATCGATTGGTAGTCGCCTTAAATTCGGATAGCTCTGTAAGAAAATTAAAGGGATCTAAAAGACCTATCAATAAATTAAAGGACAGGGCGAAACAGATAGCCGCTCTCGACTCAGTTGATTGGGTCACTTCATTTTCAGAGGATACCCCTTTGAAGTTAATTAAAGAGCTGGAACCTGATGTCTTAGTTAAAGGTAAAGACTATAAAGTGAAAAATATTACTGGTTCCAAAGAGGTCCTCTCTAAAGGAGGGCAAGTAAAAACGATTAAACTGATTAAAGGAGTCTCAACTTCTAATTTAATTAAAAAAATTAAGGATTTAGACTCTTGAACAATTTTAATGGCTCAATTTGGTCTTGTTATCAATGTTTGATTTTAAAACTTCTTTTTTTTGTTAGAATTAAGTCGGAGGAATAAATATGAAGAAATTACTACCAGTTTTAATGTTAATCATTTCTGCTTCAGCATTTTCAGCCCATCATGAAAAAGAAGAGAGCCCAGAAGCAGAGCACACTTACTCTTTTGCCTATAATTCAACTTACACGATACCGGCAGGATCGCAGCCCCAAAGAATAGAGAGATTGGTTTTAGACAATCTGGCAACCTTAGAAGAGAACGGCTATTATAATTGCGGTCTGTTAAGACACCAATTTGGTGGTGAAAGAGCTTACTATTCTTATTGTTATTTTGATTCCTGGGAGCATTTTGGAGAAATTAATGATACTAATTCTCCAGTTGCTAGAGAGCCTGTTCAGCTTTATGGCGATCACACAGATCATCTGGTTGCCATTCTTGAGAGTAATTCAAACAAAAGATCACCTTATGTACTCAGAGCCACGTATACTTTTGGTCCTTTTCTGACCGCTAATGAGATGCGCGATAGGGCAAGGATGTTATTTGATGCCTACAACAGAGCCTTCGAAGGTTGTGTATTGGCAGAGCATGCCTGGGGTCCGGAATTGGCTTGGTATTTCTACTGTGGATACGATAGCTATGCAGATTTCGCAAAAAAAAGTACGGTTTTGATGGAGATTCATGAATCTGAACTAGCAGATGCAAAAACTGATATAAGAAACCACTCTGATGATTTAATGGTAAGAATAAAATAAAATTTTTGTTTTAAAAAGGGGAAATTTTATTTCCCCTTTTTTTTAGAATTAACAAATATCCATCCAATTGGGTAAGAAAAAGAACAGAATTTATTGAACATACTTAAGCTCTTTTGTTTCTTTTCTTTTCTCTTTTCTTTTCTCTTTTCTTCCAGTGAGGGTAAAAGTTTTCTTCACCTTCAGGTCTATTTTTAAACCTTCTATGGACCCACAAATACTCTTCTGGAGCTTCTGATATAACTTTTTCATAGTATTCATTCATTTGGATGAGAAATTCTTTTCTCGAAGATGGTTGCTCAAATTTATGTAAATAAATTGCGTATCCAAATTTATTTCTTTTCACATCAGCAAAAATAATTTTAAGTCCTCTAGCAGCTAGATCACCAGGTAATTTAACTGTAGCTGCTTCATGACCAAAGAAAGGAACATATTCTGATACTTTATTTCCATAGTCTTGATCAGCAGCATAAAAGAATTTTAAACCTCTCTTTATCCATAAAATTCCTTTTCTAGATTGAGAGTTTGAAACCACCCCTCTCAGATAAGAGTTTCTAGATTTCCTCATAAAATAGTTTATGACTAAATTTTTTTGTGGTTTATACATTCCACCCATTTCACAAACACTTGCAATTAGTCTTAAATCAAGTTCTAAGTGAGTAGAATGTTTTATTAAAACCAATAAACCTTTGTTATTTTTACTAGGTTCTACTAGAAATTCTTTATTGGAATAATTAGTAATAAGATTTTGTAGCCTTGTTTGGTTTGACCACCAAGCAATACCCATCTCTAATATACCTTTACCTATATTTTTAAAATTTTCTTTTACCAAGTTATTAATTTCTTGTTCTTCTAGCTTTGGAAAACATAGTTTGAGATTGATTAGGGCTATTTTCTTTCTTTCTTTACTCAGTAGAAAAAAAATAAAGCCAAGCATATCTCCTAATTTATGAGTTACAGAAATAGGTAGTTTTGTTATTGGAAAAAGAAAAAACAAACCCACCCAAGTAAATAGATATTTTGGATTCAACAAACTTAAACTAAAAATTTCTTCTGAATTGTATGGATCCTTTTTTTTATTATTCATTACTTGGCCATCTTTCCAGGGAATCTAGATAAGATTTTATACCCTCTTTAACCCCTATGAATTCACCTTTGTAGCCAGTTTCCCTTAATTTATCTATATTAGCTTGAGTAAAGCTTTGATAAGAACCTTTCAGATCTTTAGGAAATGGTATAAATTCTATAGAACCCCTTCCATTCCACTCTATTACAGACTCTGCAACTTTTCTAAAAGTCTCACCAGTCCCTGTACCTACATTAAATATACCAGATATCTGATTTTGTTCTTTAAACCATAGATTTACTTTAATTACATCATCTATGTAAACAAAATCTCTTTTTTGTTCTCCTTCTTTGAAACCATCGTATCTTCCAAACAGCTTGACTGTATCACCCGTCTTAAGTTGATGATGTAGATGGTGAGCTACACTAGCCATAATTTTTTTATGGGATTCATTTGGACCATAAACATTAAAATATCTTAATCCAACAATTTGGTTTTTATTTTTTAAAATCTTTTTTTCAGCATGTATATCAAAAAGATATTTAGAATAGGCATAAAGGTTAATAGGTTTTTCATTTTTTCGTTCTTCTGAAAAACTATTTCCCGTTCCATAAACAGAGGCTGAAGAAGCGTATATGAAAGGAATACCTTTTTTCTCAGCAAAGTTTAGTAATACTTTAGAATACAAGTAATTATTTTTTAAAATATAATGAGCATCCCATTCCAAAGTGTCTGAACAAGCTCCCTGATGAAAGATTGTCGACACTTTCTTTTTGTTTAGATACCCTTCTCTAAGTTTAGAGTAAAAATCCTTTGCATCCATAAAATCAGAAATTTCACAATGCGTTAGATTGGAAAATTTCTCTTCGGATGGCTCATAATCAACTGCAAGAATTTCTTTAATACCTTGTTTGTTAAGCTGTCGAATAAGATTTGAACCAATAAAACCGTGGCTCCCAGTAACTATAATCATCTAATATTTTAAAGAGTTTTATCTATTTGTTGTAATATCATATGTTAGCATAGTGACATGCCGAGACTTATCTATACGGCTTTATTTTATTTTCTTAGCCCTCTATATTTTATTAGGCTTGCCTTGAAAGGTTTGAGCAATCCAGACTATTTTAAAAGATGGGGTGAAAGATTAGGCTACTCAAATAATTTACCCTCAAATAATAAGTCTGTTTTATGGATCCATGCAGTTTCTGTGGGGGAGGTTTATGCTTCCTTACCTCTTATTAGAAAATTGTCAGAGTCTTACAAAATGGCAGAAATTCTAGTTACAACAACGACCCCCACGGGGTCTCAAATTTTATTGAAAAATATGGGCTCTAATATTAAGCATCAATATCTGCCCATTGACCTTCCTGTATGCATTAAAAACTTTTTAAATAACTGGAATCCAGTTGCTTTAATAGTTTTGGAGACAGAAATCTGGCCTAATACCTTATCCTTATGTAAGAAAAGAAATATTTTTACCTCACTTGTAAATGCTAGGCTTTCTGAAAAATCTAAAAAACAATATCTCAAGATAAAAGCTTTATCTTTTGAAGCCTTAAGTAACTTTGACTTAATAATCGCCCAATATGATTCTGATGCTAATAGATTGAAAGAAATAAATAATTCTTTGGAAATCCACGTTTGCGGAAATTTGAAATTTGATCAGGAGGTCCCTGAAGAATTGACATCAATCTCTTCCTCTATTAGAGATTCTTGGGCAAGGGGAGTAGAGAGACC
>CAJWUE010000106.1:0-4074 GCA_913047775.1 uncultured Rhodobiaceae bacterium
TCCACATTCTTTCAACTTCTTTGTCATGCCAGTCTTTGGAAATATAACGGTCTACCGAGAACTCTGAATGTCCAAGATCTTTTGGTGATTGGATTCTTAATACGTCCGGTACATCGTGTGAATCAGTATCAAGTAGTTCCTGATAAGTAATACCTGGTGATCGCACCATCGTATCTGGATCAAGATCCTTAAACATTTTTCCCATGATTAACCTCTATCATTATCTTTAGTTGTTTATGCGTCATGTTAAACATACAATAAATCATTATCAAATGAAATAAAGGCATGCTAAGAGCTTTTTATGATATTTTTGTGATAACCTTAATTTTTTGAAAGCAGTATAATGGCTCAGTATGACAACCTCTTTGTTCCCATAAAGGTAGGAGGAATTACAATCCCGAACCGTATTGTGAGAACGCCACATGCAACTTTGACTCTTGGAGATGATTTAATTGCTTATCACGAGGCTAGGGCCCGTGGAGGAGTTGGTATGTCAACCCTGGAAGCTACTGGCGTACATCCCAGCGCACCGGGTCTCTTACCTTTGTGGTCAGATGAATGTATTCCATTTTTCGAAAAACTGACTTCTACTATAAAACCCTATGGAATGAAACTGTTCCAGCAAATATATCATACTGGGGCAAGTTTTCCTGCTGGAGCGGCACCTGAGAATTGGTCAGCAAGCCCAATACCCAACCCTATGACAGGAGTTATCCCATTAGAAATGACAAAGGAGCAAATTGATGAAATTACGGCAGCATTTGCTTCAGCTGCACGACGATGTCGTGATGGTGGTATGAATGGTGTAGATATACATTCTTCCAGTGGATATTTAATTCATGAATTTTTATCGCCCGCTACTAATCATCGTACTGATGAATATGGTGGTTCATTAAATAATCGAGTTCGTTTCCTACTTGAGGTTATAAATGCGATAAGAGAAGAAGTAAAAGACGACTCTTTTGTTGTGGGAGTTCGCATCCCTAATGAAGACCACGTACCAGGTGGACTTAAACCAGAAGACAATGCTGAAATAGCAAAAATTGTTGATCCCCTAGTTGACTATATTTCTCTTCATATGGGGGCATATTGGCGGTTTCACAAATTGATTGCACCTTCAGATGATCCATTGGGTGTAGAAATGATAGCAAATAAAGCTATTACTCCTGGAATCACAAAACCTACAATTGTTACTGGAAGAATAATGACTCTAGACCATGCAAGCTCCATTGTAGCTAGTGGAGAAGGAAGCATGGTTTCTATGGTTCGAGCGCTTATTGCTGACCCTGAGTTAGTCAACAAGGCTCGAGCAGGAAATGAACGCAAAATTCGACCTTGTGTGGGTTCTAATATGGGATGTGTAGGGCGTATAATGAACGGTTCCACATTAGGTTGTGTTGTAAATGTCGCTGCCGCACAAGAAAGATCTATCCCTTTTGAACCTCAAGATAAGGTGCTTGATTCCAAAAAAATACTTATCGTTGGAGGAGGTCTTGCAGGACTAGAAGCGGCGAGAACATTGGCTATTAGAGGACATGAAGTAGAGTTACACGAAGCCTCTCGACGGCTTGGTGGACAAGTAGCATTAGCTGCTAGTGCGCCGAACCGTGGTGATTTAGGAGCTATTATCCAATATCTAATGGACGAAATAGAAGAACTTGGAGTTAATGTGCAATTAAACTCAATGGTCGATGAAGAAAAGATCAGAGAAATTTCTCCCGATGAAATCATAATAGCTACAGGAACAACACCGCGTGACGATGGCTTTCAGGTATCTAGACCTGCCGAACCTATACCAGGATTTGATTTACCTCATGTACATAATTCTTGGAGTCTATTTGGTGTAGGTAAAAAACCAAAAATAGAGGGACCAGCTGTGATATTTGACGATACAGGAACATTTGAATCAATTTCTGTGGCTGATGTACTTCTAAATGCTGGAGTTCATGTAACTCTAGTTTCTAGGATGGAACAAATGGCACAAAATGTTCCGTACCCTCCTGTCACCGTAGGCGCTGCTCGAGAGCGATTAATGTCTGGAGATTTTGATTTTATTGGTGGTCATTATTTACGTGGAATCTCTGATGGGGAGGTAGAAATAGGAGTTTTGTTTACTGAGAGAAAACGGAAACTAGAAGCCAAAACTGTAATCTTGGTGAGCTTCAATCAACCTAATAGAGAACTTTCTGAAGTCCTAGCTAAAACAAATCGAAACACTCATCTCATCGGCGATGTACGTGGTCAAAACTCAATGATGAGCGCAATTCATGAAGCTGTAGAATTAACTAGAAAAATTTAAAATATTTGATCTAACTGGTATGCGAAGCTTTGGTGCTTAAAATTCAAGAAAATAGAAACATGAATGAACATGTTCCAAATATATTATATCAGTATTTGAGGGTTATATTTTATTTATATAACGGTCAATGAAGTTATGAAATTGCTGCACTCGATTTTCTTGACCAGACAAGTACGCCCCCTTGAATCCCCTTGATTGAAAACCCAATTGCTGACCACTTGATCTATCTAAGTCTTGATCAGCAACTTCACTTAATGTTTCCTCACCATAAATTACTACTTTTTTCTCAACTTCTTTCCATTCAACCAATTCCTCTGGGCTAGCTACCAACATGGTAGGGTTGGTTTCAGGGTTGTCCGAGTCGTTAGCCTTTAAAGCCATTTGCCAATGATCATAAATCGATTTATTTGGATCGATCGGATGCGGCTCGGTTCTCTGGAGAGAAACCACTTCTGCTGTAAAGGTAATAGAGGTTCCTGGAAATATATTAAAATGGAATGCATCTGTTAGCCATGCATCAGGCATATCATTAAAATGTTTAAAACCTCTTTTGGGACCTAATTTTCTTTTCTGTTTTTGTAGGGCTTCTCGTACCTTATGTGCTTCACCTTCAAAGTCAGTCGGATCGAGATCCCAATTTTTAAGATCAGCTTCGATCTTATCATTGACTTCAAATGTTCCAGAGTTACGAAGAGAAGGTAAGCATCCTTTCATTTTCATTAAATTATGCCCAGTCTCGAAAAGTTCAAAATCGGTATTTTTATAATCATCATCAAAATAGTCAATTATTTGGGGGTGTGTCATTGGTAAATGATAAGATTCGCAAAAATTATCCCTTAATGCTTTCCAATTAAAAGGGACTTCACATACCTTATGATAGACACGTTTCATACCATCTAAGTCATGCATATCAAAATAGGTTTTGACTTCGCCCAAAAACCCACTTAGTGGAAAGCAATTTTCATCCATGTTATACCAAACGAAACCTGCGTAAACTTCGCATGGAATTTCTGATAAGGTAAGTTTACCGCATGGGTTACCTTGGGGAAAGTCCTCTTCATCTTGAGCGTAGATGAGCGTACCGCCGTGATCAAATTTCCAACCATGGTATGTGCACGTGAATTCCGGGACCGAGCCAATATTGCTATGAACAAGACGATTTCCTCTATGAGGACAGACATTATGAAACGCTTTAACAGAACCATCCGTTTGACGAACCATCAGTATTGATTCACGACCTAAAGGGTGAGTAACAAAGTCTCCAGATTCTGGAATCTCATTACTCCAACCTCCTATGTTCCACACTCTTGGCCACAGTTTATCCATTTCTTTTTCCATAAAATCTATTGAAGTATAACGATCTCCCGTGATCAGAACATCTTCCGAATATACCCTATTGGAAGATCCAGATACTTTTTTTGAACGCTCACTTAGCCTTTCTTCACTCATTAACGGTTCCTCCAACATCATCATATTAATAGTATTGCATTATTTTGGTACACCAATTTTATATTTACAATTAAATAGAAAGAAGTAAACTTATTAGAACATAATGATTTCGGGGGAAATTCAGATGAAGTATGTTTCGACATTGGCTTTTGGTTTTTTTTTAATTCTTAACTTTTCCTATGCTCAGGCACAGGATAATTCTACATCTAGTAATCTTTCAAGATACATAGAAGAGATTGTTGTTACGGCTCGAGCAAGAGATGAATCAGTCAGAGATATTCCTGTAGCAATTACTGCGATAAGCGAAGAAGAGATGGATACGTATG
>CAJWUE010000107.1:0-4036 GCA_913047775.1 uncultured Rhodobiaceae bacterium
TTCCTATAAAAAATAAAAAAAACACACTAGAAGTTACAATTGAGCAAATGAGGGCCTTTGCGTTAAATTATATTGAAAAATTTGCACCTTCAAAACAACAACTCAAAACATATTTGCTTAAAAAATATTTAAGATCCAAAGTAAATAATGTAAAAATAAGCAATATTTCTAATTTAATAGATATAACGTTAGAAGATTTAGAAAAATCAAAATTTATTAATGATGAATTTTTACAAAATGAAAAAGTAAGGCAACGTTTTGAGCGTGAAGCACGGGCCATTGCGGCCTTAAGGCATCCAGGAATCGTTGATATTTATGATTTTGGTCATGATCCCGATCATGGGTTTTATCTCTGTATGGAATATATCGATGGACCCCATTTGGGTGAGATTATTGAACGTACAATGCGCTTGCCGGAAAGTATTTTAGCTTCGATCGGCGCAGAACTCTGCTCAGCACTCGATGTCGCCCACAGCAGGGGCATTATCCACCGTGATCTGAAACCTGAAAATGTTTTTCTGGATCAAGGACGTGTGGTTCTTGGAGACTTTGGAATCGTCAAGGCTGTTGCTGCTGACCATCCTCTTGACGCCGCTGCTGGCGATCCACAAACGGAGGTTATCGGCACACCTGGATTTATTGCGCCTGAACAACTTCGCCATGAACCCCTTGAGCAGCGCACTGATATTTTTTCACTGAGTTCACTGCTCTATTTTATGGCAACGGGCAAGCTTGCCTACACCGCCAAAACCCCCTACCTGTTGGAAAAGAAATTTAGAGACACACGTCCAGAATCAATCGCTGAATTGCGCCCAGATCTTTCCCATGACTTTAGAAGTATCTTGGAAAGATGCCTTGCTGTCGACATACAAATGCGACCTCTGAGCGCTGCTAATCTTAGAGCTGAGTTTAGAGAAATTCTCGATATGATGGGGGTTAAAGATACACGAGATGAAATCGCAAAGTTTCAAAAAAGTCCTTCCGGATATCGCTACCATGCGCGTATGCGCAGCGTAAACTATTTAACAGAGCAGCTTAAAATCGCTGTGCGCGACAATAATCGTGAAGAAGTAGAAAAATATTTTGTTAAATTAATCCAACGAGTCATGCCGAAAAGTGACTCTCAATGTCTAGGAGAAGTAACAGTTACCAGAATTTTCTTTGAAAACTTCTCAGGTGATAACGTACGGTTTTTGGCTAGAAGCTTTTCCAATCCAGGTGACCATTTAGGACAGGAGTCATCTGGCTATAGATGGCCTTTTGGTTCTGTATGCGTAATTGCACCTTTTAACTTCCCACTAGAAATACCTGCTCTCCAAGTGATGGGCGCCCTTTTTATGGGGAACAGACCTTTAGTAAAGGTAGACTCAAAAGTCAGCGTGGTATTTGAACAGCTATTAAGGCTATTAATTCATTGTGGTTTGCCTGCTGAAGATGTTGATTTCATCAATTGTAAAGGCCAAGTAATGGGTGAATTGGTCAAAAAGAGTGAAAATAAAATTAGACTTCTACAATTTACTGGTTCAAAAGAAGTAGCTAATAAATTAGCAGTTGATTCTAAAGGTAAAATTAGAATAGAAGATGCTGGTTTTGATTGGAAAATTATAGGACCTGATTATGATCCTGAATGGTCTGAATATGTAGCTTGGCAATCTGATCAAGATGCATATAACGCCTCAGGACAGAAATGTTCAGCGCAGAGTATTTTGTTTATTCATGAAAACTGGGAGAAAGATCTTATTCCCAGATTAGTTGATTTAGCTTCAAAGCGAGAGCTTAAAGATCTGGATATTGGACCTGTACTGACTTGGTCAAATTCACAATTAAAAGACCATATTAATTCTTTACTTAAGATTGAGGGGTCAAAGTTATTGTTTGGTGGAGAAGAGTTAAGTGCTCATTCCATACCTATTGTCTATGGGTCTATTCAACCAACTGCAGTGCAAGTTCCCATTCAAGAACTTTTAACAGATAACTTTGAACTAATAACTAAAGAAGTCTTTGCGCCTTTTCAAGTTGTAGTTTCCTATTCAGATGAAGAAGTCGATAAAATTATAGAAATTCTTGAAAAAATAACTCAAAACTTAACTGCTGCGATAGTTAGCAATGATACTTTTTTTCAACAAAATATATTGGCTAATACTGTGAACGGTACTACCTATACTGGAATGAAAGCGAGAACGACGGGAGCACCCCAAAATCATTGGTTTGGACCTTCAGGTGACCCAAGATCAGCTGGAATTGGAACTCCAGAAGCTATTATTAATACTTGGAGTGCACACAGAGAAATAATTAAAGATACAGGACCTCAATAGGACTTATTCTTTACTTGGCTTAAGCTCCCCTATTCTATTCGGTTCAGGCTCAATCATCTCTTCAAAACTACTCTCTATTCGACCATAGGCATTCCATACCTTAAAACCCAGTCTAGCTTTTAGTTTATCCGAGCAGGAATCCCATAGAGATCTATCTAAACCTATAGTTTGATTTTCTTGTTGTCTAAATTGAGGAGCACAAAAAGTTGTTAAAACCCCTAATCTGTCTGCGTTTCCTGAGTTGGCTCCTGTGCCATGCCATAACCTTCCTTCAAAAACCATTAAGGTACCTTCTTTACCTAGTGCTTGTTTAATCGGATAACTACTTTGATCTTCTTGATTAGGATGAGCTCCCGTAAGATGCGATCCTGGAACGATCTCCGTGGCTCCATTGGTATCAGTGAAGTCTGAAAGCATCCACATGCAATTGGCAACCACAGGAGGAGAAATACCTAAGTCTTTATTAGGATTTAAAAAAGACTCAGAGGCTTTACGAGAAATTTGTGAAGGACGAATATAATCTTCTCCAGGCTTTACGGGTTGTGGCATCCACCATTGATCTGTGTGCAAACCCATCCTTACTCCACCGGGTTTAGCAATATTTGCTGAGTGAGTGGATAAAATAAAATCTTTACCTAATATATGACCTACTAATTCATCCACATAAGGATGAATTACCATATCTCTAAAACATTGACCTTTGTTAGCTAGCATCCATAAGCGCTGGTTTATTCCGCCGTTTTCTACTGTAAAAGCATCTTTATTCACTTTGTTACTTGAAAGATAAATATTTTGATCAAGACCACCATCTCTAAATGAAAGTCCCTGCTCTTCCTCAGCTTCTGCCTGATCAGTTAATCTTTGTCTTGCTTCTTGAAGATCTGAACCCGTAAGGACATCAGGCACTAAACAAAAACCAAATTTATCTAGGTCTCTTTTAGCTTGAGTGAGATCCTTAGTAGCTACCGGGCTACTATCAATCAATCTGCTTTCTAGAGAAGAATTATCCATTCAAGAATTTGACCATTCTATCTATGGCCTGTCTGGACTCAGGGAAGAAATCTTCAAAGTGAAGAAAACCATGAGGCATGTTTTCATAATAAAACTCCTCGTTTTTTATACCTTGAGAATTTAATTTCTCGGCTAAAAGTTTTGAACCTGCCATAAGACCATCTAAAGTGCCACAAAGAATATGGGCTGGGGGAAGTTTATCTGAGACATGAATTGGGCTAACCCTCGGATCAGAAAGCACAGCTTCATCACGTTCAGGTCCTAGATAAGAGCCCACCATCATCTCCATCATTAGATCGGAAGCTTGAGTGTCAACAATATTATCTGATGTTTGGCCCATAGATGAAAAGTCAAAAACTCCATAGATAAGAAGTATTTTCTTTATATCAACTTCACCGTCATCAACTAGCGAAGCAGCACATGCAGCAGTCAGATTGCCTCCAGCTGAATCGCCTCCCACTGATAATCTATTTGAATCTCCGTTGTACTTTTCGGCATTAGCTACAACCCATCTAAGTGACTCACAACATTCATCAAAACCCTGTGGAAAAGGGTTTTCAGGGGCTAAGGCGTAATCAACATTAAAAACTAAGAACCCTGCCTCGGCAAATCGATGACAGATTTTCCGATGCGATTTAGGACTACCTGAAATCCAACCACCGCCATGAAAATAAACTAATATAGGGAAAGGTCCTTCGCCTTTAGGTATA
>CAJWUE010000108.1:0-3803 GCA_913047775.1 uncultured Rhodobiaceae bacterium
TCAATCAATGAAGTTTTACCAGGACTGGGATTCTGGATACTCCAAACAACAAAGTACTAGACCCCAGACAGTGGGTTATGGCTTGATTGATTCCCCAATCGGTCAGGCGGCGTGGATCATTGAAAAATTCTATCAGTGGACAGACTGTAATGGCCATCCAGAAAATGTGATCAGTCGCAATGAATTATTGGATAATGTGATGCTGTACTGGTTGACAAAATCTGCCGCCTCTTCAGCACGACTGTACTGGGAGAGTTTTAATAATCAGCCACAAGATCAGGTGGATGTTCCTACGGGATGTAGTATTTTTCCTAAAGAAATTTTTCGGGCTTCAGAGCGTTGGATTAAAAAACGATATACCAATCTTCAGTATTACAATGAATTGGAAAAGGGCGGTCACTTTGCTGCCTTTGAACAGCCTGAAATGTTTTTGAACGAGATTCGGACTTTCTTTGGAGGTTTACGCTAGGGTCTTGGGTTTCTGGGTCATTATTTTTTTTTCTTAGAAGCTTTCTTAATGGACTCTGAGGTTTGTCCAAACATCATTTTTAGACTTTCTTTAGTTGGTTTGGTATTGGGTTTCATCCAATCTTTTCCCACATCGATACCCTTTCGCACAGCAGGTCTTTCTTTGATCGTATCAAACCAGCGTCGAACGTTTTCAAAGCTATCTAAATTAATTCCAAATCGTTTGTATATCAACACCCATGGGAAAGAGGCCATATCCGCTATAGAATAGTCCCCTGCAAGGTATTCTCTCTCCTCCAGAACAGTATTCATAACCCCCAACAAGCGATCATATTCATTCATATATCGTTTGGTTGCATAAGAGTGATCGCCTGGGAAGTTGGGTGCATAATTGACAAAATGACTGACTTGACCTGCCATTGGACCTAACCCCCCAACTTGCCAGAATAACCACTCATGAACTCTATATTTTTCCCGTGTGTTTTGAGGAAGAAACAGGTCTGTTTTTTCAGCCAGATACATCAGTATGGCTCCTGATTCAAAAACACTGATAGAGTCACCTTTTTGACCATGATTATGATCTACGATCGCTGGCATTCGATTGTTGGGACTTATAGCTAGGAACTCAGGTTTGAATTGATCTCCTTCTCTTAAATTGACTGGAATAATTTTATAGGGAAGTGAACATTCTTCCAGCATGATGGTAATTTTCCAACCATTGGGAGTAGGGGCATAATAAAGGTCAATCATAATTGATTATCCTATTAGAATTTACATTAAAATAAAGAAGAAATTACATTTTCATGTCAGTCAACAATTGGTGAATCTCGATAGATTTGAAAAGTCTTTTTAGATGAAGTATCTTTTAGAACTTCATCATTCTTTAATATTGTTTCAGTTATAGTCGTCATGATTTTAGGAGTATTTTATGCAACCTGGTGGTAATAATCTCCTAGTAATTGATCTCGGAGGAACTAACATCCGAGCTGCGTTTGGCTCAAAAGATGGTAAAGGTTTAGAACATATCCAAAAAATTAAACTGGACCGTATAGAGCATTTCTATGAGATTTTAGATCAGTTGATCTCAACAAGAAAAGCCGGTGTTGATCATATAGTCATTTCAGTTGCTGGGCCAAAAAATGGTAATTATATTACTATGACCAACCGTGACTGGAAAATATCAGCAGAAGAGCTAAAAGCTAAATTTAACTTAAACAGTTGTGATTTACTAAATGATTGGGAGGCCATTGCTTATTCACTGCCGTGTCTTCAAGATCAAGATCTTAACTCTATCAAAGTCGGAGAGTATGTAGCTATAAACGATGGACCTAAAATTATTATTGGTCCAGGTACAGGGTTGGGTGCGGCTATGTATTCTAAAATTAATGACTATGAATATGTGAACGCCACGGAAATTGGTAACACCCAAACTTCAGTGAGTCATTATCTAAATGTATTTGGCATAAAACAAACGGATGATTTTACCATTCTTGAAGATGTGCTTTCAGGTCCAGGTCTAACCAAGTTATACAATGTTCTTCATGATGAAAGTATCACTGCTGAAGAAATACTGAGGCGCTTAAACGAAGTTAATGATTCTCGATCTATTGAACTGATTAATAATTATATTAAGTGTTTTGCCAAGCTTAGCTCGGAGATGGCACTAACCTATAATTGTGTTGGTGGTATATTTTTAGCTGGTTCTTTGATGCGAGGTATTGAAGACTATTTTGATACTCAGGTATTTACTGAGAACTTTATCGGTGAAAGAAAATCAATTCATCAAGAATTCTTACGAAAAATCCCTGTCTTTTTAGTAAAAAAAGAATTCACACCACTTTATGGTAGTCAGAATTATTTTTTAAACCATTGACAATATAGACTTACTTGCTATATGTTCTGGAAATACTGCTGGTTTGAAACTTAATCAGCATTAAGAAAGGAGAGATGGCAGAGTGGTCGATTGCGCACGCTTGGAAAGCGTGTAAGGGTTAATAGCCCTTCGAGGGTTCGAATCCCTCTCTCTCCGCCAAAACCCTTACTGGTAAAGGGTTTCAGAAGGTAAGCCCTTACGAAAATCCGCAGATATTGCCGAATATCACAACGTTTTGGATGAGTTTTTGGCGGAGAAATAACCTAACAATCGAACAAAGAAACGTATCGTTTATACAAACTAACGTTCAACAAAACTTTTCAACATAAGAAACAATCGGTGTAATCTAATAGTTATGAAAAGAATACTGACCACATTCACAATATTATTACTCATAATAGGTTGTGAACCTGCGAAGATAGAGGGTGATGTGTTTCTTGTTAAAGGGGACGGTAAGCCACAACCAAGCGCCGCCAAAGAAGTTGTCTTCGTAAAGGCGGAATCCTTTGAAGATATTTTGATCAAAAGTTACCTTGAATCAGTTCAGGAAGAAGCAAATATGAATGCCGGGTTCATTAGCGATATTTGCAACTCAGGATCCGCAATTATAATTTCAGAAAAAGAAGACATTCAAGACACCCTCAACGGTCGTGTGGCAAACGGAAAGGCGAACAATGTTACCGATCAGGATGGATCATGCGCCCAAATTCAAAAACAGTTTGATAACGCAACTTTATCAGCCATATCCAGCAGAAATAATTTTGATAGACTAATTGCCGAAGAACAAAGAAAGAAAACCAATGCAATGGCTGAATTGAAGAATTTAAAAAATGAATTGGAACAGAAGATTTCTAATCGAGAAAGAACATTGTATGAAAACTTCAGTTCTAACATAGAGATAACAATGGAAAAAGTTGGAAGGACTAGATGGTCGGGCCATAAGCTTACAGTTAAAAATAACACCAAATACAATATTCGGGTTGAGGGAGACATCTGTCTCCAGTACTTCAATGCTGAGGGAAGTAGTGTCGGACATGTTGGAGTTCGACCAGGGATTTTAGATGATGGTTGTGATTATACCAGTAGCTGGACCAGCCATCCCTCTAAATTCAATCAAGAAAATAGTTCCGATTGGGCTAAAGGGACTCTTCTAAAGTCTTCTGCTATAAATACGGCTTATGTTTCCAAGGATGAATTTGGCTTTGAATGTTCTAAGTTAGGAGACGAGGAAAAACAATCCAAGTGCTTTAATGATTTCTCAAAATCCATAACCCAACAAGAGGAAAAACTTTTAAAGTCAAAAGATAATGTAACCTCAAAAAAAGAAGAAAAGTTAACTACGCTCCAAAAAGTTTCCAAGACTCTCAAAGCACTGCCCGCAAAGGCAGTCAAAAAACTATCCTCTCCGCAGAACAACGTAACAAAGGAAGAGAAGAAACAACCCAAAGATGATTTGACCCCT
>CAJWUE010000109.1:0-3718 GCA_913047775.1 uncultured Rhodobiaceae bacterium
TTCCTGATGCGAAATTTGTGATTGTAGGAGACGGGCCAGGTTTTAAAGAAATAAGATCTAAAGTTAAGATAGCGGGCTTAGAGGATAAAGTAGTTCTTCTCGGGCATAGGGAGGACGTTCCAGAAATTATGGCGGCATTAGACGTTCAAGTGCTAGCCTCATTTGCTGGAGAAGGCACTCCCCAAGTCATACCACAGGCATTTGCAATGAAGACACCAGTAGTGGCGACTAAGATAGCCTCGATCCCAGAGCTTTTAGGAAACGGCGAACGAGGGATATTGATCGAACCTAAAAACGCGCTGAGTCTTGCCGAAGGTGTGTTGAAATTAATCAAAAATCCTGAGATCGCGAACCGTCTAGTTAAAAATGCGAACTCATTTTGCCTCAAGGAATTAACGGTGGATAAAATGATGGATAAAACTATAGCTATCTATGAAGAAGTAGTGTCTTCTTCAAAAAAATAACCAGATATACTATGAGTTTGTCAGATAATATATGAAAATTGCTGTCATTAGACAAAAATTTGTTAACTATGGAGGGGCGGAACAATTTGTTTCTGGCTATGCAAAGCATCTTGCTAACATTGGTCATGAGATACATATTTTTGCCAATCAATGGACACCGTCTAATCATCCTAATATAAAGATTCATTCTGTTCGAGCTATTAAAAGAAATTCTTTTTTGAGAGTCCTGTCGTTTGCTTGGTTTGCCCTTCAATCAATACGTTCTGAATCGTTCGATATCGTTCAAAGTCATGAACGAATATGGAGCCAAGACGTATATCGAGCCGGCGACGGATGTCATCGTGAATGGCTTGAAAGACGCGCTTGTTATTTGCCATTTATAAAGAGATTCTTTTTTCGTTTTAATTTATTTCATCAATTAATTTTAGGATTAGAGAAAAGAATTTTTGAAAATGGAGAATGTAAAAAAATCATAGCCATTTCGGAGATGGTCAAGCGAGACATACTAAAGCATTATCAGCTTCCAGAAGATAGGGTGAAGGTGGTCTATAATGGAGTACAGTTAGATAAGTTTAACCCGAGTAATAGAAAATCTTTTCGAAACGAAATTCGACAGCAGTTAAGAATTTCTGATGAAGAAGTAATGATTTTGTTTGTGGGGTCAGGGTTCGAACGCAA
Organism: uncultured Rhodobiaceae bacterium; assembly: GCA_913047775.1. Taxonomy (GTDB): domain Bacteria; phylum Pseudomonadota; class Alphaproteobacteria; order MED-G09; family MED-G09. The sequence continues at coordinate 1,143 of CAJWUE010000109.1, forward strand.
AGGATTGGAGTATTTAATTAAATCTGTTCAGTACATTAAACAGAAAAACTGGAGATTAGTCCTTGTAGGAAAGGGTAAATGGAAAAGATATTTGGATTTTGCTTCGAAAGAGAATCAGGGGAAAATAATTCACCTAGAACCAATTGATAAAATTGAAAAAATGTATGCAGCAGCAGACTTCTTTATACTTCCTTCAATTTATGAACCATTTGGAAATGCCAACCTGGAAGCTTTGGCCTCGGGGCTCCCCATCATCACAAGTCGGAACTGTGGTGTCGCGGAAATAATAACACCCAACAAGGAAGGAATTATTTTGGAAGAGCCATCAGATTCAAAAGTTATAGCTGAAGCTATAGATTGCTTAATGGATCCAAAAAATAGGGGATTAATGGCAAATTCAGCCCGTATGCTAGCCGAGAAATTTACGCAAGAGCGTAATGCCTCGGTGATGATAGAAATTTACCAAAATTTGATAGAGCATCGATGAAAATCCCGACCAAGTGACAATTAAAAAATCTAAAGTCGGGGAGAACTTCCCTGTCTATTTGTAGAGATGCCATTTCGAAGTTTTTTTGAAAGCTATTGATAATTAAGAACTAATGCTAACTTTGTTCTTTAGCGGATAAAATTAAACCAAATGACGGATTATTTTCCAATATGTGTTCAGTGTTGGGCTAAGTAAATGCGTGAGGAGAGGATTGTTCATACCACTGACTGAGAGAGTCCCTTGATAAATACGCGTGATTTCTTTATCTGATACCTTGCGTAAATATTTTTGATTTTTTCTTTTGGTTAATATGCGTGGTAAAAGGGTCAGGAGTTCTATATAGCTTTTCGCTTTAAGAAAAAACCATTTATGAATAGCAGCGTGAAACAGCTGAGAAAATTCCACAATCAGTAGAGCAGGAAAAATCAATGCCAAGGTTTTAACCTCCATATTTTTAAGCAAAAGATAGAGGCGGTTTTTTTCAGAAGAATAATATTTTCGAACACCTTTATTAAATTTATAATGGTGGTACATAATAGCCTGTGGAGCAACTTTCAGGGACCATCCCGCCAATCGAATTCTCCAAGATAAGTCATGATCTTCGTGATAAAGGAATAGATCTTCATCAAACCCTCCTATTGTTTCATAAACTTCTCTTCTTAACATAAAAATTCCACCACAAGCAGATTCAAAAGGTTCCGTCCAATTTGGGTCTTGTTGGCCGAGCAAATTTGGATAGGCGATTCCTGTATAATTGATCAATACTCCGAGAGAGTTGATTGTATTTTGTTGGTCGATGTGTAAGATTTTTGGGATAACTCCTCCAGCATTAGAATCGCTTTCTAAAAGTTTCACTAACTCTCCGACACATTTGGGATTTAGTTTGAGGTCGCTGTTGAGAAAAAGGAGGTAGTCACCTTTGGCGGCAGCTAATCCTCTGTTGATAGCAGAACCAAAACCTAGGTTTTTACCATTTTCAATAATTTTAATAGAGGGAAAACTTCTTCGGAGGGATTCGACTGATCCGTCTTCGGAACCATTATCACTGATAATAATATCTATTTGGTTTCTGTCTTGATCGAGTAGAGATTGAATACACTCGACGATGACATCCTTATCATTCCAGTTAACGATAATAGCGGTTACTTTTTTCAAAGATTTTCTCTTCACGTATTGGCGAAAAAATAAAATATTACATAACTATGAGTCATTGTTGCTCTAGATATGAAAATTTAAACTACTAATCATGCCTGTATTATTGATTCAAATATTTTGTGGGCTTTGTTGTGACGTTATAATTTATAAACGGGGTAAGTCACTAATATCTTGATAGATATATAATTATTCTAAAATTTTCTCGTAGAAAGTATCTGGGTCATCAGCGTTGAAAGATTCATTGGCGTAAACGATGAGTACCATATCAGTATCTCCAATATTTTTTATGGCATGAATGATACCAGGAGCAATATGAACTGTTTGAAGTGCACCTTCTCCCATAAGCACCTCTTTATTCTTTCCTGTTTTTAAATCCTTTAGTCGTAAAAGGCCTTTTCCTTTTGGAACGCAGAACCATTCCAGTTTTCGAGTATGATAATGATTTCCACGCACTTTCCCCGGGTAGGCTATTGAAACATGAATCTGACCGAACTCATGAGGAACGTCCAAACTCTTTCCTCCTAACACTTCTATAAGCCATCCTCGTTCGTCTGATTTGCGATCCAGTTTATCAATTCGGATATTTTTCATAATGATGTATTTTTTTGAAACCAAAGTATGGTCTTTTTAATACCTGCACTGGGTAAGGTTTTCGCCTTCCATCCAAAATACTTTCTAAAACGAGATGCGTCTAAGGAAAAAGAGTTCTTCCCGGTGCTCACTTTTTGTGAGTAGCTTGCGTTTACTGCCACACCTGCTGATTTAATATTCCGGATCATCTGGCGTAAGGAGGTAGAGTGACCCGTTCCTATATTATAGACACCTGAAACTAATTTACCTCTTTGTATTCCTGCCAGAATCATAGCTTGTATTGTGTCATCTATGTATATAAAGTCTCTTTTTTGATGACCGTTGCCATCAATCTTAAGACATT
>CAJWUE010000110.1:0-3379 GCA_913047775.1 uncultured Rhodobiaceae bacterium
TGAAAAAGCAAGCCGTGAAGCCGCCGCCGCAATAGTTGCTGCTGAAAAAGCAAGCCGTGAAGCCGCCGCCAAAAAAGGCGGCTTCAGCTTTCGGACCATATTAATCATTTTGTCCATTATATTAATTGGCATTACTATATGTGCTAAAATATTTCTTAAGCCCGAAGAAGAATTGCTACAAGAAGGAGAAGGAGAAGGAGAAGGAGAAGGAGAAGGAGAAGAAAATTAAACAGCTATGTCTGAACCTAGGACAGCGTCAGAAAATCGCGACACTGCAGAAACAAAAATATCGATTGATATTAACATAGATGGCTCAGGTGATTCCAGTATAGACACTGGAATCCCTTTCTTCGATCATATGCTAACATTATTCGCTCGCCACAGCCTCTACGACTTAACCGTTATGGCTAAGGGTGATATCGAAGTCGATTACCATCACACAGTCGAAGACGTCGGGATCGTCCTTGGTAACTGTTTAAGAAAAGCCTTAGGAGATAAACGAGGCATCTCAAGATATGGATGGTCAATACTACCAATGGATGAAACGCTAAGTAGAGTAGCTATTGATTTTGGCGGAAGACCTTTTTTATCATTTAAAGCTCCAGAAAAAATTGAAAGTATCCGTGAATTTTCCTTTGGACTAGTGGAAGAATTTCTTCGAGCATTTTCAAATAATGCTAGAGCTAATATACATGTAGAAGTATTAACAGGTCGCGATGCCCATCATATGGCAGAATCAATATTTAAAGGGCTGGCAAAATCATGCGATCTAGCTTGCCGACACGATCCAAGAGTAAAAGGAATACCAAGCACTAAAGAGACTCTTTGATTCCGAAAGAAATTAACCGATGAAGGTTAATCTAAGCTATTAACAAAATGATTGGAGTCATAGATTACGGGGCTGGAAATCTCAAAAGCGTATGCAATAGCTTGGGTGCATTGAACGCTAAAACTAAATTAGTAAAATCTCCCGAGGATTTATGCGAAGTTACTTCAATTATTTTTCCAGGAGTAGGATCTTTTGGAGATTCAGCACATCACCTTGAAAAACAAAATTTATCCAAACCTCTAAAGAACTGGATCATAGAAGACCGCCCTTTTCTTGGGATCTGCATAGGCTTCCAGATGTTATTCGAAGCTAGTGATGAAAGTCCTGCAGTTGTTGGACTGGGCGTATTACCTGGTAAAGTTGTTAAATTCAGTAAGGAGCAAGAGTTAAAAATTCCTCACATGGGATGGAATAAAATCATTATAAAACAAAAATTCGATCCTATCTGGGAAGGCATTAACAATGTCCCACACTTTTATTTCGTTCACTCTTTTTATCCACAACCAGATGAAAACGAAATAATCGCATCAACAACTCAATACGGATGCGAGTTTACTTCCAGCGTAAGAAGAGGCAATCTCTTCGCTACTCAATTTCATCCAGAAAAGAGCCAAGGAGCTGGGCTCAGATTGATTCGGAATTTCCTATCTTTGAACTCCGAAATATAGCCACAATATTGAATTAACACTCAATCTAATTCACTGACTAACACGCATTGGCATTATTACGTATAAGAACGATCCTGAAGTTTTAAGCACTCCTGGACTCATCTCATCGATCAGCTCCAAGAAAATTTCATCAGTATCTATATCCATATCTTTGAGCAACGATTGGTTTAATTTTCCGCAATGGCCGATGACAGACTTGCCAAGTGTAATAGCTGATCCATATTCAAAATGTGCATGATCTGCGCTTGAGAAAACGACATCATTTATATTTAATCTATTAAATAACACTTTTCCTTTAGTTTCTCTTGTAAGCCTTAAAATAGCCTCTCCAAGAGTTGTCTTGCCACAACCTGACTCTCCAACGAGTGCTAGGGTAGACCCTTTTTGTATTTCAAGGTCAATATCGTCGACTGCCTTAACGTAGTTGGCTATTCTTAAAAACACTCCTTTTCTGACAGGGAACCACGTTCGTAACGACTTAATTGATAAAATTGATTTGTTCTCTATCAGGCGTTCTGGCGATTTAATGCGACTTGGTTTATTGAATTCTTTCCCTATATTTTTATGTTCATATAGATGACAAAATGTAAAATGATTTGATTCGATTTTGTATTGAGGACTATCAGTATTTTGACAAATATCCATGGCTTGGGAGCAACGTTCTGCAAAAAGGCATCCAGCTCCGTATTCCGTCGCGCCAGGAACCATTCCAGGGATCGTGTTGAGGAGAAAACCTGTATCATTGATTTTTGGAATTGAGTCCATTAAGTGACGTGTGTAGGGGTGCGCCATATTTTTAAAAATGCTATCACGAGGCCCTCTTTCCGCAATTCTACCTGCGTACATAATACAAATATCGTCAGCTATTTGGTTTACTATCCCCATATCATGCGTGATAAGAAGGATTGACATTCCTGTTTCTTTTTGAAGATCTGACATTAGTTTAAGAACCTGAGCTTGGATTGTGACATCAAGCGCTGTTGTTGGTTCATCTGCGATGAGTAACTTTGGTTTACAGGCTAATGCCATAGCTATCATCACTCGTTGTTTCATTCCTCCAGAAAGTTCGTGTGGGAAACAGTCCACTCGTTTGTGTGGGTCTGGGATTCCTACTTGATCTAATAAATCTATTGAAAGTTTACGAGCAGGACCTCTTGAAATTTTTCTGTGTTGGCATAGAGGTTCTTCTAATTGATTACCAATTCGATAAAGTGGATTTAGTGATGTCATTGGTTCTTGAAAAATCATGGAAATATCATTTCCACGGATGGATTGCATTTCTAATTCAGTTATATTTGATAGGTTTCTTTTGTTAAAATTGATTTGTCCAGAAGGGTGAAACCCATTATTTGCAATAAGTCGTATTATTGAAAATGCAGTTTGCGTTTTTCCACATCCAGATTCACCAACAATAGCAAGAGTTTTTCCTTGCTCTATGTTAAAGGATATTCCATCGACCGCGCGTGCTACCTTATCCAATCCAACTTTAAAGTAAGTTTTAAGATCTTTAACTTCAAGTAATGCTGACATTCAGGCATTCCTCTTTGGATCGAACGCGTTACGTATGCCTTCTCCAACAAAAGTAAGCATTGTCAAAGTGATGGTGAGGGCAGTGAATGTTGGAAGTAATATCCATATTGCCTGTAAATTGGTTTTTCCTTGTGCTAGCAATTCACCTATGCTGGGAGCGGGACTAGGAACACCCAAACTAAGAAAATCTAAACTAACAAGTGCCAAAATACCGGCTGTTACTTCAAAGGGAAAAAATGTAACAACAGGAGTCAACGCGTTTGGAAGGATGTGTCGACGCATAATTTTAAAATTAGAGACACCCATGGCTTTTGCTGATTTGACATATTCGAAATTTCTAATTTTTAAGAAT
>CAJWUE010000111.1:0-3376 GCA_913047775.1 uncultured Rhodobiaceae bacterium
AAAATTACCTGCAACAAAAACGGTTTTTTCTTTACTCATATTGTCTTGTTTACTAGATTAGAAAAAATATATCTTACTTAGAAATTTCTACACAATACACTTAAATATGTTCAATAGCTTATTTAGATAGATATTTTAATGTTCCATTTTTATAAGCGGTCGTAATACCTTACCAGATTCTAAATCCTCCAAAGCTTTGTTAATATCTAGCAAAGAATAAGGTTTAGTCAAAAGAGAATTTAAAGGGAAATTAGCAGAAATGAAATTATGATATAAAATAGGTATATCTCTATCAGGATCAATAGCGCCTCCCCAGCTGCCAGCTATACTTTTTCCACTTATTAACTCATGTGGAGATAATCTAATTTTTTCACCTTCTGGAGGATGAGAAGCAAATAATAATTTACCTTTATTTCTATTTACTAAAGAAAAGCCCAGTTCAATAGTGGAAACCCTTCCTGCTGACTCGATACAAAATTCTGCTCCATCTGGAAATATTTCCTGCACTAATTCTTGAATATTGGGTTTACTTGCATCGATTGTATGATTAACACCCCAACTCTTAACTAAGTCTAATTTTTTAGCAGAAATATCAAGGGCTATTATGTTTTTTATCTTCAAAGACAACAGCATTGCAATAGCAGACATGCCAATCCCCCCAAGACCAATTACTACAACTGAAGATTCCAAATTAACATTAATTTCATTAATAACCATACCTGCGCCAGTGGGCAATGCACAACCAAATAAAATAGCAGTATCAAAACCTAAGTTCTTGGGTTTTTTAATTATTCTATTTTCAGATACTACTGAATAATTGCTGAAAGTGGTAACAGGACCTGAATTAATTATTTCTCCTTGACTAAGATACTCAGCTCCTTGTTCTTCAAGCCCCTCACATTTAATCCAAGTAAGAATTACCTCATCCCCTATTTGAAATTTATTAACTGAGCTCCCTACTTTGATGACAATCCCAGATCCTTCATGACCTAAAAGATGAGGAATCCAGTTATCTTCACCTCTCTTTCCTTCTATCTCCATTAACTGACTTCTGCAAACACCGCTGTATAAGATCTTTACTAAAACTTGACCAGGTAACAGGTCATTTATCTCCAAATTCCTTAATTCAAGAGGCTTGTTTATTCCTGTAAGTACAGCTGCTTTCAAGGTCTTAGGAATATTTACTTTTCTCATAAATATAGTATTTTCAAATTAAAGATTCTGTAACAGGAGTGCTTGTAATCCAATTATTGTTAAAGAATCTAAAAAAAATCCTTTGCTATAAAGCTCTTTGATTTGATCAACTTCAAACCACTTGGACTCAACTGTTTCTCTATTCTTGTCAGTTTTTACTTTCTCAAAATCTTTAGATAGAAATATCTGTGTAGGGTTATTTAAAGTTTCTAATCCTGGTTCAAATGAAATTAAAAGCGATAAAGACCTGCAGTCATATGAAGTTTCTTCTAAACACTCTCTTATAGCTGCTTTTTCAAAAGTTTCTGATTTCTCGGCTTTACCACCAGGAATTTCCCAAGAAAAATCATCTATGAGTAACCTGTATTGTTTTGTTAATAGAACTTTATTCTCCGAAAATAGTATTACAGCTGACCTTCTACCAAAGTTAGTGGTAAAAATTTCTTTTTCTAACCCCTTGGTTTTTAACAAGGTTTTAGTAATTGAACTCCATTTATTTTTATAAACAGTTTCCTTCCTCAGTGTGAGGAAGACGTCATTATTTTCCATTTTTTCCTATCAATTTATTCAGCAAAAAACCAATAATAATCTCCTTTATATTCAACTTCTTTAAAGAAATTAAGCCATTCGTCACAGCTCATATAAGTTAAGGCAGTTAGATTCCATTTAAGCATAGCCCTTTTTCCCTTATCGTCTTTCCAAGCATCATTCATAACAAAAGAATTATTTTTTGTTACTCTATTTATCTCTCTAAAAGCTTGTTTACAGTCAATTAATGGTAGATTATGCAAGGTATTTATAGCTATCACCAAATCAAAATAGTCATCTGGGAAAGGAAGGTTATTAGCATTTGAAACTACAATGTTTTCTTTCATAGGCTCAATCGCATGGTCTTTAGCATATTGGGAAATATCAACTCCTTTTATTTCTGCTTCAGGAATTAATAAAGACAAATCATACATCATATAACCCTTTGCACAGCCAATATCAAGAATCTTGGAATCGTTACTTAAGCTATAGACATCTACTATGTGTGCAACTGTATCAGTCCAGAATCTTGGACTGTAGCCATATCCTCCATAGCCAGTTAGCCTATCTCCATCGTAATACTCAACATCAAACTTTCTAGCTACTGCCCTATCTATATCAGTAACTAAATTACCACGGTCTTCAATTGGTCTTTTAGATTTTGGATAAAATTTTAATAAGTCTATTTCTCTTTGCATTTTATATATTATTAATTCCAATGCATTTTATTATCTAGCGATACAAATAAAGATCCCTCTTTATAGTTAGCAGGCAAATCATCAACAACCTCTGCTTTCTTCCAGGCTTTTTTTTGTGAAAACATATTCACTCCAATGCTATTTAAATGATCATAGATAGCCACCCTATTTTTTTCAGAAACCTCCATAATCATATCTACATTTCCCCAATCTTCTCTTGTTGTAGATAAAATAATTTTTGCCTCTCCTCCTTCAACATCCATTTTAATAAAATCACTATTCTTAAATATCTCTTTTGCGCTAACTACGTCAACATCATAGGTCTCTAGATCTCCATAAGCATTATCTTTAGCACCTGCAATATGGCTACTAGTTGTATTTCCTAATACTCTTACAAACTTAGCTTTATGGTCAACATCTGATACTGCAACTTGATTTAAATTTACTAAATCAATACTATTTAATTTGAAATTTTTTTCTAACACTTCAATATGAGTTGGGTCAGGCTCATAAGCTTCAACTTTATAACCAGATTTACTCATTAATATTGAATGAAGCCCAATGTTGGCTCCAAGGTCTGAAACCTTTTTATATTTATTCTTATTATTGTAATAATAAGAAAAAATGATCATCTCATCTAAACCAAATAAATCAAGTGAGTCAATAGCACCCATTTTAAAATATGGCAATGAAATTTCACCAAATGGACCAAAGCTATTGTTTCCAGAGCCGCCAGAAACAAAACCACTCTTATTTACTATTTCTAATAATTTAGATTCAATTCTTTTATAATCTTCACAGCCTCTTGGGTGCTTATCAGGGCTATTTTTAATTTCTTCAAAAATGTCATTAAAACTCACTTATCTCTCCTATCTATTTAATAATTTTCTTGCATTATCCGCCACATCTTCATTACTTAATCCAACACTTTTAACTAATTCTTCATATGATCCATA
>CAJWUE010000112.1:0-3352 GCA_913047775.1 uncultured Rhodobiaceae bacterium
CAGGAAAGTTTTTTTGGCGCTTCACTGATTTTGTTTATGAGGGCCAAGAGGATTTAGCATGGCAGTTTTTTGAGCGAGCTATTCCGGACTCCTATGATATACTCCCAGAAGATATAGCCCCTGTAAGTATGTATGCAACTAAAAGTATCATGAGAGAAACTATGAGAAACTGGATAGAGGAATATTTTCCTCTTGGAGTGGTAAAGGATTGATAGCTACCTGACTGATATTTACTCTTACTCCAAGACACTAGGAGAGAGAGCCTACTTTCACTCGGCTATGTATTAATATAACCTCCCTCACACATCAAAGAAAAATTGACCTTATATATGCCATGGGTATATACTGAGTCCAAATTGATACATAATAATAGGAGAATAGAGTCATGGGATGTCAATACTGTAAGACAGGAATCAAGCTTAAATATAAATGTACAAATTGTTTAACAGTTTGGTGCAATAATGGTCAATGCCTTGGTTCAAGTGGGAAAAAACAGCAAAGCAGAAACCCTAATGCTTTATGTAATGTCTGTAGGAAAAAGGCAATTCAAAAAATATAGTGTTATTAGCTTAGAAAACCTTTATTTTTTCTAGGTTAAAGTTTAACGCACTCAGATTCAATTAATCTATCTAATTTTTTGTTTGATCTCTTTAATTAGCTATATTCTTTCCCATTTCCATAATGAATCATCCTGTTTATTTTCACTGCTAACCATTACAAATCCAGCAAGAAAAAGAATTGAATCAATCCAGTCATCATGTTTATTGGTATAAACTACCTCTGAATTGCTGTCATTTAAAACCTTCCAAACAGACTTTAATACTCTTCTTACTCTGAAAGTTTCTGGGCATAATAAAGCACCAATTGTATTATTATTTTCTATAAAGTAATAAATCTTTTTTCCAGATCCTATTCTTGTTCCTTTAAAACTACTTTGCTTTTTACAAAACTGATCTAACTCAAAAAAAGATTTTGGAAATTTATCAAAATCTATATTCAGCCATCTAGAAAATGCTTGAAGATTTGATATAGAGTCATAAATTTGAGACCCTCCTGATTTTTTTAGAGTTTCAGAAGGCATTTGACCGCTTTTAACATTCATTTTCTTGATAGGATAATTTTCCTTAAATGCAGAGATATATTCTTCCTCTTTAATGATATTTTTTTTAAGTGTGAAATTCTTTTCAACAACTATATGAGGTATGCTATTCCTGGAAAATTCTATAACATTAAAACCAAGATCCAGAGACATAAGTAAAGTATCTAATTCATCAATGCTATGTCTTGAAATTAAGTTATTTACATGCATTTTATTGCATAACAAAATGTAAGAATACAATATAGACAAAGTGCTTAAATAAGATGCTTTCTCACTTAAAAAAGAGATGTGAAATGATATTTTTTTTTCATAAGGGAAAAACTCAAGAAAGTAAGGAACTATAGTCAAATTGGATCCATTTTCTTTTTGCCCTAATAAAAAACCTTCAGCACTATCAATGTTTGGAAGATGATTGACTAGATCTTTAATATTTTGAGGAATATTTGCAAAGTTATATTGATCCAAGAACTTAAAATCTATTGATTTTATATTAGTAACTTTGTTGCTAGTTTTCACGAAATGAAAGGAAATTGGCAATGGATTCTGAAATTGGAATTCCTAAATCTTCCTCTAGCCACATCCATTGACCATTTGGATTGCATTCTAAAAAATAATAATGTTCGTTTTTTGCTTTTATAAAATCAAAACAACCGAAATTAAGATTCATCTTTTGTAAATATAGGCTTATAAACTTTTCAATTTCTTTAGGACACTCAATCCATTCTTCCGCCTCTGATAAACCATGATCATAACCCTCTCTCCAATCTTCCCTGCCATTTCCTTTAGGTAGTTTCTGTGAATCAATCTTACAACATAGGATGTTCTGACTGATAGCTGTAATCCTAAGTTCATATTCCTTCTCAATATATTCCTGCACGAGGGTAGGACATAACTTTAAATCTTCTTCGCTTATGATATTTAGGTTTTCAGGAGTTACCTGCCTACTGGTAAAGGGGATTTCAAGTTTATCATCTAACTCTAGACCATCTGCTGCAATCGGTTTAACAACCGCTACATTTACAACTTTGGCAAACTGATCTAGGTCTATCTTTGAATTTGTAAGCAATGTAAGAGGAATTTTTATTTCTGAATGAAGTACTTCTATAACTCGACTAGCTACATCCATTTGTCTCAATTTACTCTCATTAGGTCGATCCCATACTGAACTGCCAATCGTTCTACAATTGATGAAAAAATGTCGTAACCATTTTGATAATTCAACAACTTCATCTTCAACTACTGATTTAATTTTTTTATTTGTTAATCCTGGGATGATTGGTGAATGAGGCCTTCTTTCCCAAACTGATTTCACTTCACTTGAAGATAGAATTTTTCCATTTTTCTTATTTTTAATCAGCAGATTAGTAGACTGATCCTTTTGTGAGAAAGAAAACGAATAGTCTGTGAGAAGAGATTCAGTATTTAAGCGAAAATATTCATCTCCATTTTTCTGAAAATGCTTAATAACAGGATTACAGTGAATATCTCCCTTGTTAGAGATAATTAAAATCACTTTCTTTTTAAATATTCGGAGAGTTTAGAATCTATTTCTTCTCTCTTGTATCATCACTTCTTTTTTTATCAGCACCAATAAGAGTAAAATTATTACATCTTGTATTTGATGTTTGAGAGCCTGTCCAATATTTGCCTTCTTCTAACATTTCAGGAATATAATCATAACGTTCTGAATGATCGTAGATATTAGAGTCCATAGTCTCTATTCTTCCTAGTCTAATTATTGCTGGAGTGGCTTTTTTTGATGATTGTAATATATGCATTTTTATATCCCCTAGTGTAATTTATTAGAAATACCTAAAGCTTCACTAATTCTTGATATTTCATTTTTTTCTAATTCAGACACACCTTCCGATGCTTCTGCCATTCCCCATAGCATATTCTTAATATGTTCACCTGTTTCAGAGTTATCTTCAATTAGAAATTTTATCCCATCAAAAATATCTTTTTCATAAGTATCTTTTTCACACAGAAGCCACATAAAAGCCCTATAACGTTCAGCTGCTTCTAATCTGGCTTGATGAGAAGTTCCAGGATCATCACTGCCAAGTTCCTCTGATATATTTAATAAAAATAAACGTTCAGTTTCATCAACCTTTCCATCAATAGCAGCAACCATAGCTGCTGGGAAAGTTAATATTACTGAAATAAGATTTTCATCATCCAACGGAACTTCATTTCTCTCTCCATAAAGGGCAGTTCTTATTGTATTTAGTCTTTCATTATTATCATTATCCA
>CAJWUE010000113.1:0-3326 GCA_913047775.1 uncultured Rhodobiaceae bacterium
CCTTTATGACCTCGCGGTCAAAAACATATCGAGGAACGGGGCATCAGACAAGATTCGGGTAGTCCATGGAGATTTTATTAATTTTAAACCAAGCAAAAAAAATAGGCTGTTCAATCTTATTATTTCAAACCCGCCCTACCGCAAATTAAATACTGGTCGCATGAATCCAAACCATGAAAAAGCCGTTGCAAGACACGAGTTATCAATAAATATTGAGTCGCTGACGGCAGGAGCCCATAGTTGTTTAAGGAACGGTGGCATTTTCACACTTGCCTATCCGCCAACGAGACTAACCGAATTACTAAAACAACTTGATATCCACAAGTTATTCCCCACAAGGCTCCGCTTTATTCACGGCTCGCGAGGCATGGAGGCTCGTATTTTTCTAATTGATGCGGTTAAGGGACATCGGACAGACTGTGTTACCGAACCCCCTCTTTATATTTATAACGAAGATGGTTCTTATTCATGTGAAATGGAAAAAATTTATGCTTCCTTTAATTATTCTAGCCGGACCCACCACATCGAAGAAAAGTGATACTGCAATCGCGCTAGCCGAAAAACTTAATGGAGAAATTATCAGCGCAGACTCCATGCAAATCTATAAATATTTTGATATAGGTACGGCAAAAGCATCACCTGAGGACAGAGTTCGAATTCCTCACCATCTTGTAGATATTCTGGAGCCCGACGAAGAATTTACCGCCTTTGATTTTAAAATACGCGCCCTAAAACATATCAGGGAATTGATCGGACGAAATAAGGTCCCCATTATAACAGGGGGTACCGGGCTCTATCTGAAAGCTCTTCGCGAAGATTACGAATGTGCCGTCCAAGTTAATCCTGAAATTAAGAGACAGGTTAAATGTGAGATACATAGCAAAGGCCTTTCCTTGATGCACGAAGAACTTAGACAAATCGACCCCGCTTCTGCTGAGCGAATATCGTCCTTAGATACGCAACGCATCGAAAGAGCCGTCTCAGTTTACCGGCAAACTGGAAAAGCATTATCCGAATTTATTGAAACAAATCCTTATTTAGAGTCAATAGTAAACAACCCATCTGTTCATTCGTTATTGAAGCAGCTGCTTGGAGAATCAGCGGTTTTATTGAAAGAGAAAATAAACTTCAAACCACCAGGAGCACCTCCAGATTTATTACATCAAGACTCTCAGGCTGGATGGGATGACTATGGAAGTGAATTTGTTTCAGTCTTAATTGCTGTTGAGGACAGCAATAGAAGTAACGCATGCGTCGAGTTTGATAATTCTGGAAATTATATAAACGGGCTTGCTGGACCGCTTTGGGAGCCACTAACAGCAAAAGACATTCCAAATGCTGAAATGAAACCAATTGAGACCAAAGCTGGAGATATTATTCTATTTAATAGTTATGTACCTCACGGTTCTGAGGCGAATACATCAGATAAAAGACGATGCAATATTTATCTTACCTACAATAAAACTTCCGATGGCGATCATCGTTTGAAATATTTTGCTGAAAAGAGGAAAAATTATCCTCCAAACAATGAAAGAGATCCTAATCAGGAATATTCTTTTAAAGTCTAAATTAAGTCGCTGATACCTTAACCAATAAGCTTGTGGGGATTCATAATATTCTTTGGGTCCATGGAGTTTTTAATAGTCCTTAGTAACTCTAATTTTACTGGATCTGAAAAGTGCTCTAATTCGTTTTTTAACTTTGTTCCTATGCCATGTTCGGCACTGAATGAGCCCCCTAATTGAACAGCTACTTCGTGAACAATTCTATGGACATTAGCTGTTTCATTTAAGAATTGTGTCTTATCCATAGAAGCTGGTTTTCCTTTTGTGAAATGAAGATTGCCATCACCAACGTGACCAAAAGCAAAAACAGTTGATTTGCCAATGTATTGCTCTAATTCTGCAATGGATTGTTCTATCAACTCAGGTATTTTACTGATAGGGACTGAAATATCATGATAAATAGCAGGGCCAGTATATTTCTCAGCTTCAGGAATGGCATGTCTTATCCTCCAGAAGTCTTTTCTTTCCTGCATGCTATTGGCAACGATTCCATCCGTTATGAGTGTGTCTTCCAATGCTTTTTCGAGAAAAACGACCATTCGCTCGTCATTGTTCTGATCGGTTGTTATATTGCCTACTTCAATAAGGATTTGCCATGGGTATAAAGAACTCAGGGGTATTTTGCAACTTGGTAAATATTTTTCTACTGCCTGAATACAGCTGCTACTCATTAACTCAAACCCGGTTAAATTTTCACCAAAAAACGCTTTCCCTTTTTTTAACAATTCAAGAGCCATGAATGGATTTTCAACCGCAACTAAAGCAGAAGAATAGCTCATTGGTTGGGAAAACAATTTCAAACAAACGGCAGTTATAAATCCCAGAGTTCCTTCCGCACCAATAAAGAGTTGTTTTAAGTCATAACCTGTATTGTCTTTTCTAAGACCTTTTAAGTCGGAAAAAATAGTACCGTCAGGAAGAACTACCTCTAGGCCCATAATTTGTTCTCTGACCATTCCATACTTTAAAACATTTACTCCACCAGCATTGGTTGAAATATTTCCACCAATTTGACAAGATCCTTCTGCACCCATACTTAAAGGAAAAAACAACCCTTTATCCTCAGCTATCGCTTGAATTGTGGATAATATGCAGCCCGATTGGACAATTAATGATTGATTATGGGTATCCAATTCGAGGATTTGATTCATTTTTGAACTGTTGATGACAATCTCCAGGCGATCTTTTGTTGAATGGGGAATATTTGCACCACACAAACTGGTATTACCCCCTTGAGGTGTTACCCCAATATCATTGTCAAAGCAGATTTTCATAATTTGTGCGATAGATTGAGTGGAGTTTGGGAGCAGAACAATTGGCGTAAATCCTACATGGATTCCTCTCCAATCTTCAAGGTATGTTTTAATAATCTCAGGGTCGGTAATACAATTTTGTTTACCAACAATAGACTCAAAGGCTACACAGAGGACTTCTTGCTGCATCTTTTTGATCTATGTATTTTGATCTAGTTTCAACAACGACCATAATGTTATAAACAATGCGGCTATTATTGGTCCTATTACAAATCCAGATAATCCTACCAGACTGACCCCACCCAGTGTGGTCAGCAGAATTAAATAATCGGGTAATTTAGTTTCTTTGCCTACTAAATACGGCCTCAAGAAATTATCAATTAGACCGATAATAAAAAAACCTGTTAGTAAGAGTATTAAGGCTTTTAACCACGCACCACTAAAAAATAATATGCAAGCTGCTGGAAACCAAATTATAGCTGTACCGATACTGGGTAGAATACTAAAA
>CAJWUE010000114.1:0-3135 GCA_913047775.1 uncultured Rhodobiaceae bacterium
TATTTAAATTTTATGAAAATCATCAACTCCGACAGTATGATTTGTTCCGCTCAAAGGAACTTTTGCTAAAGCAGAAGCTTCCATAGTCAATGCGGCCAAATCTTCCGGTTCCAAAGAATGGACATTTGTTTTTCCGCATGCACGTGCTAACAATTGTAATTCTAAAGCCATTGAATGAAGATAATTATAAACTCTAAGAGCAGCATCATCTGGATTTAATCTTTTTCTTAATTTCGGATCTTGTGTTGCAACTCCAACAGGACAACGGCCCGTATGACAATGATAACAATATCCAGCCTCAACACCCATTTCTTTTTCAAAATTAGATCCTGGAATTTCTTTATTACAATTTAATGCAATCATTGATCCAGTTCCAATTGCAACAGCATCAGCACCTAAGGCTAAACATTTTGCAAGGTCAGCTCCATCCCTTACTCCACCTGCATAAATCAGTGTTATGTCTCCTGTTTTACCAACATCGTCCAATCCCCTGCGTGCTTCACGAATAGCGGCAATGCCTGGAATACCTGTGTTTGCAGCTGCGATATGCGGACCTGCTCCCGTGGATCCTTCCATTCCATCTAAATAAATTGAATCTGGGCCACATTTTGCAGCCATACGTATGTCATCATAAACTTTCGCAGCACCTAATTTTAATTGTATTGGTATTTGATTGTCCGTTAATTCTCTCAATTCTTGAACTTTTAATGCGAGGTCGTCTGGACCCAGCCAATCAGGATGTCTTGCTGGTGATCGTTGATCTATTCCCGAAGGCAAGGAACGCATTTCAGCAACTTGATCGGTTACCTTCTGTCCCATTAAATGACCACCCATTCCAACTTTTTGTCCTTGTCCGATAAAAACTTCTATACCGTCTGCTAGTTGGGCATGATGTGGATTAAAACCATAACGCGATTGAATACACTGATAGAACCATTTTTCAGAGTAACGTCTTTCATCGGGTATCATTCCACCTTCTCCAGAACATGTTGCGCTTCCAGCCATTGTTGCTCCTCTAGCTAAAGCCGTTTTTGCTTCATAAGAAAGTGCGCCAAAGCTCATACCGGTAATATAAACAGGGATATCTAATTCAATAGGATTTTTGCATCTTGGACCAATAATTGTTTTTGTTTCGCATTTTTCTCTATAACCTTCAATTACAAAACGAGTAAGTGTTCCAGGCAAAAATACCAAATCATCAAAGGTTGGAATTTTTTTCATTAAAGCCATACCACGCATTCGGTAACGGCCCAGCTGAGCTTTTATATGAATATCGTCTATAACTTCTGGTGTAAAAATTGTGTTTTTTCCTAACAAACTTTTATTTCTTTCCTCAGTTTTTCGATTATTTTTCTTTTTTGCCATAAGTTAAATTGCCCCTTTTTTCTCTGTTGGCTCTAATTGGTCATAATTCCAAAGTTTTTTGCCTGCAACAATCTTAGTCATTTTTGAAACATCAAAATCAGATCCAATTTCAGCAACCTTAAGTTTTCTCCTTAGCCAGCCCATGTCCTGAGGTGTAAGTTTAGATTTAATTGCATCGCTGCCTAAAGATTTAATTTTACCACCAACAAATATGGTGCCATCGTACATTGAGTCACCTAAATTAATTCCTGCATCTCCCAAAACAATAATCCTTCCCCTTTGCATCATAAAACCGGTAAACGCACCAGCATCACCACCAACGATAATTGTGCCACCTTTCATATCAATACCAGTTCTTGCACCAACACTTCCTTTGCAAATCAAGTCTCCACCCCGAATAGCTGCACCGAAACAAGAACCTGCATTCTTTTCTATTACAACTTTGCCAGCCATCATATTCTCTGCGCAGGACCAACCAACTCTTCCTATTATTCTTACAACCGGTCCATCAATACATCCAATACCAAAATATCCAAGAGACCCTTCAAAAATTAAATTAAGTTTATTTAATATTCCTACTCCCAGACTGTGTTTTCCTTGAGGGTTTTTAACAACAATGGTTCCATAACCCTCTTGCATAAAAGAATTTATTTTTTCGTTAAGCATATTACAGGTTAGGTCTTTCGCATCGATTTCAGTTCTTTTATTAAAATCAACATCGTAAGCACCATAGTAAAAGAAATTTTCAGCTTCTTCAGGATTAAAAAAAACTTGTTGAGTTCTACCTTTCAAGACTTCCTTATGAAGTCCCATTGAATGAGCTTTGGAATCTTTTGTCTGTTTTAGATTTGCCATACTTTGACTTCTCCCTCATAAGGGTCATAAGTATCAATTTCTTGAGGCAACAAAGTTCTTATTGCTATTTCTTCGGAACCCAATGCAACCAAATCATCAGATTCATAAAGCACCATTGGTTTTGCTGCCATGGTGTCTTTTGTCATACCTAACGAGTCTTTTGTTGCAACCAAATAAGTAAAAACGCCATCTAATTCTTTAAGAGAATCTTTCATACCTTCTTGCAGGGTTCCGCCGCTCCTCATTTTTTCTGCCAAATAAACAGCAATAAGTTCCGAGTCACATTCAGACATAAAACGCATTCCTTTATTCTCTAGCGCTCTTCGGTTATTCCAATAATTTGTTAACTGTCCGTTATGTACCACAGATACATCGCTGAAAGGATAACCCCAAAATGGATGTGCAGAACGTATATCGACTCCTGATTCAGTAGCCATTCTTGAATGGCCAATAGCATGTGTACCTTTTATTTTGTATAACCCATACTGTTTTGAGACAGCATTTGCATCTCCAATATCTTTTACCAACTCTAAAGTTTTTCCAAGAGATAATATTTCGGTCATTTCTACACTTTCAACTTTTTTTGAAAATTCCATCAGATCTTTGTCATATTTAATAACATATCTAAATGAATACGGAGTTAGCCGCTCTTCCTGATATATATCTGCGCCTAAATCTACTATGTGTTTGTCTACTTGTTTTTTTCTTGCATCGTAGACTGATTTGTCTTCATTAATGGCTGAACTTCCTTCTTTAACGTTTTCACCAACTTTAAAACGCATAATATAATCACCTTTACTACCCTCACCATATAGAGCATAACCCGTAGAATCCGGCCCTCTGTGTTTAAGAGCTTGCAACATATCTTGTAGCTCTTTGCCAATATTTACAGTTTTACCTTTATGAATTAGTCCT
>CAJWUE010000115.1:0-3099 GCA_913047775.1 uncultured Rhodobiaceae bacterium
TAATATTTTTCCATTTCTATCAACTAAAACTAATCGATCTCCATCACCATCAAAAGCAATACCGAGATCAGCCCCATTAGAAATTACTTCTTTCTGTATTTTTTCTGGGTTTGTTGAACCACAGTCCTCATTAATATTAATTCCATCGGGAGAAGTACCTATTTCTATAACATTACATCCTAATTCACTGAAGACCTTCGGGGCTATTGAATAATTAGCTCCATTGGCGCAATCAACAACAAGAGTAAGTCCAGTTAAGTCTAGGTTTGAAGAAGAAGATATACAAAAATCGATATACCTTTCTTGTGCATCCTTTAACCTAATCGCTTTTCCTAATTTCAAGGAATCTACAACAGAATTCTTCTCTAAAAGGATATCTTCTAATCTTTTCTCCACCATATATTCAAGTTTGAAGCCTTCTTGATTAAAAAATTTAATGCCATTGTCACTAAATCTATTATGAGAAGCGCTTATAACTAACCCTGGTTGATTAGTAGATTTTGCTAGATAGGCAACTCCAGGAGTAGGCATAGGTCCAACCAAGGTTACATTTATTCCAGCTGAAATGAATCCTGACTCTAGAGCTGACTCAATCATATATCCAGAAATTCTAGTGTCCTTCCCGATTAAGACGCTGTTTCCTAAGCCTGTCTCTTTGAAAATTTTTCCGGCTGCCCAGCCAAGTTTTACCAAAAACAAGGGATTCATATAGGTTTCTACCGACCCTCTAATACCATCTGTACCAAAACGCCAGTCTAATGGAAAGTAATCAGGTATTTCTTTTGAAGGCATTGTTCTAAGGTTATCTTTTTATAAAAACCCTTTAACTCTGCTCTGCAGCATCCCCTACTGAAGGGTCATTCTTTTCTTGGCTTTCAGTTTTATTTTCTTTAGAACCAGGAGACCTCGGTTTTGCACCAGCCATAATGTCATCTATCTGCTCTGAATCTAATGTTTCGTATTCAACAAGCGATTCAGCCATTAAGTGAAGATTTTCTATATTTTCTTTTAGGATATCCGTTGCATGCTCATAACAATCAGAAATAATTGATTTCACCTCTTTGTCAATTTTAGAAGCAGTATTATCAGAAATATCTTGCTTAGCACTCCCAACAGATCTACCTAAAAAAGGCTCGTCAGTTTCATCTCCGGTAATGACAGCCTTAACACCTGGTAATAGTTTGGCTTCTTCTATGTCAACTTTGATAATTTCGGCATGGGCAACTGGACTACGAAAAATTCTCCCTACAAGGCAACCAATTGGGATAAAGTCACTAGAATATTTTGCTTTACCGGATACTTTTTCAGGGCCATCGACAAGTGATTTACGAATGCCAATTGATTGAGAAGGTTTTATCTCATTCATAGCGCCTGACCGCTCACTTTCAGCTCATCGGCAGCAGATTGAACAGCCTCAATGATTTTTACATAGCCAGTACAACGGCAGATATTAGCAGCAAGACCGACCCGGATCTCTTGCTCGTTAGGATCTGGATTTGTTCTGAGTAGGCCTTCGGCAGCCATAACCATTCCCGGTGTACAGAAACCACACTGCGCGCCAAGTTTTTCGTTAAAACCGCGTTGTATTGCTGATAATCTACTCTCTTCGGACAGGGATTCAATCGTTTCAATCGCCTTGCCATTGCACTTAGCAGCTAAAGTTAAGCATGCATGTTGAGGAGCATTATCGATTAGAACCGTGCAGCACCCACATTCACCGCCATCGCACCCAATTTTTGTTCCGGTGAGGCCTAGCGTCTCCCTAAGAAAATCCGCCAGTAAGAGACTATCCGAAACGATATTGTCGCTTGCTCGCCCATTAACAGTGCATGACAAATTCGTTTTGTTTTTTATTTCCGCCATTTATTCGGTCCCAAACGTTTTTAGTGAATTACTTCAGGTGCATCGGGATTAGAGTGAGCAAGAAGGAGACTTTGGTCAACTTCAATAGAAACCTTCGTCATATCCGTAGCTAATTTGCTTTGCCAATCTTTAAAGATGTTATTCAAAATACCCTGTCCATTCTGGCGGACATTGCCGTATCCACGGGCCCAAATAGAAAGTCGTGCGGTACGGCATGCTAGGTCATAATCACTCTCTGCAGCAATTTTAACAGCCCCTAGCCAATTCAAAATATGGTTCTGTTCTTCTCTATACTGTGAACTGCTTCTGCGTAGGAACCTCAAAGAAGCCATAAATTTTAAAAGAGTAAAACCAAAAATTGTTCCAGTTGGGATGTGGAGAGCCAGCCCTTTGCCTCTATCGAGTCTATTCCATTTTGGTACAACCCAGGATAGAGAGGGAGGAAGTATCCCGATAAATTCATCTCGACCCGGTTTAAAGTAATCGGTTAATTTCAGGGGAGTATGCACATCTACACCAAGTTCCTGACGTATCCTGTTTAAGCGGCCAGGGCGGGTTTTTAGTTGCGCAACGCGAATTATGTCCTCAAAACTCATCCAAATGGCGAGTCGTTTGATAATTTCTTTGGTCAATTTACGAGACGGGTCGGCGTCGATATCAACTACGATGTTAACACGTTCAAGGTAAAGAGACGCGTAAGCCTCATCCTGATAATCCAACAATTTGGCAACACCGTGGCCGAGAAGGTCGCGCAGTTGCTCAGGATAAGCAGAAATTGTTTTCTCAAACGACGCAGGCACAGGCTTATAGGGCCTTTCCGCATCGGGATGGGACGCGGAGCCGCCGGCTCTTACCGTCTCAAGGCCGATATCATATCCTTCAAGGTTGGAGGAGACTGACACACCCTTATTACGAATAGCATGACGCCCGTCTTCGTCATCCAATGGCAAAATACCGCTTCCAATGATAGAGCCGAACATAACAGAATTAATACGGCTGGCTGTGCCGCCGGCAAGACTGTCAATATCCAGTCGAACAAGTTTTTTGGAGGCCTTTTCAAGGCTTTCCATCATTGGTTTATCATTGATCGTACCGTCACCGGCCGCCATTTTTTCGGCGGTCGAGTAAACCCTTTCAGTTCCCGTAATGACTGTCGTGGTTTCGGTTATGTAGCCCCGTTCCAGTGAGCGCCCTGCCTCTGTTGGTTCCAAAGCTGCTATGATATCTAGATCGCCG
>CAJWUE010000116.1:0-3027 GCA_913047775.1 uncultured Rhodobiaceae bacterium
ATGCAGAAGGTTTCGAACCGAATTCACCAGCTCACCCTTCGTGGTGGTGCTAACTTCGCGGTTGTTTCGCCAACTGTTGCTACGATTCTTGAAACCATCCCAGGTTTCATGGCTGGCACAAACGGTGACGCGATGGAATTCGCTGCTGGAGTAACTCAGGTTGGTTCATTCCAGAATCGGTTCCAGATTTACAAGAACCCGTATATGCTCGAGAATGTTATTCTTATGGGCTTCCGCGGGGCGAACTTCCTAGAGACAGGAGCGGTATATGCACCTTATATTCCGTTGATCATGACACCTCTGGTGTACGATCCGACTAACTTCACACCGCGCAGGGGAGTAATGACCCGTTACGCGAAGAAGGTAGTCCGGCCTGAGTTCTACGGCAAGATCGTTATCGACCGCTTGGAGCTAATCTAAGTTAGTTGATAATACCTTCGGGTAGATAGTAAAAAGAGGGTGGGGCTTCGGTCCCACCCTTCTTTTTTGCAATAACTCCATCATATTTATAGATATAATAATATGTTTGGAGGTAAATAATGATTTATAAACCATTAATGATAATTGCTACACTTCTCATGTTGTTCCCCACCCAAGCAATTTCACAGGATTGGGTCCGCCGTCTTGCTTATGTAGATCGTCCAGATAAAGTTGTTCAAGAAGCAATAAAAGACGAACCAATAACATATACGAGAGATATTGCTCCAATTCTTCAACAGAATTGTCAGATATGTCATCGGCCGGGATCTGTTGCTCCTATGTCTTTTATTGACTTTCGTGATGTTCGCCGTTATGCTCGTAGAATTAAAGATCAAGTTTCCAGACGATTGATGCCCCCATATCATCTTGATACAGGAGTGGGTATTCAGGAAGTTAAGGATGATTGGAGATTGAGTGATGAGGAAATTCAATCTATTTCTACTGCAGTTAATTCGCATAACTTTATAAATAATTTTCCGCTAAAATATGAACAGGAATTAATTGAGGGAGGGGGGAGTATTTCTTCTGGGCAAAGGCAACTACTATCCTTTGCCAGAGCGCTCGCAGTAAAACCTCAAATATTGGTTCTTGATGAGGCAACTTCTAGCGTTGATATGGATACCGAGCGTCAAATTAAAAATGGAATTAAAGAAATCATCCGTGGACGAACCAGTATCATAATCGCACATAGACTTTCTACTCTGATGCATGTTGACAAGGTTCTTGTGCTTCAAGATGGAAAGATTATTGAATTTGGAAAGAGAAACGAGTTATTGCAGCAAAGGGGAGTCTTTTATCAGCTTTGCCATGCACAAATGAAATCAGAGCAATTCAGTACCGAACAATAACGGCTTCCTACTTGTAACTTATAACTAGTTTTTCTACAGGGCGGTTATTCTGAATATGTTCTATGAGAATTTCTTCCATATCTTCTTTTGTACGTGGCGCATACCAGATATCATCCGGATAAATGACCATTGTAGGGCCTTGAGAGCAGGCATCTAGACAACCGGATTTGTTTACACGCACTTTCTTTTTTAAGCCCAGTTCATGCACACGGCCTTTGAGGTGATCCAGTAACTTCAACGATCCTCTTGAAGTGCAACAGCCTTTTGTGTCACCTGATTTTCTTTCGTTGATGCAAACAAAAATGTGTTTTTGGAAGCGGCCCATTGGCTTGGAATGGAAGACTAGTCGGCTTTGGGGATTTTATGACTAGTGTCGTTTTCGTAATATTTTTTGAAATGGCCAAAATTAACGTAGCACCTTTCGCAGCTATCAGGAAACACGGTGACGATCACACCGCTCTCGATTTTTGCAGCCAACTTGAGAACACCTAACATGGCAGCCGCTGACGAATGTCCGACGAGAATTCCTTCCTGTTTTTCTAATGTTTCAACCATATCGTAAGATTCTTCCGTTGGGACACTGATTTTACCATCTAGTTCATTTTCCTTATAAATCTCTGGAATAATGGATGTCTCCATATGTTTGAGACCTTCCAATCCATGAAGTGATTCTGCGGGCTCAACAGCGTAACATTTAATATCAGGATTAAAACTCCGAAGGCCTCGACTGGTTCCCATTATGGTCCCACCCGTGCCAATTCCTGCGAGAAAGTGAGTAACGCGACTATTGGTTTGTTTCCATATTTCTCTGGCTGTGGTTTCGTAATGAGCTTTCCAGTTTGAATCGTTATTGTATTGGTCTGGCATAAAATATTTGTCGGGGTCTTTTTCATAAATTTCTCTGGCCATAATAATTGCACCATCAGAACCTTCGAACGGGCTGGAGGTAACGATTTCTGCACCATAAAAGTCAGCCATGAGACCTTTTCGTTCTTTACAAACATTAGCAGGCATAACGAGCTTGACTTTGTAACCCTTTACTTTTCCTATCAAGGCGTATGAGATACCCGTATTCCCAGATGTGGAATCGAGAATAATTTTGTCTTTGGTCAATTTGCCAGATTTTTCTCCGTCTTCGATCATTTTAAGCGCGGGACGCGATTTTACTGAGCCACCAGAGTTTTTCCATTCTGCCTTAGCATAGATATCGACATTCTTATGCTCTTTGCCGATATTATGAATTTGAATTAAAGGGGTGTTCCCAATTGCATCCAAAACGGACTTGTCCGTTATGACCGGGCAGGTAGGAGCCTGCACTTCAAAAGAGATAGGAAAACTCAACGGCTTTTTTGACATATAAAAATCTTTAGAAAAATATAACCCATTGCCCTTAATATCTTAGCTGGACATAGGGTGATTGTTAAAGTTTTGTCAGAGTGACAGTCCACAGAACTCCTCATAATCGATGAGCTCTTTAATTGTGGGTTCATCACTGCAGACGGGGCATTTTGGATCTCTTTTTAGTTTCAACTTTCTGAACTCGGTTTTTAAGGCATCATATAAGAGCAGGGACCCTACTAATGTTTCCCCTTGGCCTAAAATTAGCTTCAAAGTTTCCACAACCTGGAGATTTCCAATGATACCCGCTAAAACACCAAGTACACCACCTTCTTGACAATTTGGCACAAGACCGGGTGGT
>CAJWUE010000117.1:0-2937 GCA_913047775.1 uncultured Rhodobiaceae bacterium
CAAAAAATCAAAGCGAGTTATCAGAAAATAAACTTTGCTCTTGGGTAGAAGTTGAATGCTTAGGAGCTTGCGTAAATGCTCCTATGATGCAAATTAATCAAGATTATTTTGAAGATTTAGACGAGAATAAAACTGAAGAAATAATCCAAGCATTATTAGAAGATAGGTTGCCCACTCCTGGATCGGCAAAAAATAGAAAAAATACTTCTCCAGAAAATGGAAAAACAACTTTGATAGAGATAAAAAATGCTTAAGGACAAGGATAGAATTTTTAAAAACTTATACAATGATCTTGGTTGGGATATTGATTCAGCTGTTTCTCAGGGAGATTGGGCACAGACAAAAGATCTTATCTCAAAAGGAAAAGATTGGATAATAAAAGAAATTAAAGATTCTGAATTGCGTGGTAGGGGAGGTGCAGGTTTTCCAACAGGATTAAAACTATCTTTTGCCCCCAAAGAGGTGAGCTCCAGACCACATTATTTAGTTATTAATGCAGACGAATCCGAACCAGGAACTTGTAAAGATAGAGACATATTAAGATTTGAACCTCAAAAATTAATTGAAGGATGTTTAGTTACAAGTTATGCAATAAGTGCTCATACTTGTTATATCTACATCAGAGGTGAATACATTAGAGAAGGGCAAGCAATACAAAAAGCCATAAAACAAGCTTACGAAAAAAACTTTTTGGGAAAAAATGCGTGTGGTTCAGGATGGGATTTAGATATTTATCTTCATTATGGTGCCGGAGCTTATATTTGCGGAGAGGAAACCGCATTATTGGAAAGTTTGGAAGGCAAAAAAGGTTTACCAAGACTTAAACCTCCTTTTCCTGCTCTTGTCGGTCTTTACGGTTGTCCAACTATAGTAAATAACGTTGAAACAATAGCAGTAGTTCCGACAATTCTTAGGAGAGGAGCAAAATGGTTTGCTTCTTTAGGTAAACCCAAAAATACTGGAACAAAAATTTTTTGTATTTCAGGTGATGTTAATTATCCATGTAATGTTGAAGAGGAGATGGGTATATCTCTTAAAGATTTGATAGAAAAACATGCAGGTGGAGTTATTGGAGGATGGAATAATCTTCAAGCAGTAATACCAGGAGGATCTTCTATGCCACTCTTACCTAAAAGTGTGTGCGAAACAATTACAATGGATTTTGATTCACTAATTAGAGTAAAGAGTGGGTTGGGTACCGCTGGAATAATTGTTATAAACAAAGATCAAGATATTATTAGATGTATTGCAAGAATAGCTAGATTTTATAAACATGAAAGTTGTGGCCAATGCACACCTTGTAGAGAAGGTTGTGGTTGGATGTGGCGAATGTTGGAAAGAATGGCAGATGGAGAGGCAAATTATAAAGAAATAGATCTTTTATATGATGTTACTAAGCAAATAGAAGGACACACAATTTGTGCCTTTGGTGAAGGTGCAGCTTGGCCAGTACAGGGACTGCTTCGCCATTTTAGAAAAGAAATAGAGAAAAAAAGTCATGAAGAACCACTAATTAAGAAAAAATCCAATATTCCTTATCTTATCGATCAACACCTTTTGGAGGAAGATAGTGCCTAAAATTATAGTAAATAATAAAGAAGTTGAATTTGAAGAAGGCATGACAATTCTTCAAGCCTGTGAATTAGCCGGAGCAGAAATACCGAGATTTTGTTATCACGAAAGACTTTCCATAGCGGGTAATTGCAGAATGTGTTTGGTTGAAATGGAAAAATCTCTCAAACCAATAGCTTCTTGCGCTATGCCTGCAGCAGATGGTATGAAAATTAAAACGAACACATCTTTTGTAGAAAAAGCTAGAAAAGGTGTGATGGAATTTTTATTAGCAAACCACCCTTTAGATTGCCCAGTGTGTGATCAAGGCGGAGAATGTGATTTACAAGATCAATCGCTTTTTTATGGATTAGATAACTCTAGATATACCGAAAACAAAAGACAAGTTAACGAAAAGTACATGGGTCCTTTGATCAAAACTGAAATGACAAGATGCATTCATTGTACTAGGTGCATAAGATTTGCGACTGAAGTTGCGGGCATACCTGAATTAGGTGCTGTGGGTAGAGGAGAAGATATGGAAATTACAACTTATTTAGAAAAATCAATGGAGTCAGAATTATCAGCTAATGTTATAGATTTGTGTCCTGTGGGAGCGCTTACATCAAAGCCCTACGCTTTCGAAGCACGACCTTGGGATCTTAAAAAAACTGAAACAATAGATGTTATGGATGCTGTAGGATCTAATATCAGAGTTGATACGTATGGATGGGAAGTCAAGAGAGTTTTGCCTAGAGTTAATGAAGATATAAATGAGGAATGGATATCTGATAAAACGAGATATGCATGCGATGGTCTTTTAAAACAAAGATTGGATACACCATATATTAGAGAGAATGGAAAGTTACAAAAATCATCCTGGGACCAGGCACTAAAACTTCTAATTAATAAATTAAAATCTTTCAATCCAAACGAAATAGCTGGACTAGTAGGTGATCTAGCAGACTTAGAAATGATTTATAGTTTTAAATATTTTTTTGAAAAATGCATAGGTTCAAAAAATTTTGAGTGTAGACAAGATAGAATTTATATTAATCCAAGAGAAAGAATGAATTATATCTTTAATTCATTTATCAATGGAATAGAAGATTCAGATTTGATTCTTTTGGTGGGTACAAATCCGAGATTAGAAGCAACTATACTTAATGCGAGAATTCGAAAAGCATATATAAAAAATAGAATAAAAATTTATTCAATAGGTGATCCAGGCGATTTAACCTACCCCTATCAAAATATTGGTTCTAGTACTTCAATCATTAAAGAGATTGTGTCGGGATTGCATGAAATTTCAGGGAAAATTAAAAGATCAAAAAAACCATTGATTATTATAGGAGAGTCAGCGCTCTACGGAAAGGCTGGAGAATA
>CAJWUE010000118.1:0-2817 GCA_913047775.1 uncultured Rhodobiaceae bacterium
CCATATCATCAGCAAGAATTAAGATAATGTTAGGAGGCCCTTTTGATGGATCAGAAGAAGCTTTATTAGGACCTTCAGGCCAATTAACCATGCCTTCCTCTGCAATAGGGTCCATTATGTTAAAAAGTATTGGTATTCCAGACATTAGGAGGCTAACCCTGTTTTGCCATCCGACAAAAGCCAGAGATCCTATTAAAACTATTCCAATAATCAGTTTTTTCATCTTCAGTTATATCTACTGTAGCACGTTGGATGAATGGAAATATATGCAAGAAGTTGTTGCAGGGGAAAGGGCAAAGATGTTGTGGTATGACTGTAAAACTAGAAAAAATGCAGTCAATAAATCTAAAGCTGAAGATTTAGCCAAAGCATTCAAGCAGTTTGGTTGAAGATTTAAAAACTGGTGACCCCTGTAGGAGGAGAACTTTAATACCTATAATACGTTGAGATAACAACTAATGAATTTATTGCTAGTGTTATTCTTACTAAAAATATTATTCTATTGAGAACACCAAAAGTGCATTCCCTGGCATATGATAGTATATTCCGTATCCCGAATTAACCGCTAAATATCCATTTCTAATAACAGGTCCGGAGCCACTAAAACCTCCTCCTTTTGCTGGAGCACCAGAGACGCTTTCAAATTCTTTTAATGCATTAAAAGACCATAAGACTTCACCATTTTCCTTACCATAGACCCTAATTTTTCCATCTAAATGACCGGCAATCACAGCGCCAGGAATAGCGGTAAGTGCAGCTGACACTCCAGGATCACAGAATTCAATTCCGCCACATTTATTTGGATTTATCTTAGACCAAAATATTTTTCCCGTTTGAGCGTCTAATGCATGTACGCCCGGTTTAGGGTCTAAGTAAATTTTACCGTCACGAGTATTTTCCATATCATTTATAGGTGCATAAATTACATTTCCTTCAGCAGACATGCCAAAATGAATGCCTCCTTGGGTACCGCCATCAGATATCTTTCTTTCCCAGATTATTTCTCCAGTGTCTGGGTTAATACCAAAAGCACGCCCTGATTTCTGACCGCTTACCAAAATATCTCTTGAATCCGATTTTACTAAAATTGAGCTAGAAGAATAATCTAAATCTGGGCCGTTCTCTATTGGACAATTCGGATTTTCCTTAAACATGCAAGCTAAATTCCAAGCATCATTTGACAATGTCTGCCTTCTCCAAACCTCCTCACCAGTATCAATATTGTAAGCAATTATTGCATCCGAAGAATCATCTGCCGGG
The DNA here is from genome assembly GCA_913047775.1 of uncultured Rhodobiaceae bacterium. Taxonomy (GTDB): domain Bacteria; phylum Pseudomonadota; class Alphaproteobacteria; order MED-G09; family MED-G09. The sequence continues at coordinate 1,261 of CAJWUE010000118.1, forward strand.
GTAGAATAATTTTCGCCAGTTCCAACGTAAAGATATCTTCTTTTTTTATCAATGTTTGGAGAATTCCATACGGGAGCTCCGGAAGGTCCAAAGGTCCTAGTGCCTACTGAAGTCCTTCCTGAGTATTTTCCAGGAAGAGGTATTGTATAAGACTTCCACAAAGTTCTGCCTGTCCTTGCTTCTACTGCTAGAACTCCTCCTCTAAAAGTGCAGCATTCATAATTTTCATCTGCTGCCGCAACAACTTCCAAACCAGAAACCGGTATAAACAAAGCATCTTCAAATCTGGAAGGTGTAGCAGTGAGAGTTGCATTTGAATGATCATCTGATCTTATTTTCCAAACTAATTCTCCTGTTTGCGCATCCAAGGCATAAGCATTCGCTAAAATATCACCAAAATAAATATACGGTCGAAAATTTGGAACTTTGCCCTCTTCCCATGTATCCATGACTATTCCTGTCCTTACCTCTGCTGAAGCAGTAAATTTCCACTTAACACAACCCGTTTCTAGGTCCAGCGCATATATATCCCCCGATTGACTTCCAACAAATATAGAGTCAAGAGCAAATAGCGGTTCTGATCTTGTTCTTTGGGAATAAGGAAAACCAAAAACCCATTTTAATTTCAAGTCCTTAATATTATCTGCATCTATACCGCCAACATTTTTTGGATAGAATCTCGATGTGTTATAACCCCATCCGTAAGGAGCTGGGGCCTGCATTAGATCAAAATTATTTTTTGATTTGTGGCACATATTTATTTTGACTTCCTGAGGAAAGTCACTTCTTTTTTGTTTAAATAGAAACTCAGCTATCAAAGTTTTTTCTTCTTTAGATAAATGTGAAGATTGGCTTTGCATGATCCCTTCATTCATTGAACGAAGTATTGCTTTTGGAAGCATCAGTTCTAACCAATTAGTTGCCGGTGCCTTAGTAACCGATCCATCATGACAAACAGCACAATTTTTTTCATATAATTTTTTTCCAGGATGATTTTCTGTATCGATTGTTACTTCACGAACAAGGAGTTCTTCTGTGGACTCAGTGTATTGTAGTTCGTCTTTGTTGGTTGCCTCAGAATTCACATTAATAGAAAAAAAGGTCAAGACAAATAAAATGACAATATTTTTAACCATTAACCCCTTCCCTCAATCAATAAAAAATTAAATAGATTCTTAATTTAAAAGTATACATACAATAAAATCCATAAAAATCTTATAATCTGATTTAACTATACCACCAGAAACTACTATATAAACCATGTGGGCTATAAATGTTCGACCATTTCAATAGTATATGGCAGGGTGGTAGGGACTCCTTAGTGGAGTCAACACGAAAAAAGAGGTTAATGCACAAGCAGAGATTCAAATGCGGGGAAATAGTGGCAACACTAAATGGCAACAATATAGTCTCCTGTGGCAACATTTTAAATAGAAAAGCCTTGAAAAGTTTAATTAACAAGGCTTCTAGAATTTGTTGCCCTCTGTAGGGCTCGAACCTACGACCAAAAGATTAAGAGGCTCTTGCATTAGGAAAAATTCTTAAAAAGTTTTCAGA
>CAJWUE010000119.1:0-2747 GCA_913047775.1 uncultured Rhodobiaceae bacterium
GGATGTCATACAAACATGTCTCTATGGACAGGTGGAACTGATAAAGTAAAGAAACTACATCATAAAAGTTTACCGGGTGTAGAGGGAGTTTTCACTTACGTTGAAGGTGGAACAAATACTTTTATGCCTGATACAAAAGATGTTCAGTTGCCTGGTAAAATTGGATTAAAATCAATTGGTGGAGTAATGAAACATTTGCCAGCGCTTACTGCAATTGGATCTTCAACTGTAAATTCATACAGAAGATTATGGGACCAAGGTTTTTGGGCACCTGTTTATGCTGACTGGGGATATCAAAACAGAACTTGTGGACTAAGAGTTTCAGCTCCTGGAAGATTTGAGTATCGTTCAGTAGACTCAATGCACAATCCTTATTTAATGGGTTCTGCTTTATTAAAAGCTTTTGATGACGGACTTACAAATAATATTGATCCAGGAAAACCTGAATCAAGAAATATTTACGAAGCTCAAAAAGCTGGTAAGGATGTTAAAAAATTACCATTAAGTCTTGGTGAAGCTTTAGATCGTTTAGCTGAAGATAAAGTTATTCAATCTGCAATGCCTGATGAAATGTACAAAGTTTTTCACTGGTATAAAAACGATGAGTGGGAAAAATTCTTGGGTGCTACTACCCAATGGGATCTAGATACATATTTGGATTGCTTGCCATAATATTAAAAAAAGGGGGTAAATTTTATGTGTGGAATTGCTGGGTTAATTCATAAAGGTAAGTCAGTAAATATAGGCTCTGAGCTTCAAAGCATGCTCCAAGCATTAAAACATAGAGGTCCCGACTCAACTGGATACGCTCTTTACGCAGATAATGATGGACAAAACTTCATAATGAGATTCAAAGTGGGAGAGAACGTAGGAGAAGGAAGTTCATCAGTCAATGAAGATTCAAGTGTTTATGACAGTAGAAAAAAACTTGTCGACAATAAACTATCTGAATTAGGCGCAACAATTATTAAAGAAGAACAATTAACTCCATATTCTTTTAGGTATGAAATTAAATACGACAAAGATCTAATGGAGTTTTCAAAAAAGATTGAAAGTGTTGAAATGGTTGAAATCCTTTCTTTAGGAAAATCTCTTGAACTAATAAAAGATCTTGGTGATGCTAAAACTGTATGCGAAAGATATGAGCTAGATAAAATCAAAGGAACACACGGTATAGGTCATGCAAGAATGGCAACTGAATCAGGTGTTGATATTAAATCTGCTCATCCTTTTTGGGGTTATCCATTCAGCGATGTATCTGTAGTTCATAATGGACAACTGACAAATTATTGGAACAATAGAAGAGCTCTTGAAAATAAAGGTATGAGATTTATGTCTGAGTGCGATTCAGAGTTAATTGCTGTTTTTCTTGCAGAAAGAATGAGAAACGGAGCAACGTTAGAAGAAGGGATGAAAAAATCTTTATCTCAACTTGATGGTGTCTTTACTTATTTTGTAGCAACAAAAGATTCATTAGGTATGGCGAAAGATACAATGGCAGCAAAACCATTGGTGTTATACGAGTCAGATGATTTAGTTGCTATGGGATCAGAAGAGATAGCAATTAGATCTATTCTTCCACAAGAAATAAATACATACGATCCATTTGATGGAGAAGTGAAAGTATGGCAAATTTAAAAACTTCAGAAAAAAAAACAAAAGCCCAGTCAATGGGCATGCATGCTGAGGTTCTAAAAGGTAGAACGCAGCAAAAATTTTTTAATCCTGATGAAGGAGAAAATTTTTTTTATTTTGGTGCTCACGATGTTGATTTTAATAAAAGAACAGAGCTTGATGTTAAAGATATGGATTGCAAAGAAGCTAACCAAAAAATTGATGATTTAATGAGTCAAGGCTATGGAACCATTGTAATTAATAATCCTCAAGGAAAACATAGTTTAGGTGTAGGAATATTAAATAAATTAAATTTAATTTTTGAAGGAAGTTTGGGCTATTTTGGTGTTGGATCAATAGACGGTCCTACAGTGAGAATAAATGGTCGAGTTGGTTGGTCTTGTGCAGAAAATATGATGGCAGGAAAAGTCGTTATAGAAAAAAATGCAGGATCTTGTTTTGGTGCAGCAATTAGAGGTGGTGATTTAGTTTGTAAAGGAAGTGTAGGTGCAAGAACTGGAATTGACCAAAAAGGTGGTTCAATAATTGTTGGTGGTGATGCAGGAGCATTTACTGGGTTTATGATGCAGAGAGGAAGAATTGTAATCCTTGGAGATGTTGGAATTAACCTAGGAGACTCTATGTATGATGGAACTATTTATGTTGGAGGAAAGATAAGATCATTTGGAAGTGATGCAGTAGAATCACCTATAACAAAAAATGATATAGATTGGTTGAACAGAAAACTTAAAGTAGCTGAAATAGGTGATAAATTTGATGTATCAAAAATGACTAAAGTCGTAGCTGGTAAAAAACTTTGGAACTATGATGCATTAGAACCAACCGAGAAAAAGGGAGCTATTTAGTGGCAAAGAAAAAAAATAATAATAGTGTAAGTGGAAGCAGTTTTAGTTCAAGAAACAAAAGTTTATTAGGTTATAATTCAATTTTCACTCCAGAAGTAATAGACGACATCCATATTAAGGCTGAGTTAGGTAGATACAGAATGCGTGGAATGGCGTTAATGAAAAAGATACCAACGTTTGACGATCTTGTATTTTTACCTGGAACATTAACAAGATTTGTAATTGAAGGTTATAGAGAAAAATGTGAAACAAAAACTGTAATAGGTC
>CAJWUE010000120.1:0-2741 GCA_913047775.1 uncultured Rhodobiaceae bacterium
TGCTCTGAAAATAGAATTACCAAAAAAATTAAAATTTAGAAAATTTTCTAAAAACTTATTAAAAGAAAATTTTGACTTAATAGTAATAGCCTTAAGTCTACCAGGTATTGATTTTATTGGCAAAGAATTGAAAGATTTAAGAATTAAAACGCCAATTTTAGTGCCGTCCTCTGCTGAGGGGAACCAATTGAAGGCCATTGAAGAAATTTTTCAACTGTGTGCTCTACTTAAATAGGTTCCTGTCATTATATCTTTTTTCACAGGATGACGACTAACAGGTTCGACGCTTCAACGTAAAACGTCTGGTTTTTCATTTACTTCAATGGTATTTCTGTGTTTTGCGATTAAGAGTTTATCCTTGCGGTGGGCCGTGCGGCGTCAGACGACATTTCTGTGGTATGTGAGATGCCCTCTAACTGTGCGCGCAATCACATTAAAGCATTGGAATAAAAGATAAAAGGTGTAATCGGCCTGACGGCCTTACGGGGTTTTATAGCCCTACAAAGAGATATCTAGTGATGTCTCAATTATTAATCCTATCGATAGGAGAGCAATATGCCTTTATCGGACAATAAAGTGCCTGTTGTAGAACAAACGCCTGAAAAGAAGACGCCTAAAGACCGATTTACGATTGGTTCTACAGGTTGTTATTTTGAGGTGGCAGAATATCTTGCGGGTAATCCCAAGATTGATGCGAAGGCCGTCAAACGCCTCGGGAACAATCCTTCCATGTATTTGAAAGATACGGAAGGTGAAGGTCGGTCTTTGTGTGTTATGAAGAAGACCAAGGACGGCGAAATCAAATTTAATGGTTTCGTAACAGCTGGAGATAAGAAGGTTGAACTCTGGCTTGAAGAGCACGGGGATATGATCCTCGAGGCTTGGAAGACCGAATCAATTGTTCGTGCGATTGATGCGGACGCTCTAATAGATTCTTGGTAATCTGTTAGTTCCTTTGGGGTTACAGGCACTTGTATGGTGTCTGTAGCCCCTTATTTTTAAGATGGAGGATAGAAAGATGGGACTTTGGCTCATGATCGGATTTATAATAATATTGTTCTTTGTCTGGGTGTTTGTTAACGCATATATCCGTTTCAAATTCACCATTGATACCGTAGGAGAACAGCTCGCACTTGATTATAAAGATAAACAAAAGAAGGAGAAATAATGTATCAATTATCAGAAGAAGAGCAAAAGAAGTATAACGAGACACATGATAAAGGAATACCTTGTCAGCCTAGTCAGATTCCTTGCGAGATCTGCTTGAAGATTATTGTACATGCTCTTCAAGAAGGCTTTAGGGATGAAGCTAGAAAAGAACAAGCACGATGGAACTAATCAAACCAATTTTGGAGGAGTCTAATGCCTCATCTAACAATTTATAAAAAGATAGATAACTACGTTGTCTATGAAGTTACAGGTAAAAGACCAGCATTTGTAAAGATAGATACTGTTAGAGCTACCAGTAGCGAGTCAGCTAGGAGAAAAGCAATTATTGGGACAGATAAGAAATATATTGATACTGTGGCAGCTACGTATAATCCTATTAAGTAACCCTAGCGGGGTGCGTTCCTATGCCCTTTCTAAAGCACCTTCCGAGGGAGACAGACCGAGGTGTAGGGGTGTACCCAATTTTTTAAGGAGATCCAAGATGGAGAATATCTGGAAAAAAATAATGAATACACAGAACATCATTTAAAAGATACTAAAAAACTTCAAAAAGAATTATTTGATGAAATAAAAGGCAGAATAAAGCTTGATGATGAAAGCTTGCCCTATACCGATAAAAAATATATTTATTGGACAAAGACAACTAAAAAAACTAACTATGCTATAAATCTCAGGAAAAAAATAGGAAGCAATAAAATTGAAGAATATTGGTCAGGTGAAAAAGAGAAAAAAAGATTAAACGCTGAATATTTTGGTATTGGTGATTTAGAAGTGTCTCACAATGATGAAATGCTTGCCTATTCTTTAGATCTCAAAGGGTCCGAATATTTTACAATAACTGTGCGTAAAATTTCTGATAATAAAATTATATCTGAAGAAATTAAAGAAACCTCTGGAAGTGTTACTTGGTCATTAGATGACAAGTATATTTTTTATTCAAAGCTAGATAAACATCATAGACCTCGAAGAATTTACCGACATAAAATTGGAACTCGCACAAAAAAAGATAAATTAATTTACGAAGAAAAAGATGAAGGTTTTACATGTGGAATTGGAATTAGTTCTGATGAAAAATATTTCTTTGTTGCAACTTCAGACCTTACTACTTCTGAAATCTATTTTTTTAACGTTAATGAAGATAATCCAAAACTCAAATTATTTAGAAAAAGACAGAAAGAAATAAAATATTCGGTAGATTCTTGGAAAGGTAATTTTTATATACATACCAATCTTGATGCTGAAGACTATAAAATTTGTAAATGTAAGCATGAAAATATCAGAAAGTGGAAAGATTACATCCCTGCAAAAAAAGGAGTTTTAATTGGGGGCTTTGATTTACTAAATGAATGGATGGTGCGATCTGAACTTAGAGACGCCTTGGCTAAACTCTATATTAAAAATTTAAAAACTAATAAAGAAGAAGAATTAGTTATTACCGATGAAAAGATCATTACTCCTGGCGCATCATTAATGCAAAAGAATAGAAATACAAGTAAACTATATATTGCTTATACTTCTCCAAAAATTCCTGGTAAATCATATATTTATGATATTGCTACGAAGGAGAAAAA
>CAJWUE010000121.1:0-2738 GCA_913047775.1 uncultured Rhodobiaceae bacterium
ATGTAATTGGATAGCTTTTCCTTCTACTAAGAGTGGTTCGAAAGCTTGAATACCTAATCTATGGAGAGTGGGCGCACGGTTTAATAAGACAGGGTGTTCCCTTATAACATCCTCCAAGATATCCCAAATTTCTGGCCCTTGAAGCTCTACAAGCCTCTTCGCTGCTTTGATTGTTGATGCCTCGCCTTGGTAGATAAGTTTACTAAAAACGAACGGTTTAAAGAGCTCAAGAGCCATCTTTTTTGGAATACCGCATTCGTGCAGTTTCAATGTGGGTCCTACAACAATCACAGATCGTCCAGAATAGTCAACCCGCTTGCCTAAGAGATTTTGTCTGAACCTGCCTTGTTTTCCTTTAATCATATCAGCCAATGATTTTAATGGTCGCTTGTTTGATCCAGTTATTGCTCTACCCATTCTTCCATTATCAAGAAGAGCATCTACTGATTTTTGTAACATTCTTTTTTCATTACGAATAATAATTTCCGGTGCACTTAATTCCAATAATCTATTAAGTCTGTTATTTCTATTGATTACCCTTCTATAAAGATCATTAAGATCGGATGTTGCAAACCTACCTCCATCTAATGGAACAAGTGGCCTAAGATCAGGTGGAAGAATTGGCAGATTTTTCAAAATCATCCATTCAGGTCTGTTTCCTGATTTTATTAATGATTCAACTAATTTTAATCTTTTAGAAAGGCGCTTAAGTTTAATTTGTGAAGCAGTAGCATTCATGTCTTCATGAATTTTTTGGAGTTGGTCTTGTAATTTAATATCTTTTAAGACTCCATGAATTGCTTCTGCTCCCATTTGAGCCTCAAAATCGTTGCCAAATTCCCCAAGTGCTTCGATATACTCTTCTTCAGAAAGTAATTGGCCCATTTCTAGCGTTGTCATTCCTGGCTCAACAACTAAATATGCTTCAAAATATAAAACCCTTTCAATTTCACGCAATGTCATATCTAAAAGTAAACCAACCCGAGAGGGAAGTGATTTTAAAAACCAAATGTGGGCTACTGGGCTGGCTAATTCTAGATGCCCCATGCGTTCTCTTCTAACCTTACTTTGAGTAACCTCTACGCCACACTTATCACAAACAACACCTCTGTGTTTTAGCCTTTTGTATTTACCACATAAACACTCATAATCTTTGACAGGTCCAAAAATTTTTGCACAAAATAAACCATCTCTTTCTGGTCTAAATGTTCGGTAATTAATAGTTTCTGGTTTTTTCACTTCACCGTATGACCACGATCTGATCATTTCTGGGGAAGCTAAACCTATTTTTATATAATCAAACTCTTCTGTCTGATTTTTCTGTTTGAAAAAATTTAATAGGTTTTTCATAGTGATAGCTCTCTGTTATTAGTCAGCAGAAGCCTTGGAATCTTCTACTAAATCAATATTCAGTCCTAATGACCTAATTTCTTTCATTAGGACATTAAACGACTCAGGCACATTTGTCTCAATCTCATTACTACCATCAATAATTTGCTTATACATTCTTGTTCTTCCTTGAACATCGTCTGATTTATAAGTAAGTAACTCACGTAATGTATGTGCAGCTCCGTAAGCTTCAAGTGCCCATACTTCCATTTCACCAAATCTCTGTCCTCCAAACTGGGCTTTTCCTCCAAGTGGTTGCTGTGTTACGAGGCTATAAGGACCTGTTGATCTTGCGTGCATCTTGTCATCCACGAGATGATTTAATTTAAGCATATACATGTACCCTATGGTTACTGGCCTGTCATACTCAACGCCTGTTCTGCCATCTATCAATTTAGCCTGCCCCGAAGCAGGAAGCCCTGCTAGTTCAAGTAAATCTTTGATTTCGTTTTCCTGAGCTCCGTCGAAAACAGGAGTAGCCATGGGTATACCATTTTTTAAATTATCTGCTAATACTAAAATATTGTCGTTCGATAATTGAGATAAGCTGACCTTCTTTCCTGGTGCTGTTTTGTTATATACTTTATTAAGATAATCCTTAATTATTTTAACTTTGTTGCTTTTATTTTCTTTTAAAATTTGACCTAGTTTTAAGCCTAATTCTTTTGCAGCCCATCCCAAATGGGTTTCTAAAATTTGGCCGACATTCATTCTAGAAGGAACTCCTAGAGGACTTAAAAGAATATCGATTGGTGTTCCATCCTCCATATAGGGCATATCTTCTACAGGAACTACTCTTGATATGACACCTTTATTACCATGTCTTCCAGCTATTTTGTCACCTGGTTGTATTCTTCTTTTCACAGCTAAAAAAACCTTAACCATTTTTATCACACCTGGCGACAAACTGTCTGCAGCTTCTATCTTTTTTCTTGCTATTTCTAATTTATCTTGAAAATTGTTATCAAGAAGCTTTAGTCGTTGATAGTAACTCTCCAGTCTCGAATTCTGGCGTTTGTCCTTCAATTTAATATTGAACCATTTTTCTCGACTTATCTCTGTTAGAAAATCTTTAGTTATTTTATTATTTAATTTTTTCCTACCAACCCCAATTGCAGTTTTATTTAAAAGAATTTTTTCTACACGATTGTAAATATCGTCTTCCATAATTCTCTGTTGATCATTTAAGTCTTTTCTAACTGTATCTAGCTCAGTTTCTTCAATTGCATTAGCTCTATCATCTTTTTCAACGCCTTCTCTTGAAAAAACTCTTACATCAATAACTGTCCCATTTATACCAGAAGGAACCCTAAGTGAAGTATCTTTTACATCGCTAGCTTTCTCTCCAA
>CAJWUE010000122.1:0-2418 GCA_913047775.1 uncultured Rhodobiaceae bacterium
CTTTAGAAAAACGTTTTGATATTAATTCAAAACTCTTTCCATTAATCTCCATTTCGTACAATATTTGTACACTTATTAATCTTGAGGAAGACTTTTTCAAATTGTTATTTGAAGACATCCAGGAACTCTTAATTTTTTAAATCTATCAAAACTCTGCATGCATGTGCAGCTTCATATCCTTTGTTGATCTTGTCAGTTGACCTTTCTAAAGCTTGATTTTTATTTTCTACTGTAAGTATTCCATTACCAACGATAATATCATGCTCTAAAGATAAATCAGTTAGACCTCTTGCTGACTCATTGGAAACAATGTCATAGTGACTTGTTTCTCCTCTAATTACACAACCAATTGCCACGAACCCAGATAAAATTGAAGTTTCTTCCTTAATTCTGTTGTTTAAAATTTTTATTGCTGTCGGTATTTCCAATGCTCCAGGCACACTATAATTCAAATACTCAATATCATTTTCAACACAATAATTTTTTGCACCCTCAACAAGCATATCCGTAATTTCTTGGTAATAATGCGCGGCTATAATGATAATTCTTTTCTTTAACATATTATTTTTATCTTTTTAATGGCTGTCTTTCGACTATCTTAAGATTATATCCATCAATATTTAAAAGAGTACTTTTAGAATCAGAAATTAATTTGATATTTCTAACACCTAAATCTAATAAAATTTGTGCGCCTAATCCATACTCTCTGATTTCAAGAATTTTTTCATGGTTATTTAATTGTAATTTTGAAAGATTATTTGAAATAACATTCTTATTGGTATCACGAATAAAGACAATTACCCCATAACCAATATCACTTATCAGCCTAAATGCTTTATCAACTAAGCTAGAACGTTTCTTGCTTATACCTATTAGATCTTCAAATATATTAATAACATGCACTCTCACAGGTGTAATTTTATTCTTTTGGATGTTGCCTTTTACAAAGGCAAGATGCTCTGAACTATCTAGATTATTGTTGTAAACTGCACAATTCCATTCACCATAAGAGGGAATATTGATTTTTTTGTTCATTACTTTTGTAATTATATGATCATTAGTTCTTCGGTAATTAATGAGATCAGCTATCGTTCCTATTTTTAGTTTATGTTTTTTGGCAAATTCAACTAACTCAGGAAGCCTAGCCATACTTCCATCATCATTCAATATTTCACATACAACTCCAGCAGGAGTTTTTCCTGATAATCGAGAAATATCTACTGCCGCTTCTGTATGCCCTGCCCTAACCAGCACCCCTCCATCTTTTGATTTAAGTGGAAAAATGTGACCTGGAGAAACAATATCTTCGGCCCCACTTTGGGATGAAATAGCTGTAGCGATTGTTGTTGCTCTATCTTTAGCCGAAATGCCTGTGGTTACACCTTCACGCGATTCAATAGAGATTGTAAAAGCAGTATTATGCCTAGATTTATTTTTGGGCGACATAAGAGATAACCCTAAGTGATTTACTCTTTTTTCTGTTAACGAAAGACAAATCAAACCCCGCCCATATTTTGACATAAAGTTAACGACATCAGGAGTAATATCATCGGCGGGTATGACTAAATCACCTTCATTTTCTCTATCTTCAGCATCTACAAGAATAAACATATTCCCATTTCGAGCTTCTTCAATGATGTCTTCGATTGATGATAGATACTTTTTCATTTTCCTTCTCTTTCTAAATAACTAAAGACATAACGGGATAACATATCTAATTCTAAATTAATATTTTCATTGGCTTTAATTTCAGACCATGTTGTTAATCTTTCTGTCTGAGGTATGATATTAACTGTGAAATATTCATCCTTAACCTTATTTATCGTTAATGAAATTCCATCAAGACAAATAGATCCTTTTTTAACAATCAACCCTAAATAATCTTTAGGATAACTAATTGAAAAGATATTGCTATTTTTACCTCTTTCTATTGATAAAATTTTAGCAGTACAGTCAATATGACCATACACAAAATGTCCTCCTATTTCATCTCCAATTCTAAGACTAGGCTCAAGGTTTAGTAATGTTCCTATATTCCAACCCTTTGAGGTTGTCCTTTCATTTGTTTCTTTAGAAATATCTGCAGAAAAATATGTCTTTCCTCTATCAATACCTTTTTCAGTTACAGTTAAACATACGCCCGAACAAGAAATTGATCCTCCTATTAAAATATTATCTGGTTTATAAGAACACGACACAACAATACTAGTTTTTTTCAAGTCATCTCTTCGCACTATCTTGCCTATATCAGTGATAATTCCAGAAAACATTATTTTAATACCTCGTATGTTTTAAGATAATTATTGTTGAGATTTATTGTTTCGATTAATTTTAGATTTGGTCCTTCCTTAATATTTTGAAGGTTTAAGTTTCCGATACTAGAAAGACCATCTCCACCAATTATCTTATCAGAAGAGA
>CAJWUE010000123.1:0-2324 GCA_913047775.1 uncultured Rhodobiaceae bacterium
GACCGTGAAGTGGTGCTTGAGGCCGTAAAAAATGCTGAATACGGCGGTGCTCTCGAGCATGCCGACAAGTCACTTCAAAAGGACAGGGAGATTGTGCTAGAGGCTGTCAGGAATTACGGTAAAGCGCTTGAATATGCCTCCGAAGAACTACAGAACGACCCAGAACTAAAAAAACTTGCTGAAGATAGGACTATTTTATGGTAGGAAAAAAAGTAGAAGAAAATTTAACTCATTTTTAGGTTCAAACGTATCTTATCATCCTAGTCTAAAAAAACTGGTTAAACCTCTCCCTCACACATCAAACGGAATTTGGACTTAATTGTTCTCTTGGATAGTTATATACTGAGTTCAACATGATGGACTACTAAAAAGGTAATGCGACACATAGATAAAGACTTTGTTTTAAATAATATAAATTTAAAAGTCGAAAATACTAAGGAAACACCAAGAGAAATATTGGAGGCAGATAATCCTTCAGTAGGTAATATTCCAATATCGGGAGGATGGGGTTATACGCAAGAAGATTGTGTAATAATTAATAAGGATGATCCATCTGTAGTCCAATCGATGCCATTTAATGGAGTTGCTCTTGAATATTTTTTTGTAGAAAAAAGAATCTATGAAGAGTTAATAATTTTTAGAAAACCTGGTCAAACATTTAATGGCATCAAATGGGAAATGTTAGAACAGGAATTAATACATAAGAACGATAGGCAATATGATCATCTTCGCTTTTTGATAAAAGGTCACACCGATAAAGATTGGGATTATTTAAACAAGATATTTGAAGATAACAACAAATTTATAGATGATCCTGAAGGATTTGAAAAACATCTTAAAGAAAATGAAGAGTTATTATCTTGTTATGAAACAGATTATTGGTTTGATATAACAAGTTTTTATTAATGAATAGGCTCTACTATGAATAAAACTCTAAATTTAATAAATACTTTTTGGGAAGAATATGAAGATGTAAAGACTAGAGGGCCTTTTCTTGCTGGTTTGAATCAAGGTGGTTTTTGTCAATGTTCTACAGAAAATTTTATTAGAAGAACTAAAGATCCAATAGAAATGAGATCTTTTTTAATGATTGGAATCCTAATAGACCAAAGTATTCCTATCAATAGTTTATACGAATTTAGGAGTGTTTTTAAATACCCTAGACTATTTGCGCATCCGACAGGAATGACTGAACAATTTTCACCTTCTTGGTTTGCTGATAATATGGCAATGCGTGACAAAGTAGACTGGATATCTGTAAGAAATGTTTATGAAATATTATTTTTTGATACAAAGAGTTGGTTTCTAGAAAATAATAAGGTTGAGGATTTTGATGAATTCAAAAGATCCCTATTTCTTAGTGTTGATAGGGGTTTTAAAGAATTCCCAGATAGAGTTCTTTTGGGGTATATGCTAGAAAATTTTTTTGAAACAAGTTCTGACAGTCAATTGCATTAACAGTTATAGAAATTATTGATCCATCAATTTATGAATGAATTACAAGAAAATATTTTTAAGGTAATTAAGTCAATAATTCAAACGGAAGGACTACAAAAAAAATTTTCTAGTATATGAAAAGAATTATTAATAGCAATAAACTTATTGGAAAAAAATATAGTTTAAGTCCGTTGACTCAGGATGATATAACAGAAGAGTATATTGCATGGCTTAATGATCCTATTGTGAATAAATTTCTTGAAGTCCGACATGTTAATCAAACAATTGAGACAGTTACTGACACTACAACACTTTTGAATATTTAATAAACTATGTACCTCAAAATGTACCTTGTATTTTAAATCTTTAGCTGTATTTTTATCATTAAATAATATGGAATATTATACAATCCAGAATTTTTTAGTTGAAGTTAGTGCAAATGAAGATTTTATTTATCCTAAAATAGCGCTGAAACAATATTGGACAAAGAGATATGAGAGAGAAAATATATTCTAAAAATTGGTTTAATAATCACCCATACATAGTTGTTATTTTAATTACATTTCTATTTCTAGCAGGGATAGAAATAATTGCAGGCTCTTTGTTAGAAAGGCACAACTTCCAACTCAAAACTTTAACAGAAGAAGATATTAAAAAGTTATACCCTGATGAAGATCCTAGTATTTTTCCTGAAATGTTTCGCGATTTAGACTCTTATCATAGCCTTTTTGATTATAGCCCGTTTATTGAATTATCTTTAAAGGAGACACACAGCAAGTACCTAAATATTCAAGAAGAGGGGTATCGTAATTCTGTTAAATTAAAAGACCTGGATAAACTTAATTCTGAAGGTATTTTTGTTTTTGGTGGAAGCACAACATTTGGTG
>CAJWUE010000124.1:0-2268 GCA_913047775.1 uncultured Rhodobiaceae bacterium
TCTGATCATATAATAGCTTACGCGCTTCCCGATTAGTGATAAGGTATTGGAATGGATAAAATAGAGAAGTTACCCAAGAACTTTAATTTACTCGACCCTAAGGTAATTGAAGACCCTTATGAGGCTTATTCGGTTTATCGTGAAAAGGCTCCCGTATTTTTAAGTCCCGATACTGGTTTTTATGTTGTTACGAAATATGAAGATTTAAAAAGAGTCTTGTCAGATTACGATTTTTTTTCTCGCGATATCGCAGCATATTGGGAAAAAAATGTTGAAAAAAAGAAGGAAGGATATTGGAAATACGGCAGATCCGTAGGCAAGGTTTTTTCCGAAAAAGGATGGAAGCAAGTACCTTGCTTTGGTTCTGAACCCCCTAATCATACTAGGTTTAGAAAGGCTGCAAATCCCTCATTCACTGCTGGTCGTATAAAGAAGATGGAACCTTATATTAAGAATCTCGTTAATGAACTTATTGACACCTTTATTGATGATGGAAAGGTTGAGTTTATTTCTCAGTTTTGTGTGCCGCTTCCTATGAACGTGATTCAAGATAGATTGGGTTTTCCTAAAGAGGATTTGCCAAAGCTAAAAGGGTGGTCACAAGATACTTCAGCTGGTCTTAGTCAGATGCTTAACGAAGAAGAAGAAATAGCATGTGCCGAAAGATTAGTTGAATTTCAACATTACATGAACAAGACTTTTGAAGAAAAAAAACTTCATCCCAAAGAGGACATCATTTCAGATTTAGTCAATTATGTTGATGAAGATGGGAATAAATTAAAGACCGAAGAACTGCTTTCCATGGTCAGTGATCTAAATATTGGTGGCAATGAAACCACAACAGATTCAATGGCAAGTGGAATGTTAATGCTGATGCAGCAGAGGGACAAGCTTGATGATTTGCTTTCAGGGAAAGCAAAATTTAAGAATTTCGTTGAAGAAATTATAAGATTAGAGACGCCTGTTCAAAGCCTTTTTAGAAGAGTAAGGAAAGATGTTGAGTTAGGAGATACACTCATTCCGGAGGGATCGATCATTGATATGCGTTTTGGATCCGCTAATCGAGATAATGATCAATTCGAATGTCCTGCCCATATGGATCTTAAAAGAAAAAATCCAGGCAAGCATCTTGCTTACGGAACTGCACATCATCATTGTATTGGCGCCCCTTTAGCGAGACAGGAAATGCGTTTAGCATTTGAAATTTTGCTCGAGAGATTGAAAAATATACAATTGGAACCCGATAAAAACGATTTTCTCCATCGCAGGCATTTTGCTTTAAGAGGTTTGAATAAGCTTAATTTAACCTTTGAAAGGTAATTGTGATGAATGATCTCAGCGATCGAACAGCTTTGGTAACTGGCGCTTCCTCAGGAATAGGTAGAGAAATTGCAGAATTATATGCATCAAAAGGTTGCAATTTAGTTATAACCGCAAGGAGAGAAGAATTACTCCAACGATTGAAGAAAAATTTAGAAGAAAGATATTCAATTAATGTAGACATGATTACTGAGGATTTGAGTGACATCAACAGCGCGGAAAGAATTTACAATTACTGTATTTCTAACGATTTAAGTGTTGATATTTTAGTTAACAATGCTGGGTATGGATTTTTAAATACTTTCGATAAAATAAGTCTTAAGGAACATGTAGACTTTATAAATGTACTTTCAACTTCTGTTGTTACACTGACACATTCATTTTTGTTGGGAATGTTGGATAGAGAATTTGGAAGGATTATTAATATTTCTTCTATTTCTGGTCTTACATCTCCAGCGAATGCTTCTGGAGGAATGTATAGCGGAGTCAAGTCTATGATAATTAAATTTTCCGAAGGCATACATAAAGAATACAATCACAAAAATGTTTTTTGTTGTGCTGTATGTCCTGGTTTTACGCATACAGAATTTCATGAAAATATGAAGGAATTTAAGGCTTCTATCCCATCCTTTATGTGGATGACTTCAAAGGAAGTTGCAAAGGAAGCCCATGAAGCATCGATGCAAGGTAAAGAACTCTACGTAAATGGATTCTTTAATAGATTTTTACTTTTTGTAATGCGTATTTTGCCTAAATGGTTGAACGATTTGTACGTAAAATCACTTATGAGAAAGAGACATTAGGAGAAGAAGAAAATGGCGATAGTAACAGTTTTTGGATCAACAGGTAGAATGGGCCGTGCCCAAGTAAGACAACTTCTTTTAGCAGGACATTCTGTCAGGGCAGTAAGTCGAAAAAAAGGCTTTTATGCCAATCAAGAAAATGTTG
>CAJWUE010000125.1:0-2247 GCA_913047775.1 uncultured Rhodobiaceae bacterium
TTTTCTTTCCAGTCAGTTTGTCAGAGATGAGTCAATCACTTACTACGGACCCACATTCTTTAGTTTTTTCCTTAATTATTTTGGGTGGTGTTCCTTTAGCCTTATCAGTTGTTATGTTTCTAATATTAGGAATCTCCAAAAACCTCCTTTTTATTGAACACAAATACTCAAATTTTTTTTACTGTGGATTAATTTCTATAATCACAGAGACGTTTATGTGGGATGCAAATAATTTCATCTTCTTTTGGATAATCATCCTATATGCTATAACAATCTCAAAAGACTCTTGCCCACCAGATAACATTAAATACATTAAAAAAATTAAATGAAAAAAACATTGGCCATAGTAGATTATGGGATGGGAAACCTGAATTCTGTAAAGAAAAAACTAGATAGACTAAAAACTACTGCATCCATAACTTCAAACCCCAAGGATATAATTAAGGCAGATAAGATTATCTTAGTAGGAGTTGGGCATTTCGCAAAAGCAATGAAAAATATCAAAGAACTAAATCTTTTAGATACTCTTAATGAAGTAGCAATTATTAAAAAGAAGCCTGTACTTGGTATTTGTCTTGGTATGCAACTAATGGCAAAAGATAGTGAAGAAGGTAATACAGAAGGTCTTGGTTGGCTAGATGCTAATGTAAGGAAAATGCAAGTGGATGACACATTAAAATTTAAAATTCCACACACAGGATGGAATAAGATTACACAATCTAAAAAAAGTCACTTAATGAAAGGAATACCAGAATCAAGTGAATTTTATTTTGTCCATTCTTACTACCTGAGGTCTAACGAAACTTCTAATATTCTCAATGAAACCGAGTACTGTTTTAAATTCACGTCAGCAATAGAAAAAGATAATATCTTTGGAGTGCAATACCATCCAGAGAAAAGTCACGATGTTGGGGAAGTCTTGTTGAAGAATTTTATTTCTCTATAAATGTTCAGACCAAGAATTATTCCAGTCCTGTTACTTCAAGGCAATGCTTTGGTTAAGTCAAAAGGATTTAAAGATTTCCGTTACATTGGAGATCCCATAAACGCTGTCAAAGTATTTAATGATTTAAAAGCTGATGAACTCGTATTTCTTGATATAGAAGCAACTAAAGAGAAAAGAACAATTTCAACTGAATTAGTTAGTCAGGTGGGAGAAGAAGCGAATATGCCCTTCGCTGTTGGAGGAGGAATCAAAAATTTAGATGAGATCCAAAATATTATTGCAAAAGGAGCTGAAAAAGTAATTATCAATACTTGTGCTGTAGAAAATCCTAAATTCATAAGAGAGGCCTCAGATAATTTCGGATCCTCTACTATCGTTGTATGTATTGATGTGAAAAAGAAGTTTTTTTCTGGAGAGGTAGTATGGAGGAATAGTGGATCAAAGTCTTCAAAATACTCTCCTAAAGATTTCGCTAAGATAATTGAAGAGAATGGAGCAGGTGAGATTATTATTCAATCAATAAACAAGGATGGCACCATGAGTGGCTATGATTTAGATTTAGTAAAAGAAATTTCTACTGCAGTGGCCATCCCGGTAGTAGCTCTTGGAGGTGCAGGAAATCTAGAACATATGATCGAAGCATATAAAAAAGGATTTGCTAGCGCCCTCGCAGCAGGAAGCCTATTTGTGTTTCAAGGTCCCAACAAGGGAGTATTAATTAACTATATAGAAAAATCAGATTTATCTTTTTTTAGATAAACTCTTTTATTAGTATAATCAAAAGAAATTTCCTACTATTCAATTCATCTACACGTTTAATATCAGTGACTAAAAAAGTCTACCAAATTTGCAAAAGATGTGTCATGGACACTTCTGATCCAGAAATCACTTTTGATAAAAAGGGAAATTGTAACCATTGTGATGACTTCTTAAAAAAATATAAAAACAAAATTTATCATGGAGAGGAAAGTGATAGGCAATTAGAGATTATTGTAAATAAAATCAAGAATACCAAAGGAAAAAATAAATATGATTGCTTAATAGGCATGAGTGGAGGTGTTGATAGCAGTTACACAGCTTATAAAGCTGTTCAATTAGGTCTAAACCCTCTTGCTTTGCATATGGATAATGGCTGGGACTCTGAAGAATCTGTTAAAAATATTAGGAATGTATGTAACAAACTTAACATTGATTATCAGAGTTATGTTTTAAATTGGGAAAAATTTAAGGACATACAATTATCAATTCTAAAATCATCAATTGTTGAGGTGGAGATACCAACTGATATAGCGATTGTTGGG
>CAJWUE010000126.1:0-2223 GCA_913047775.1 uncultured Rhodobiaceae bacterium
TAAAAGTCAAATTATTCAATCGTTAAAATGGATCGGTATTGAGCATGATGACAAAGAGTATATTCAATCGGAAAAAATTAATGAACATAAAAAAGTTGCAGAGGAACTTTTAAAAAAAGGCTTTGCTTATAGATGCTATTGTTCAGAAGAAGAGATTAATGAACAAAAAAATAGTGCCAAGAAAAAAGGAATACCCTTTGTATATAATAGAAAGTGGAGGGAACCAAAAAATTTATCAATTCCCACTAACGTAGATCCTGTCATAAGATTTAAAAGCAAAATAAGTGGAAATAGTATTATTAAAGATTTAGTCCAAGGAGAAATTAATATTTCAAATTCAACAATTGAGGATTTTATAATTCTTAGACAAGACGGTTCTCCTACTTATCAATTATCTGCCACTGTAGATGATCATTTAATGAAAATTACCCATGTTATTAGAGGAGATGATCATATCAATAACACTTTTAGACAGATAAATATCTTTAAGGCACTAGAGGAATCTATCCCCATTTACGGTCATGTACCTATGATTTTAGGAGAGGATGGAAAGAGAATGTCAAAAAGACATGGGGCGGTGAATGTATTGGAATATAAAGAGATAGGTGTTCTTCCTGAAGCTCTACTTAACTACATAGTTAGATTGGGTTGGTCTTATGGAGATCAAGAGTTGTTTCAACTTGAAGAACTGATAAAAATATTTAAAGATGGAAAACTAAATAATTCACCAGCATCTTTTTCCTATGACAAACTTATTTGGTTCAACAGAGAATATTTTTTAAAAATAGGAAACAAGACTTTACTTAAAAAAGTAGCTCCTATCTCAAGCAATTTTAAGGAAGATGATTATTCTTTAGAAGTTATAAATTTAATTAAAGAAAGGTGTTCTTTGCTTTCAGAATTTGATAAGGAAGGGGCTTATTTCTTTGATGATGCAATTATTATTGATTCTGAGGAAGCTAAGAAAACATTTACTGAAGAGGCTTTAGAAATTTTAGAATTTTTGATTCAAAGTTTTAAAGAAATGAAAACCTGGGATATTGAAGGCATAAAAAAAATAATTAATAAGGTCAAAGAAAATAAAGGAGTAGGGATGGCTTCTGTAGGAAGGCCTTTTAGATTAGCCATAACTGGAAGGATGAATTCCGCTTCTGTCGATGAAACATCTTTAGTTTTAGGTAAGGAAAAAGTAATAAAAAGATTAGAAGAAGTAATAAAGAACTATCCATAAATTTTTTCAAGAAATTTGTCTATAGCTTTCCAAGCTTCATTACGTATATTGTCTTCCTCCATTAGCAATTCGTGTTTTCCATTAATACGAGCTATGGAATTTTGTGGAATTAATTCACAAATCAGTTCATTTTTGTCCGAATCTACTAAAGTATCTTTTTGGGCACTTAACAGCAAGATTGGCTTGTTAACGTTTTTCCTCCAATTAGGATATTTAAATTCTTCTGTTCTTTTAATTGCTTCGTTTACCCATCCAAAGCTTAGCCCCTTAACTCCTAGGTCTGGACATTTAGAAATAAGTTTAAAGGTTCTATCAAATCTATACTTATCGCTAGTAAGATTATTTTGTTTAAAATCTTCTTCTTTCCAACCCTTCTTGTCGTCCCAATTTGGGGGGAAAAGAGGCAAACCTTTTAACCGGGGCAATAAGAAAGTAATAAATTTTGTTAGTAGTTTAACTAGCTTATTAACCTTCATAGACAACATAGGCGCACAAAGAATAAGAGCTTGATAGTTTTCTTCATTATTAACTAGGTTGGTAGCCATTAGACAGCCACCCATTGAATGCCCAAATCCTATCCAAGGTGTTGGACATAAAGGTTTATAAACTTTCTCTATAATCTCCTCTAAGTCCTTGTCATATTCATTAAAACTATCAACATGACCTAATCTGACATTTTTAGAGGTTCTATCTGATAAGCCTTGTCCTCGCCAATCCATAGCGGCAACAGAGAAACCTCTATTAATAAATTCCTGTATAACTTCATAATATTTTTCAATGAATTCTGTTCTGCCTGACTGAAGAAGAATGGTCCCTTTTTTAGACTGTAGGTTCCATAAAGCAATTCTTATTTTTTTATCATCATAAGTGCGAAAATAAAAACTGTTAGAGCCTAAAGGGCAGCAGAAATTGTCAAGTTCAATTAATGGGGCCGTTTCATGATTATTGATAAATGATTCTTTGTCGTCCACAATTACATTTTATAACTTATT
>CAJWUE010000127.1:0-2173 GCA_913047775.1 uncultured Rhodobiaceae bacterium
TAAATTAGAAAAAGAAAAGAAACGTTTAAAGAAAAGAGAAGACAAGAGAAAAAAGATGCTAGCTCGAAAAGAAGCTAAGGAAAGTGGAGAACTAGTAACTAACGAGTTCGTATATGTTGATTATAACGGAAATTTCACTGATACACCACCAGATCCAGCAGAAAAAGAAAGAATAAGCGCAGAAAGCATTGTAATTGGTGTTCCTAAGCGAGAAGCTGTTAAAACTACAGGATATATTGGAAAAGTTAATTTCTTTGATCACTCAAAAGGTTTTGGGTTTATAATTGACCCAGAAACTCAGGAAAAGTATTTTGTTCATATAAGTGAATGTATTGATGAAATTGAAGAAGGCGATAAGGTTGAGTTTGATATAATCAAAGGAGCTAAAGGAATGAATGCTTGTAAAGTAAAGAAGGTTTAATTATAATTGAACTATAATTTATATTATGTTAAATCGTATTTGAATCACTAATTATATAAACAAATGAAGAAAAAAATTATATATACCCTATTGCTTGTATTAGCATTATTTTTAATATATGCAGCATACGTTATTACTAACCCCGTAAGTCCACTTGATACAGTTTCGTTTACTGTAGATGATAAAGACATATCAATTACATATAGCAGACCTTATAAAAAAGGAAGATTAATATTTGGTAATGAATCTGAATCTGCCTTAGTCCCATTTGATCAATATTGGAGAACTGGTGCCAACAGACACACTGTTATTAATACTAATTCTGATTTAAATTTTTATGATAATGTACTTTCTGTTGGTCAATATTCTCTTTATACAATTCCAGGCTTAAATTCTTGGGACATAACTTTTAACAGTACTGATGCTTTTTTTGGTATTTCAAGACCTGATTCTGAAAAAGATCTTTTTACTATTACTGTTCCTTCCAGTCAAACAGATGAATCAATTGAACAATTTACTATAGATTTTGTTACTGATTCTTTAAATTCTAATATTAGATTAAGATGGGATACTACTGAAATTAAAATTCCTTTTAAATAAAAATGTTTTTTTCTTTAAAAAATTTTTTAAAAGCCCTACTCTTTTTATTTTCTCTTCTAATAATTGTTTTAATATTTGGAGGTATTTCCTATTTTGTTATTGATAAAATTCAGAAAAAGAATAATCTAATGGATATTGAAGAATATTCTCCAATTTCTACTTTAGTTGTTCCAGAAAATCCAACAAACAAATCTAAATTTCCATTCATTGATGTTCATAGTCATCACTGGGACATGCCAGTTAAAGATCTTACTGGTATTATAAAAGAAATGGATAGTTTGAACATGAAATATATGATTAACCTCAGTGGCTCAGGTTTTGGTACTTTTTCTGGAAATCAATCTTTAATGGATATAAATCTTTCAAAATCATTAAAAAATGTAAGAAAAAATTATCCTAAAAGATTTGGTGTTTTTGTTAATCTTAATCTAAATAAAATAGATGAGAAAGATTTTGCTGCTTCATCTGTTGAAATTCTAAAAAACGCTGTTAAAGACGGGGCTATTGGATTGAAAATTTATAAAAATTTAGGACTTAATCTAAAAGACTCTGAAGGAAATAGAGTCAAGGTAGATGATAAAAGGCTTTCAGCAATTTGGGAAGCTTGCGCAGACCTTAAAATACCTGTTTTAATTCATTCTGGTGAGCCCTCCCCTTTCTTTGATCCGATAGACAAGTATAATGAAAGATGGCTTCATGCTAGACAAAAACCTAGAAGTTTTAGACCTCAAGATAAATATCCCTCTTTTGATACTGTAATGCAAGAGCAATACAATATGTTTAAAAGACATTCAAATACTATTTTTATTAATGCACACATGGGTTGGATGGCAAACAATTTAGACAAGTTGGAAAGACATTTAGATAGTCTTCCAAATGTTTATACAGAATTTGGTGCAGTAATAGGTGAATTAGGAAGACAACCTAGAAGAGCAAGGCAGTTTTTTATCGATTATCAAGATAGAGTTATGTTTGGAAAAGATACATATAGGAAGTCTGAATTTGATGTTTATTTTAGAGTTCTCGAAACTAAAGATGAATATTTTGATTACTATAGAAAAAGACACGGTCTTTGGAAAATGTATGGGCTTGATCTCCCAGATGAGGTTTTGAAAAAAATATATTATAAAAATGCTTTAAAATTATTTCCTT
>CAJWUE010000128.1:0-2040 GCA_913047775.1 uncultured Rhodobiaceae bacterium
AATTAAAAAAAGAAGGTCACCAAGTTAAAGCAGCTGTGATGAAGGACCCTTCTTCTGCCAAAAAAACAAAACTATCACCTAAAACAAAGTCTTTTTTACAATACCCAAAACCAATTACATTTGCTGAGTATGCGGAAAACAACCACACTGTTGTTCCAGAAATTTACGATTATGTTTACAAAATTGTAAAGGATTTTCGACCTGAATTAATAGGATATAGTGTAATGACTGGCGAACATTATGAGGTACTGAAACTTAATAAAATTTTAAAAAAAGATTTTAACTTTATTTCTGTAATGGGTGGACCTCATCCAACTTTTAACAAAGAAGTTATTGAAGAAGATGGTATTGACGCTATTTGTACAGGGGAAGGAGATGATAGCTTTCCAGAATTCATTAGAAGAATAGAAAAAGGTGAGGACCACTTATCGACTGAAACTTTTCACATTAAGCACAAGGGTAAGATTTATCGTAATCCACTAGGCAATTTAGTTCAGAATTTGAATGAGTTACCATTTCCAGATCGACAAATTTTATATGATGCAGATCCAAATTTAGCTTCTCTTGGCGCTAAATCTTTTCTATCGGCTAGAGGTTGTCCTTATAAATGTAGTTATTGTTTCAATAAACAATATAATGATAGTTATAAAGGTTTAGGACAAACCTTAAGAGTCAGATCGCCTGAACTAGTAATAGAAGAAATTGAAGATGTAAGAGCGCGTTACCCTTTAGATACAGTGACATTTACAGATGATGTTTTTACTCTGAAGCCACGTGGCTGGATTAAAGAATTTTCTAAACTCTATAAGAAAAAAATTGGCCTGCCATTTAACGGTAATGTTCGCGCTAGCTCAGTAAAGGAACAAGATATTAAAGACCTTAAAGAAGCTGGACTAACGCATGTTTGGATGGGAGTTGAATGTGGTGATGAGAAAGTCGCAAATGAGATTTTTTTGCGAGCCACAACTAACGATACCATACATAAAGCAACTCAATTATTTAATAAATATGGTGTAAAGATTATTGCCCTTAATATTATGGGATTACCCGTCGATAACGCATTCGAAGTAGATTTGCGCACACTTGATTTAAACTTGAAAATAAAACCTGCAATGGCCTCTTTCGGTCTGCTTTATCCATTCCCTGGTACTGCTGTGGCAAAAATGGCAATAGATTCAGGACATTTTGTAGAGGATAAAGATACTGTTTATTTAGAATCGAACAAACGTTCCTCAATGCTGACATTTAAATCAAAAAAAGAAAAAATGATGGTTGAGAATTTACAAAAATTGGCGGGCATAGTTGTAGATTTTCCGTTTCTACGTTTTATTGTTCCTTTTTTATGCAGCTTACCTTTTACAAAATTTTATCATTTCTTTTTTTATCTTCATCTTGGTTACTGTCATAAAATACGCTTAAGTCCAATTAAATTTAGAAATATCATTAAAGAATTACCTATATTCTATAGTTACTTCAAAACCTTAATAAGCAAGACATAAACTAAGATAAAAATGTTAAGGAAACATCTTCCCTGAATCTCTCAGCAGTCCTATCATGGAAAAGGCTGTATTTAATATTAGCCATTAATGTGATTCCATAATTCATCTGTAATTTGCTGCATTGGTTCACGGAGTTCGTCTATATCTAGAACTATATATCGCCCTGTTACATCTCTAGTGTTCTTATGATTTACTAGTTTCTTGAGGGTGTAGGTAGAGAAGGCAAGTCTATTGGCAGTAGTTTCAAAAGCCCTTCTTATATCGTGATTAGTGAAATGAAATCCTACTAATTCCCTCGCTCTTTCTAACTGTCTTTTAGGTGGGTGAAGATGACTGTTAGTATTCGTTCCTTGAAAGACATAAGGGTTGTCATCTCTAGCTTTCATACGCCTATCTAGTACCTCATCAAGTTTGAATGTTAATGGTAATGAATGCGACTCATTATTCTTAGTGTCCTCAATGGTAAAGGAGTGGTTATCGAAGTCTATATCGCTCCATTTAAGAGTCAAGGCTTCGTGCCTACGCAATCCTGTGAACATAA